>CAZLFF010000123.1:0-10273 GCA_964558755.1 uncultured Pirellulaceae bacterium
TCGTACCCATCCCACGTCGCGATGGGTCTCGCTCGGCCAGATCGCGTACCGTCTCCAGCCGAAATACATTGACGGGCCAAAGAACGACCAGCGGGAAAGTGAACTGACTGGTTTGCTTGACACGGTTGTCACATGCTTGCGCAGAAAGAATGACGCGATCGCCAATGGAATCAGATGAGCCATGATGTCGAGCCAGCCGATCGTAAAGTTGCAGTAAATACTGATTGGCACGAAAGCAATCGACGCAAGCCCGGCGATCATCAAGCAAACGATCGCCTTGCGAAGTGACGGCGAATCAGGTTCATTGCCAATCGCCAGAGAGCCTGAAAACCAAAGCATGCCCGTAAAGATCACGCCCCAAATCGCAAACGCATATCCGGCTGCAGCGACTCGTGTTTGAGGATCGTCAGCAAACTGGCTGCCGTCGGAAAGCAGCGGCTGCAATCCAAAGTTGGCTAGTGGCACGCCGACGAAGACGGCCAAAAGCAAGTAACGAAGCGTTCGATTGATCGAGCTGGGTTGAGTCATTGAAATCGTTCGTTTCGTTTCTCTTGTCATCGTATGAAGGCAATGCCGTGCGTTATGGCAAAGCAGCCACAGCCAGAAAGCAATTTGAGCACCGATCTTAGCAGGTGAGACGTTTGGCATCTGTTTTGCAAAAGCGAAGATGCAGTAGACTTAACGATGTCGCCCTCGAATACGCTTTGCGAAGCCAAGTGCCCATACCAACGAATAAGAAGAACCATGTCGCAATCACCAAAACTCCTCTCTCCGTTCAAGATGGGCGATCTTCAGCTTGCAAACCGAGTCGTACTCGCTCCGTTAACTCGGGCTCGCTCGGGAAAAGACCGGATTCCGAACGAGATCATGGCCGAATATTATGCTCAGCGAGCATCGGCGGGATTGATTATCACCGAAGCCACCACGATTTCCGAACAAGCCAATGGTTGGGTTGAGTCGCCCGGCATCTACACGGACGCAATGGCCGAAGGTTGGAAGCTTTCGACTCAGGCGATCCACCAAGCCGGTGGCTTGGCGTTCATGCAATTGTGGCACACCGGCCGCGCGTCACACAGCGACTTTCAGGACGGAGCACTTCCTGTTGCTCCATCGGCGATCGCGATCAACGGCGATCACATGCACACGCCCGAGGGGAAGAAGTCTTATGAAACGCCCCGCGCATTAGAGACCACTGAAATTGCTGGCGTTGTCGCCGACTATCGCAAAGCAGCATCACTTGCGAAAGAAGCAGGCTTCGACGGCGTCGAAGTTCACTCGGCAAACGGCTATTTGTTAGACACTTTTCTGCAGTCAAAAACCAACCAGCGATCTGATCAATACGGCGGCAGCACTGCGAATCGCTATCGTTTGCTTGGCGAAGTCTTGGCAGCAGTGACCGAAGTCTGGCCAGCCAACCGAGTCGCAGTTCGGCTGTCGCCTAACGGAGCCTTCAACGACATGGGATCGGCGGACTACCGCGAACAGTTCACCTACACGGCGACCGAGTTGAACAAGATTGGTCTTGCCTACCTTCACGTGATGGACGGACTTGGTTTTGGTTTCCACGAGCTTGGCGAAGCGATGACGCTGGCGGACTTTCGCAAAGTCTTCGATGGCCCGTTGATGGGCAACTGCGGCTACACACAAGAGTCCGCAGAAGCCGCGATCGAATCTGGCGACGCCGATATGATCTCGTTTGGCCGACCTTTCATCAGCAACCCGGACTTGGTTTACCGTTTCGAGAACGAAGTTGAGCTAAATCCGGAAGCCGATATGTCGGATTGGTACAGCCCAACGGGAGCAAAGGGTTACACTGATTTTCCGAAGGCGGCGAATGCGTAATTAAACAGCGGCTAAGCCCGAACCATTTGATTGCCGCTATGCCACTTCGGCAGTTTGTCCGACTGGCTTCAAACCTTCAAAAATCTCCGCGATTTTTTCTTGTCGATATTGAAAGATACGCTCGAGATCACGTCGAACAAAGAGTCGATGCACGATCGCTCCACCGATTGGCTTATACTGCACGCGATCCTTGACCAAAGTTCGCCCGTCAATTTCCTCAAAAGTATGCTCATGATGCCATAGCTTATATGGCCCTTTCAACTGTCGGTCGACGAACCGGTAAGGTGGCTCCCAGACAGCAATCTCAGTTTTCCATTTGATGGGAATCTTGTGGATGCTGATTTGGTAATCGAGCAGCAAGCCGGCCTTCATTTCCACCGGCATCGGCGTCAGGATTTTGAAGTTCAGCATCGGCGGCGTGATTCGCTCCAGCTGTCGAGCATCAGAAAAGAAATCAAAAACGGTCGTCAGCGGTTGGTCAACGGACATCTCGGCCCGCAGCCAGTATCCGCTCTGCTTGTCGTGTCCGAATTCGATCATCTTTCAGTTCCTTAGTCTCGGCCGGGTTGAGATTTGTGAACTGTATTTCTTCGACGGATATAACTCGCAAGTAGTGTTGGCCTTTCTGTCTCTTTGGTCTGTGATACTGATTTTCCGGCTCGCACGGGCTAAACACCAATTGCTGTCATGATTGAAGGGGAGCCAAAAAAGCCCACACCTTTCCCCAATCCTCGACGTAATTGCGTTCGGCTACACTAGCCTTTGGGCAAAGTCCAACTTTTCAGTAGTGGATGAGGCATGAGTCCTGAATTGGAGAACGTGAAGACTCGTTGCATCGTTCACTACAAGATTCTTGAACTACTGCCGGCGACGAATCCCCCGTTGATGCGCGTTCGTGCCTCGTTGCTGGTACTTCAGCGTGCGTCGCCTCTTTCACTGCTCGAAAATCAAGACTTGACGACGCTCTAACCCCGACGAGCTTTCAATGCAATTCAAGTATCAATCATCCAGTCGGAATGCTCTGACCGTCGCCGCATTACTGGCAGCCATCCTTTGTCTGGCATGTGGCATTGTGTATGGAGCGCCTCTGGTTTGGTTGTTGATCGCGGGAGTTGCGGTTGCTGTATTGCTGCTGTCCGTGTTGGTGAATTCAAAGTTTGGAATGCTGATAAACGAATCGGAAATGGCTTGGTACGATGGACGCGACGAGTATAACGTCGCACTAAATGACATCGAGTACGTGAAGCTCACGGAGTGGAGTGAGAACTTTGATGTCGATGTGGTCTTGGCATCGGGAGAATCACTTCGTGTCGACAGCCATTGTGTTCCCGAGTTGCGAAGGCTCAGAAAAGCTTTGCATCAATTTGGGATCAATGTTGTCGACGCCTGAGCGATTGGAGCGACGGCGGAGTGGATGGCGAGTTGCGAGAGACGTCAAATTCCGGTACTTGTTATTGAGAGTGGTCATGCTTCTTGAGGACAACTTGGTGAAAGACGTTATCCGGAGCAGATCCGCGGAGAAAGACATTCGTGATTGGCTATCTGAAAATGGATACAGCGGAAACTCTGCGCGATTTGCTGAGGTCGAACTGCATGCGATCATGAGGCCGGGTTGGCTGCAAGTATTTCGTTTCGAACTCAAATGCTTAAACGACGAAGTGCAAACCGTGTAGCTTTTCGGAGCGATGCGATCAGATGAACGTTATGGAAAGCCAGCGGTTTTCGTCTCCGAGAGCGTCGAAGTTCGCGAAACGCAGCTCGACCAATGGTCAGAAGGACTGATAACTCAGCGGCGGCGTAGACCTTAGGTGGCATAGGCCTCTGGCGCCTCTGGCCTGTGATGCACACAAGGCAGTCGATCAGTAGGGCAAAAATTGACTATCGAAGACTTCTAACTTGTCGCCGCAGTAATCGAACCGCAAGCGTCCACACTAACGGCAACAAGCAACCGGTGCTGAAGACAATCAGCAACGCCCCTTCCGTTGTCATGTCGAATCTTCCCTTACCGCTCAGCGTCTGAACGATGCTGAACATCAGGAACGCAGCAGTCGACGCGATCAGGTAGCCAATCAACCGAGTCCGCTGTTCGAGAGGAATTCCCGCTTTCATTAGAAGCCAGCAAGCCAACGGGAAAAACTGAATCGCGTGAATCGCCACGCCATGCGGAAACTTGGTGACACCAGCTTCTCCATAAGTCGACGGGTCAGCCCCAATCGCAGCTTGCGAATTTCCGTGGAACAGAATCGCAAACCCAATCAAGCATGAAGCGATCAGAAATGTCATGCCTCCGCGAATCGCCAGCTTCAAATCACTTGGTGCATTGAGGTTGAAAAAGCAGCGCCGCGTGAACTCGACAAGAAACACCGTCGCAAAAACGATCAGATAAGTCATCCAGTTTTCGATTTGCGTGTCCACAAGAGTCGAGTGATTGAAATGCGATGCAACCCCGCGCCAATATTGCATCGTTATCAACGCCACTTCCGCGATCATCGAGATTCCGAACAACCCGCAGAAAGCAGCATCCCACTTTTGAGGCTGCAGCTTAGGATATAGCCAAGCGATCGAAAGTACCGTCGCTCCAGTCGACAGCCCGAATAAGATCGGCTTCCGCAGTGAAACCGGGCCTTCCCAGTCTCCACTTGAAAACAGCCAAACGACAGAATGAACCGCTCCCGAAAGCACCAGCAATCCGCCCGCAACCAGCAGAAGCAACTGCACCGTGGCTCTGGACTTAGCTTGTTGAGATTCCACTTCTACCGGCCGTTTCTTGGGTTTCTGAATGGTTGTTTCATCTAGGCATTTTCTCAACCGATCAACCGCGATCTGCTTTCAAATTCAACGATCGTCGGTCACCGACTTACCATCCAAAAAAGTTGCGCCAGCTTACCGTCTGCGGCGCGCGTTGACCCAAATAGTATGTCTTCATTGACCACAATCGCATGATCCAGTGCCACGCAACTTCTATTGCCATGGTTGAACGACGCTCCGCTTGTTGATCCATGACACAACGCGCGGGTCGATCGTTTGCCCTTCGTCAGTCTCTCCTTGGCAAACCTCGGATGCGGACATCCAGCGATTGGTTGAATCACTTGAGATGGACTCGACTGCGGTTCGCCGGAAAAGGTGTACGTTGTAGAAGGCAACCGCGACGTGTTGCTGCGTATTGTCGGGCTGAGTTTCTACGTACTCCATTGATAGCTGAGCCATGTTGGAGACCAAGAAATCTGTTTTTCGGTTCAGGTCTAGTTGCCATGCGACTTCGCGGGTGACCGACTCTCGAAAGCTTTCCTTATTCAGCCGGTCAGCAACGATGAATTCCCACCAGTCCGATTCCGCCTTCCACCGTAACAGCATTTTGTTTCGATCGCCTTCAGACTGCTGCACAAGTGCGACGGATTGAAAAAGTTTGTTCATGCGTTCGTGCTTTATTATTTCGTTTCAAACTGACATTTGTGGTCTAAGCGGGTCGACAGATAGCGAAGGTCAAGTGCCCGCTCCGGCCGTTTCGATCATTGCCCATTCTCGCAGACCATTTTGAATCGCTAATTGGTTACATCGGATGAGGTCATCATACGCTTCGTCAAAGCTCGCGACCGGCATGCGAGATACCACTTTCCCTGACGGCGGCACATCAAACACGTTTTCCCGTTTCCAGCCTGTTGGGGCTCGAACAATTGAAAATATGAAGTCAGATTGGTAGCTCGAATTTCTGTTTAACATTTCCTTCTCCTCGTTAGTCCAAACCGCAAAATCGCGTCGGATTAAACGTTTTCACACGGGCAATCGCTCGGTGAGGAGGCAACGGAGGGATTGTTGCGAAACTGTGAAATTTGCGGTTAAAGAGAATAGAGACGTATCTGAACAGTCGAAGCAACAAAGCCGCGAGTACGAGATTCAAATGAACGCACTAAACGCTGCTATTTCATCAGGTGGTTCAATGCTCGGTGACAACAGTATGTGGCCCGAATCGCCGCAAACTGTTGAATTGATTGCCGAAGCCAAAGCTGGCGATCAATCAGCCGTAAACTTGTTGATGGATCGCCATCGCAACTCGCTGAATCAGCTTGTTCGAATGCGGCTGGACAAGAATATCCAAAACCGGGTCGGCGTCAGCGACGTTGTCCAAGATGTATTGGTCGAAGCCAATCGCAGATTGCCACGGTATCTTGAATCTCCCGTCATGCCCTTTCATCTCTGGGTGCGTCAGATAGCGCGCGATCGCATCATCGACGCACACCGTCGCCACCGAGTGTCGGCCAAACGTTCGGTGGATCGAGAGCAGCGGATGTCAATTCCGCGAGGCTGCGGCCAATCTTCGATACACCTTGCTTCATTGCTGGGTGGCGCAGACGTTTCACCAGCCGAGGCCATGATTCAGAAAGAGGTGGGCCGCAAGGTTGAGGATGCAATCTCGATGCTCGACGAGAGAGACTCTGAGATTATCGTGATGCGTCATTACGAATATTTGACAAACCAAGAGATCAGTCGCGTGCTGAACGGTTAGCCCGCCGCGAGCATGAGATATCTGCGTGCAATTCGCCGACTCAAAGAGTTGATGCAGAATCTCGACCCTTCGCTTCAATCAGGATCTGAGTAAGCGTGATGCCAAAGATTTCTTTTTCGGGGCAAGACATCGAGTGTGAGCACGGCGCAAATTTAAGGCGCGTATTGCTTGGCGCAAAACTGCCACTCTACAACGGCGTTGCCGGTGCGATCCACTGTCGGGGACTTGGAACCTGTGGCACGTGTGCCGTTGAGTTGGAAGGCAGCGTTTCGGAACCGACGAAGGTAGAAAAATGGAGGCTCGGATTCCCACCGCATCGTTCAGACGCAGGTCTTCGTTTGGCTTGCCAGTGCAAAGTCCTTGGCGATCTGAAAATTACCAAGCACGATGGAATGTGGGGCAGCAGGATTTCGAACGAGGTCGCCGAATCCACCGCCCACAGCGGCAGTAAAACGTAACGCCAAAGTGAAAACGAAACCCGACGACTAAATGTGCTCTTCGTTGAATGCGGTTAGTCACGTCGGTCGCGAGCTATGCGAAAGCATCGCAAATTTCGGGAATTGACTGATCTTCCGAAATGAGACGCTGATTTGGTATCATGCGACGTCGAAACGCAAGGAAGTGTTAATGTCTCAAGACCAACTCTACAATTTGTATTGCCAGTATTCTTCGGATGTAAAAGCGGCTGGCTCTATTGAGCCAACGTCGAGCATTTGTGGAACGCTCACGGAGCCACAGTTTACCTCTCACTGGAATTCGATTTCCGATCAGGAAAAAGAGCACTGGAGATCTCGATTCGAAGCCGGTTATACGAGCGTTCAAGCAAGCGAGACGTCCAGAATCTCATCGGCGCTTTTTCCAGAGATTGCCTCGAGAGAAGCGGCCTAAAGAAGTCGACGTTTTGAGACTTTCCTTGTATCTGTCTGGGCTTCCATTCGCTCCATCAGCCAAAACATGCCGTTGCGAAAAACGGATCAGGAATCTCGTTTGGTACTTCAAGTTTATCTGTGCCTCAGCAGTCGAAGAACAATCTGCTCTCGGAACACTCGATGGGCAAACCGACGTTGAGTGATTCGACGGAAATGATTCCGTGACAAACCCGGTTTTTCAAAGTCCAACATCTCTGATCGCAAGAAACTTCTTAGGTAAAGACAACTTCATCCCCAATACCGCCGTAACATACTCGATTCGCAAGTGCTCATCGAAGTTCTTGAGTATCAAAACACCGTTTCGAATCATCTTACAAGTAGTTTATTGCGTCGGGACATTGAGCGTATCGACGCAATCAGGAATGCAATCGAGGAGTCCGAACATTGAACCGACGATTTCTGTCACAATAATGTTTGGAGTCCACCCGCTTGAATGCTATTGAACGTAGCTGCGTTCGTGTTTCAGTTGGATCAAAAAAGACTTCGGCAGATGTTTGCGGGTGAACCAAGTCTATGGGCTTGTGTCTGCGTATTGAGAAGGAAGTCGATATGACAAACATACAACAACGAACCAAAAATCAACACTACGTTCCGCAGTTTCTCCTCCGCCGCTTCAGCGACAAAAATGGCAGGATCAATGTGTTTGACAAACATACACAGAAGAAGTTTGTTACCTCCACTCGCAACGTCGCATCTGAAAACGGATTTTACGATTTGAAAGGTGGTGAAATCCAGATCTCGTTGGAACCCCTGATGTGCGATGTCGAGAATTCCGCCTTAGGGCTGCTCAACGGGATCGTTGAGGCAAAGACTATCTCCCATTTGTCTCCCAGCGACCGTTCCAAAATTGCGTTTTTCATGGCTTTCCAAATGCTCCGTACGCGAGCTTCCTTGGAGGCATTGTTTCAAATGGAAGAAGGCCTGCGTCGTGCCGGGCCGAGCAAGGGGCTCACGCCAGAAACGATGCCGGGGCTTTTCATGAATGACCAGCAGATCAAACAAATGAGCTTGATGAATCTCGATATCGCACAAGACATTGCGCCAGAGTTTCTCAAAAAGGACTGGATGTTGTACCGAGATCCCGATTGTCGATTTTTAGTATCCGACAATCCGGTCGTCAGAAAGAACCACTATCCAGAACATCCGCTAATGTCGAACAACGGGCTCGCATGTGAAGGCATACAGATCTACATGCCTCTGTCGCCTGAGTTTACAATCACTTTCATTTGCCCAACGTTGATTGACCAATTTCGTCAGCATGAACGAAAGATCGGTAAGAAACTTGAAATCCCACTCTTGGATGCCGTCGACAAGGGAATACCAATCGACATGGTTCGCGATTCACTACTGTTTCAAAACTCGATGCAAGTTGCATTTTCAAATCGGTTTGTCTTCAGCAATTCAGACGATTTTTCATTAGTTGAGAAAATGATTGAAGAGACACCTTCCGTCGTTCGGCCAAAATATATGGATGTTCTTTAACCAGATTGATTACAAGCTGCTTCTCGAAACTTGAGGTTGATCAATGATTCTTGCAAAACCAAAACTCCTATCCCTTGATAGTTCAACGCTCGGAAAAGTTGCCAAAGACTATTTCAGCTCTGACGCCAAACGGCGACTAGACGCGCGAACGTTCATCGAACAGCTCACCGAAATGGGAGTTTACGTCGCATTGTCACTTACGCAGGTGATCGAAGTCATTCGACACCAGAATGACTCCGTTACAACCAACCGCCTCCGCTTCCTTGCTAGCTTGCCGTTAATCGCGTGGGTTCGGCCATACGACAATTCTTGGTTCATCGGATCAGCGGTTAGTATCGCCGTGCGGGAACTGCATGTATTGGCACACGGCGGTGCATCCAACTGGTCGGAAATTGTCAGTATGACACGTGAGCGGCTTTGGGAAACAGGAACCGGCAAGGAAATGTTTGTTGAAGGGAATCCGGTTTGGAACATCTTGGTAGAGGAAGCTCGAAAATACCAAAACAATGAGCGGTACATTTCCTCAATAGCGAAATCAGATCCGGGAGGTTTGTACGATCGAAGACTGTCTGAGTTGTTTTCGCTTCCACGGCGTCGGGCGGAAAAGCGACGGGAGTACTTTGACCAGTTTGCAGCGACGATGACTGCGAAAATAAAAGACCATGGGGACAAGCGTGTCAGTGATGAAGAAGCTCAAGTAATCTCAAATAACTTTGCGCTGGACACGATTGAACGAATCGAGAATCTCGAAGCACAAGGCGGTGACGTTCTCCAGAACATTGTGCTCAACAGCGGCGTTCCGGTGAGTCTCATTCACGACAACATGACGATGGGGGAGTTCGGTGAACTTTGCGTCATGGCAAGTAAATTGAAAATGGTCGCTGGAAAAATCAATCCACCGATTGATATCACACTAGAAACGTACGGCCCCGAGGCATTGCCTTCAATGACACTTGACCGTCGTCTGGCAGCGATTCAGCAGAATGAACAACGTGTTTCGGGCAGTGATCTTGGTGACGGGCATATTTCGGTCTTAAGTCTCTATTGTGACGCGATCGAAGTTGATAAACGCACGCTCCCGTTTTTGAATCGAATCCGAAAGAATGACTGCGACCTTGATAAACTTATGAAAACACTTTTCCGCGAGCCAGACTATCGACTGATTCCCAAGATGCTCGGTTATGGGGATTAGCCTATCAGTTGACCGGCGAGAACGACTGAGCGTAATCCAACTTTAACTCGACACCAATAGTTGGAGACTCGTCGTTTTAGAAGTGTCGTTAGTTCGAAAACTTTGCCACTCGGAGCGCGTGATCATCAACTGCTCAGTACTCATGCGAGAGACTATTGAATACAAAAAGGCTGAACTCGCCAGAAGCAAGTCCGCCCTATTTGAAATTGGATTGATACTTTCGCTCAAACGATCGAAGCACCTACTTGGGCATGATGACAGCGTCGATGATGTGGATGACGCCGTTGCCGCACTTGATGTCGGTCGCGACGACATTGGCTCCGT
>CAZLFF010000124.1:0-279 GCA_964558755.1 uncultured Pirellulaceae bacterium
TCGGTAGCACTTGGTGATTCGGACACCTTAGAGCTGGGCGACCGCCTGTCGATCTTTGGCTACCCGGGCATCGGCGGTGAGACCGTGACGTACACGTCGGGCAACGTGTCCGGATTCTCACAAGAGAAAGGGGTCCGCGCAACTAGGGCTTGGGTGAAAACCGATGCCACGATCGCGGGCGGTAACAGCGGCGGTACGGGCGTCAACGAAGACGGCAGGCTCGTTGGCATCCCCACTCAAGCAGCCGCAGGAACAGGCGTCACACCAGTGGATGCTCGC
>CAZLFF010000124.1:289-10269 GCA_964558755.1 uncultured Pirellulaceae bacterium
CCCAGTCCTCGACACCAATCGCGACGGGCGGATCGACCAGCGAGACACTCCGATGGCAATCGGTGGCTTCATCAATGGCTTGCGACCCGTGAACTTGGCGATCCCGCTGCTTGAGAAAGCCGGCATGAGAATCGCAGCCGACCGCACGGGTGACGACGATTTGCCGAGCCACGAAGCTACGCCGATCCAACATTACGATCCATCGAAGCGAAAAGAACAACCGACATTTTCCAACCTCTTGTTCTCCACCCAAGTCACCAGCGACGGTCGTCCGATCAATCCTACTCATTCGGTCCCAAGTGGCGTCGATGAAGTTTACGCGTCCTTTGACTACGACAACATGACCAACGGCACACCCTGGAGTGCGGTCTGGATGAACGAGGGCGAGGTGATTATTGAACAACTCGAGGACTGGGACGACGGCGAGTCGGGTCGCAAAACAGTCAAGATTAGCAACCGGCGTGGTGTGCCAAACGGCGAGTATCAACTGGTGGTCGGCATTCGCGGCGAGGTCGCCTTGGAAGGGAAAATGGTCGTCGGGAAACGGGTCGATGAATCGGACGCCGAGGTATCGGGGCGTTTGGTCGACATCGCCAATAATCGACCGATCAAAGACGGTTTGGTGATCGTCGTGAAACCCAACGTGTCCCTCCGTTCATTCTTGAATAGTCGCCGAGAATCAGACGTCGTTACCTCAACCGAGTCAGACGCAAACGGTAACTTCGTTCTGCCCGACCAGCTACCCAAGGGCATGGCTTACAGCTTGGTCGTCGCCGCTGCCGGTTACAAACCGCTAACCGTCGAGGGTGGTCTGCGAATTGGTCCGGGAGCGCCTGAACAGGCAAACATGGGCGACGTGGCGCTCACGCGGTCGTAGTCACCCGCGCCAACCAGCTGCGGACCTGAACGCTGCAGCTTTGAAAACGCTTGAGCCATTTCTGCTCGCCCGCCACTCACCCATTCGCCACTCGAATACCCCATGCATCACACGGAATTGGCCGCTCTTACCGCGGCGCTGTTGTGGACGTGCTCAAGCATGCTATGGGGCCGCCTTAAGCTGTCGGCTTTAACGCTGAACCAGTTTAAAAACGTGTTCGGCTGTGTTCTCATCGGCGGTCACTTGCTGGTGGCCGGGCTGATGGCAGGCACGCTGACGTTTACCACCAGTTCCACAGCTTGGGGGTGGCTGACGCTCAGTGGTCTGATCGGCATTGTGGTTGGCGACACATTTTATTTTCGCAGCTTACAGATCCTTGGCCCGCGTCGAGCTTTAATTGTTGCTTGCTTTAGTCCGTTGTTCGCCGTTGCGCTGGGAGGTCAGTATCTGGGAGAGCTTCCATCGGCGAGCGTTTCGGCTGGGATCTTGCTAACGATGATCAGCGTGATCGCGGTCGTCTCGGATCGCAAAGCGAACGCAGAATCGCCGGGGTTAATGCCGGGCTCTTTGACCGCCGGCGTGCTGTTTGGCATCGGCGGAGCGTTCTGCCAAGCGATCGGTGGTCTCTTCTCTACGCTGGGCATGACCGAATGTAGTCCGCTGGAGGCAACCCTGATCCGATTGCTGGCTGCCGCAATAATCACCAGCATGTGGATGTTCATTCGGACTCGCAAACAAAACCAATTCCTTCACGGGTTCACAAAAGCAAACCTGCGTTTTCTGATTCCCGCCACCGCGATCGGAACCTGGCTGGGCATTTGGTTAAGCCAAGTCGCCTATCAAGGCGGCAATTTGGCGGTCATCCAAACGCTCTTGTCGACCTGCCCGCTATTCGCCATCCCAGTCATCTGGCTCGCCGACGGCCACAAGGTATCACGGCAGGCGATCATAGGAACGGCGTTCGCTCTGCTGGGAATCTGGCTGACCGTACGGGGGTAGCCGCGCCGGCCGTGATGGGACAGTGTTCTCGCAACCACGATCGAGACCCAGCCATCTTGAAACAGGACGCGACCCCACTTCCTTCGACCGAAGCCATGGCCAATCGGCCTATCGTTTTGCTGGATAGATCCTGATGCTTCGGACGTAGCGTCTCGTTCGTCGCGGGCAAGCAAAGCGAATTTTGACTTTTTCTGTTTTGAAACCAACCGCACAGCGGTTGATTCTGCGAGCAAACATCTTCGGTGTTGCAAAGCAGTTGGTTTACTTCATTCATACTGATTCTAAAAAGGCGTTTACCATGAAAAAACTCTTTGCTGTACTGGCGATCACCGCACTGGCACTTACCAATCAGTCTTTCGCCCAACAGAACATTGTCGACACTGCGGCATCAGCGGGAAACTTTTCGACACTCCTCACGGCCGCCAAGGCTGCGGGGTTGGCAGAGACACTAGCCACGGGAAACTTCACGGTATTCGCACCGAACGACGACGCGTTTTCAAAGATCGCTCCCGATGCGATTGCGAACTTGCTCAAACCAGAGAACCGTGAACAGCTGGCGGCGATTTTGACCTACCACGTCGTTCCCGGCACCGTCCGCGCGGCCGATGCCTACTCGCTCGAGAACACCTCCACCGTCAACGGTCAGCGGTTGGCCTTGGACATCGACGGTGATCTGCCAACGATTGGTGATGCCAATCTGATTAAGACCGACATTGAGTGCACCAACGGTGTTATTCACGTCATCGACAGCGTCCTCATGCCTGCGTCTGACTCGATCCCAACAGTGGCCACAAACGCCGGCACCTTTAACACGTTGCTGACCGCCGCCACCGAGGCGGGACTCGCTGAAACGCTCGGCAGTGTCGGCCCGTTCACTGTCTTCGCGCCGTCGGACGACGCGTTCAACAAGCTGCCGGCTGGAACCGTCGAGGATTTGTTAAAGCCCGAAAACCGATCGAAGTTGGTCAACATCCTGAAGTATCACGTTGTCTCCGGTCGTGCGTACGACTCGGATGCCGTGAAGGCTCGTTCGGTTTCGACGCTGCAGGGTCAGAGTGTCAATGTTTCAGTGTCTGAAAAAGGCGTCCGGATCAACGACGCGAACGTCATTGCAAGGAATATCGAGGCCAGCAATGGCGTGATTCACGTGATCGACGCCGTGCTGCTACCAACCGAAGGCATGCCGCCTGCACAAGCGGTAAGCATGTTGATTGGCGCCATTGATCAAGGGGTGCCCGTGTTTAACTCGGGACATCACAGCCAATGTTGTGAGATCTACACCAACGCTTTGCAAACCCTCAGCGACTCTGGGATCAACGGCTGCCCAGCTGCGACGATGACCATGGTTCGCAACACCCTAACCAACGCCCGTAGCACCAGCCACGCAACCCAGCGAGCTTGGATGCTGCGTCATTGCATCGATTCCGTCGTGGCCCAAATGCGGTCGATGCCGATGGTCTCAATGCGCTAAACCCTAACCACCACGAGTCAAGCTAAACAATTGGCGGAGTGTTCCATCGCCGGGCGCTTCGCCTTTCTCGTGCGCGGTCGATAAATGGCAACCTTCAATGATCAGCATCGTCACGGCCCATGGTTTGCGGCACGACCAATCGCATGGCGGCTGGTTGGCAGACGGTGTATCCTAGGGACCTACTCGCAACGGGCCGTCGGTAGTCCCGCGCGCCACTTGTTTGCAAAGTAAAGCGATCGATGAACTACATCCCTGCTGAAACTCGTTACCAAACCATGCAGTACCGTCGTTGCGGCCGCAGTGGACTACAACTCCCCGCGATCGCGCTTGGGTTGTGGCATAATTTCGGACACGCCGATGACTACGAGGTCGCCGTGCAAATTGCTCGGCAAGCCTTTGACTTGGGTATCACGTATTTTGACCTCGCCAACAATTACGGGCCGCCCGCGGGCTCGGCTGAAGAGAACTTTGGCAAAATGCTTGGCTCGGACTTCGCGAACCACCGCGATGAACTGATCATTGCCTCGAAAGCAGGTTTCGATATGTGGCCAGGCCCGTACGGAGACTGGGGCACCCGCAAATATCTGATTTCTAGCCTAGACCAGAGTCTCCGCCGGATGAAGCTGGACTACGTGGACATTTTTTACCACCACCGCTTCGACCCCGACACGCCACTCGAGGAAACCATGTCGGCCTTGGACGCAATCGTACGTCAGGGCAAGGCGCTGTACGTCGGCATCAGTAATTACTCGAGCGAACAAATGCGTGCGGCAGTAAAGATTTTGAATGACTTGGGCACACCGTGTCTCGTCCATCAGCCCCGCTATAGCATCTTCGATCGTCACACTGAATCGGACAACCGTTTGGACACGCTGGAACAGATCGGCAGCGGCTGCTGCGTGTTTTCACCACTCGCCCAGGGCTTGCTAACCAATCGGTACCTCGATGGCGTTCCAGAGGACAGCCGCGCCGCGGTGGGCCACTTTCTGACCGACGATGTGATGACTGAAGAACTGATCAGCACGGTGAATCAACTGAACCAACTGGCGGCCGAGCGTGGTCAGACGTTGGCACAGATGGCAATCGCTTGGGTTTTACGAGATCCTCGCATGACAACGGCGATAATCGGAGCGAGTAAACCATCCCAAGTTGTTGACTGCGTCGGAGCGTTAGACCAGCCAACGTTCTCCCAAGAGGAACTTGCCAAAATCGACCAGCTTTGCCCACTGGTTTCGAAACTTAGATTCGAATAAGAACGACCCAGCGGTTATCTGCCCCATTGCAGTATGGCAGATGCTCAACAAGTCGCTCGTTCTCGACCGGTTTGCCCTTTGCCTACTTCACTTCGACCTCGTCCAACGACCAGTCTCCCTTAGACTTCTTTTTTACGTTGAGCGGTCTTTCAGCCGGAATTGATTGGCCATCGGTGGAGTCGACGTTGCTCATGGACCAGTCTTCTTTACTGCGAGAGGGTGAATTCGAATTAGAACTTGGTAAACGACTGTCGTTGCGAAAGTCGCGGTTGGTTCCCGATGAGGGCTTGGTGTCCAACTCTTCCATTTCCCAGTCGTTGTTCCCGCCCGACCGACCGCTAGACGGCATCTGGCGTCGTCCTGCGTCGATTGGCTGTCGGTTTCCGCCCACCGTTCCGTCACCAAAAATGTCTCGCTTGATCTGGTCGCGTTCGGAACCGCCACCCATTGGCTCATCAACGGGAGACAGCACCTCTCCCGGCCCGCCACGAGGTTGCTGACCGCCTCGATCCAAGCCACTAAAAAACAGACGATAGACCGCAAATCCGATCACCAACATCAGAATAAATCGGCCACACCCACCACGACGAACCTGACGTTGAGGCTGGGGCTGGGCAGGGAAATCAAAACTCATGGCGTTCTCAGCTTGAATTGGCGGAAACGGATCTTCCGTGACGCGGGGGAGGGGATGACCACTCTGAATGCTAGCAAAAACTGCGGTTTGAGTGCCCCCGTGCGGACAAGGCTACGTAGGGCCAGTGACACTGTCAACCGATCAATCACCTGCCCGCAAGGTCTGCGAAGACCCCCCAATTTAAGACCGATGTTAAAGTTATCCAGTTATTCGGGTTCTAAGCGTTGATAATTCTTTAACGGCCACAGAAGAGGTGTCGATGAAGAAAGCAGTTCGGCTTAGGCTTCCCGCGCCATGCCGACGTGTCCGTTCCGCTGACCCAAACGCGTTTTTTACATGCAAGCCCGCTGCTCAAACTTCGATTTGAAACGCTTAGCCCCGCGATTGCGTCAGCGTTATGCTCGACGCGTACTCGCCTGCCTGCTGGGCATCGCCTGCGCGATTCATGCCTCATCAGCGACCAACGCGCAAAGCGAACGCGGGAGCCGCAGATCGAATGCGGGACTGCTGAAACAGCTTGTGAAGGCACCTAATGAGCAACGCAGCAGTCGATCAGCAAATACCGAATCACGTTTTGACCAAACGGGCGCGACCCAGTTTAGGCCACTAAACCCCGGCCTGGGGTCACCTCAAGAACAGGAACAATCGGCTGCCCCAACCGCGTCCGCACCCATCGTCAGTCCAGCCTCGTTTCTCAAACGCTCGAAACGACTTGTGCAAATCACGTTGCCTCCTGACGAGAATGTCACCGAATCGACCACGCTCACGCCAAACGGAACAAATCCCACGGAAGGCATTCAAGACACGGTGAAAGTCGTCGTCGATCCGGCCACTGGGATCATCACGCTGGTCGGAGACGCCGAAGACGTGAAACGCGTTCGCGACGCAATCGCCGAGCTCTCGGAAACGGCATCTAAGTCTCAGCCGAAAACCGCGCGCATCGAGTTGCAGAATGTTCAAAGTGAATCGATCGTCGAAGAACTGCAAGAGCTATACGACTCAAACTACGCTGCGAGTAACGGGCGAGCATCGATCACGGCCCTAGAAAACCCGAACGCTTTGTTGGTCGTCGGTCAGCCCGCAGCACTCGACAGCGTCCGCGCGATTGTCAGTACGATTGATATTGACCCGTCTCAAAAGCCTGATGTTGATTTTCGCACATTTAAGCTGCGACATATTTCGGCAGCCGATGCCAAAGTCCGTTTGGATAGCTACTTCAGTCAAGCAAATCCCGGTGATGGCGACAATCAACTGCCGTCCGCCGCGGTGACCACGATTGTCGACTATCGCAGCAACGCACTGATCGTGCGCGGCGGTCCTCAGTTTCTCGTTCAAGCGGCCCAAGTCATCCAGGAAATTGACGTGGATCGGTCTCAGGCCGTCAACGTCGTTCGCGTATTCCCCCTAAAGAACACCTTGGCCGAAGAGATGGCCGTCGTCCTGCAAGACGCGATCAGCGGGCAGCAGCCTAACGCGGGGCAAGGATTCAACCCGAACCAACAGACGCAAAACCAGCAGGCGGTTGGTGCGAACGTCGACACCGACCAGTCGCGACTACGCTCTGCCATGCTGCAACTGAAAACCATCGATCACAACGGTCAAAAGATCGACGGAGGCATCATGTTTGACGTCCGAGTCACCGCAGACCGAAACAGCAACTCCCTAGTCGTGACGGGCCCAGAAGCCAGCATGGAGCTGATCGAAGCGTTGGTCAAACAGTTGGACACGATCCCGGCCGCGGAAACTCAGATCAAGGTTTTCCAGATCGTTAACGGTGACGCGGAAACCCTACTGGCAATGCTGCAAAACCTTTTCAACGGAAACAATCAGCAAGGGGGTGGGTTTGGCGGCCAAGGCGCTGCTGGCCAAAACACCGGCAACCTTAGCCAACTACCGCTGCAAGGCGCTTCGGCGACCGATGGCGGAACGCTCATCAATTTAAGATTCAGCATCGATCCACGCACCAACACGATCATCGCATCCGGTCCGGCCGGTGATCTACAAGTCGTTGAAGATCTGCTCAATCGTTTGGATGAAGCGGACGTCAACCAGCGCCGCGTATTCGTTTACCGTCTGAGCAACGCTCCCGCGTTAGACGTTTCAGAAGCGATCAACACATGGCTGGAGACACGCAGCTCGGTCAACGACGAGGATCCGCGAGCGCTCGGAGGTGTCAACCAAACCAACCGTGAGGTCATCGTCGTCCCCGAGGTCGTCAGCAACAGTTTGCTCATTAGCGCGATGCCTGAATACCACGCGGAACTGCAACAGGTGATCGAGGCACTCGATCGTCGCCCGCCGATGGTAAAAGTAAAGGTCATGATCGCCGAAGTTGACTTAAACTCGTTGGAAGAGTTTGGCGTTGATGTTGGTATTCAAGACTCACTCTTGTTCAGCCGCGGGACGATCACCGACCCAGCAACAGGAGCCATTCAAGAAGGTAGCATTGGATTCCCGTTTAACAGTCAGCAATCGGCCAATCAACGGGCATTCAACCGCGAATCGCTCGCTGGCCAAGCCCTTTCGAATCTGGGAACCGGTCGAATCAACAACGAACTGGGTTACGGCGGGCTCGTTTTGTCTGCTGGAAACGAATCAATCAGCGTTCTCTTGCGAGCCTTGAAAGACAAACAGTGCCTACGCGTGCTTAGTAAGCCGCACATCATGACGGTCGAAAACCTACAAGGACGGGTCTCGATCGGCGCCGAGGTACCGCGAATCACGGGCGTCACCCAGAGTAATTTTGGCGTTACGAACGAAGTCGAATTCACCGACGTCGGTGTGATCCTCGAAATCACCCCGCGCGTTAGCCAGGACGGGATGATCGTTATGTTCGTCGACGCAACGAAATCAAGTGTCGGCCCAGAGGAGACGGGGATCCCCATCTTCGTCAACAATAACGGTGACGTCGTCCGCTCACCACAGATCCTTGCAACCCAAGCCCAAACTACCGTCATGGCCCGCAGTGGACAAACCGTCGTGTTCTCTGGGTTGGTTCAAGAAGAAAAATCACACGTCGAACGAGGAATTCCAGTCCTGTCCGACATCCCCGTGCTTGGTCAACTGTTTAAGTTCGAGACAGACGTTGCCCAACGTAGCGAACTGCTAATCATCATGACGCCGTACCTAGTCGATAACGAAGCAGAACTCGAACGGCAGAACCGAGATGAAATGGATCGCATGCATTGGTGCTTAGGCGACGTCGCCAACATTTATGGCGACACCTCATACGATGAGCACACGATCGTCAACAACCCAGAAACGATCTACCCTGATTTCGATCCTCAAGGCATGTACCCGGACCAACCGCCTTTCGAAGATTCGCTCAAAATGATCGGCCCTGAAATCGCACCGTCGGTCGCACCGCCCGTGCCACCGATGCTACCGCAAACATCCAACACCCAACCAAAGAATCCCACCGACACGCCGGCGGATCGCGCCAAACGAGCCGCCTCGGACACCGCAACAAAAATCCGCCAAGCATCCGTGCGACTGCGTGATCGTTGGCGTCCCAACGCGATGCGCGAGTCGTTCGACGAGCAGGCATCGCGAGGAATTGAGCCGGTGCGAACTGCTGAACTGTCGGAGTAACCAGCACTCGCCGCCGCAGAACACACGATTGCTTTCACCAACGCCAAAATCCGCTCAGCATCGACGTGACCAAGCCATGAAGCAGCTACCATCCATTCTCTGCATCGCCATCCTCGCGATCACCAGCGGCTGCGCTACGATGAAGCCAACTTTGCCCGAATGGCTGCCGGTGCTTAACAGCGACACCGTGAATGAATCAACCGAACCAGCTGAGCCAACTTCGTTCGCGGTGCTTTGGAAAGATTCGGTTTACGAGAAACCTGGAAGTCCGTCGGTGCGTGGTTTTGGTGGCCGAGTGTTCATCTACGATGCGAACAACGAACCGATCAAAGCGGAAGGTGAACTGATCGTGTACGGTTACGACGAATCCAACACGGCACGTGAGGATTCAGGAGCCGACAAAAAGTTTGTGTTTCCCAGCAAACAGTTCCAACGTCACTACAGCGAATCGGACCTCGGCCACAGCTACAGCGTCTGGGTGCCGTGGGAGAAAGTGGGCGGCGTAAGAAAATCGATTACGCTGATTCCAGTCTTCAAAACCGCCAGCGGGAAACTCATTCGCAGCGGCCAGTCAATCAACGTGCTGCCGGGCAAGAAACCAGCCAGTACCGACAACGTTGTCGCGCATGCAAGCGGCTCAGCTGAGACACCTTCTCGCAACGTGATCGCCCAAGCCTCATTCGACCGGCCACCCGCTGACATGAAACGGCTGCAACCAGTGGCCGCCGGAAAAGCAACGGAAATCAAGCGGGCCGGGCTGCGAACCACGACGCTGAATCTCCCTCCTGCACTGGCAAAGAAGATGGCTCAACCGATCCAGGCCGCCGTCCAAGCGAAGCCTCCGATCGAGGCCACCGTTTCGACGCCCGCGGTGCCTACCGCACACGAGGCGACCGCTGACGCAGCTCCCGCCAGCTCCGAGCCCAGTCCGACGAAAACCGAGGCGCGTATCTTTGGTGTTCCGGGAGCATTTTGATGGATTCCGCTCAGCCTAACTTGCATGACGCCGTCCTAATATTTCGTTCACTTGGACGAACCGAAGCCGCCGTCTTGTTGTCTCAAATGGATGTTGGGGCAGCGCAGCAATTGCTGGCCGCGGCCGCAACGACGTGCCACGAACAGAATCAACGGAGTTTGCAAAGCCTAGCCTCACAC
>CAZLFF010000125.1:0-10263 GCA_964558755.1 uncultured Pirellulaceae bacterium
TCACCGTTCCGATAAACAATGAAAAACCGAGCGACAATCCGATGTGATCGATCGCCTTGCCCCACATCATCACGCCAACACCCCACAGGAAACTGGCGACGACCATGGTGGGCAAAATACCGGGCGCCAAACCTGAGTAAATGTTGCCGACGCCTTTCATTAAGGCGAAGGTCGCGATCAGAGGGACCACGAACATCGTCAGCACGAAGAACAAACTCCACTTGTTCTCTTCTTCGAAATCGGCGGTGTATTTTCCTGGGAGAGCGTAAAGCCCCAGCATGGCCCCCGCCACCAACGCCGCAGCGATTCCAACAAACATGCGTGATTGATCCTTCGTAACGTGAGTTGTTTACTTGATGTTGGCTTTAAGCGCGGCCAAGGTCGCCTTAAGATTCTTTGCTTTGAACGGCTCGAAAATCAAAACGTGTTCTTCGTAAGCCTGTCGGTAATTACCCAACCGCGAATAAGTCAGGAGCATCCGCGAGCAAAGCTGCCGCCACGGACTGACGAGGTCTTCTGCGCCACACGCAATCATGATCGCTTCGTGAAACTCGATATCGAGCTGAGCGATCCTAGTCGCGTTACCGTCGTCACAAGCCTCTTTCAGCCGACCTAGAGTCTCTTCGACGATATCGAACGACTCATCCGTGACATCCGCGATCCCTTTCTCCACCGCATGCGTTTCAATTTGCTGGCGAAGCGAAGTAATGAAATCCCGGTCGTCTGGATTCGGTGGATGCCGAACCATCACACCGCGGTTGGCGTGATAAGCTAAATAGCCCTCGTACGAGAGCTGGATGAACGCATCGCGAACGGGCCCCCGACTGACACCAAAACGCTTCGCGAGTTCGATTTCGCGCAACATGGTCCCAGCCTCGAACCGCCCGGAAACCAGGTCGTCGCGAATTTGATTGGTAACTTGTTCTCTGACAGTTTTTGGAGCAATCGACATCTCGACCCCAACCTTTCTTCAGTGACAAATAGCCACGCCTATTAACTGGCAGGCCTGTTAATTGTTAACATAATAATGTACGACATGCCGCACCGCAACCATGTTTTTGACCTATTCCGAGGAGCCACAACCGTGATCGAACAACTAGAGTCTTGGAAAATTGTCCCCGTGGTCGCGATCCAGCGCCAGAGTGACGCAAAACCGCTTGCTGATGCATTATCGGCTGGCGGGCTGCCGGTCGCTGAGGTCACTCTGCGAACCGACGCCGGTTTGGCGGCGATTTCGTCATTGGCAGATCGAGCTAATTTTACCGTTGGTGCGGGCACGGTGCATACGGCCGACCAAGCCAAACAGGTGGTCGACGCGGGGGCAAAATTCATCGTCACTCCGGGCTTCAATCCGCGAACGGTTAAGTGGTGCGTCGACCATTCGATTCCGATCTACCCGGGCGTGTCGAGTCCAACGGATCTCGAATCGGCGATCGAGTTCGGGCTGACGGTCGTCAAGTTCTTCCCGGCCGAAAGGATCGGCGGCATCCCGATGCTCAAGGCCCTACAAGGCCCCTACGGCGACATTCGCTTAATCCCCACCGGCGGCATCAACGCATCCAACCTAAAAGACTACCTAAGCCTGCCCTCGGTCCTCGCTTGCGGCGGTAGCTGGATGGTGAAGAGTGACCTGATTGCCGATGGTAAATTTGACGAAATCCAACGTCTAACTACCGAGGCATTGGCATCGGCCCGTGTCTAACAAAAGGCAACGGCAATCCTGGCGCGGCAGTGATTGGTGAAGCGTCTGACCCCATCCCTCATAGAGCAGGTTGCCTCGCGTTATCAATTCGGCGCCTTTTCAACAACCAAGTTGATTCGTTCTTCCGAAAGATCGGTGACCGTCTGAGTTCGTCCGCTTGGCCATTTTATGTCGACCTTCGCCACCGGGTCATCAGGCTCGAAGCCGATCCAAACCAAGTCGCTGTTCTGCGCAACGTTCCCCTCGCCCGACTGCCGGTGCAACAACTGCGTGCGGCCTGATTGGTAGGTCGCATACACCCTCGCACCAATCGCGTCGCGATTACTGGTTGTATGATCGGCGGAGGAGCTTTCATGACTGCCCTGAAGTTTGATCCGATATCGCCTGTTGTCTGAAACGTCCCCCAATTGGTTGCGCAACAATTTCAACCGGGGTTTGTTGGTGCTGACAAGCGCGATGTCCAGCCAACCGTCTTCGTCCAAATCGACTCTCGCGAAACACCGCCCGTCCCCCTTGTGGTCCGCATCACTGACAAGCGTCATGTTCCAGTAGCGTTGGCCGTCATTCAGAAACAGATGATTGGGTTCACTGCCGCTGAACGAGTTGCACTTATAAAAGGGAGGTCCGTTATCAAGTTTTTCAAACAGAAAATTTGAGTACTTCTGGTTCTTCCATGCTTCAGCACCAAGCATGGCGGCACTGCGGGTCGGATCGGAACGCACGACCGTGCGCCAAAAGCAACTTCATATATCGACTTTACTGTCCGCTTCGGTGACCGCGGAAAAGTAGCCGCTGGGAACGTACAGATCCAATCTTCCGTTGTTGTCGACGTCCATAAATTGGCCGCCATAGGACCAGCCGACTCGGCCGACATCCTGCTGTCCCGCGCTCTCACCTGCCACATTCTTGAGCCGACCACCAGAGTTCTGAAACAAGAAGTTTCCTCGTGTCGAAACATCGATTCGCTGATCGCCTCCCTTACCCAAAAATTTCAGGACCCGTTTCCCGGCCTTTGAGTACATGTTCGACACATAGAGATCCAGGTCACCATCGGAGTCAAAGTCCCCCCAACTGGCCCCCATCCCAAACCCTGAAGCGACAGAATCAAAATGGGTCGAAATTCCGTCAACGAAAACCGGTTGCTCCGCGCCGATGGGCGTTTCGTTGATCAGAAATCCGTCACCCGCAAAGTCATTTGCCACGTACAGGTCGTCATCACCATCGTTATCCACATCCCCCCATGACGACTGATAAGAGTGGTGCCACTGCTTTGTCAGGTCGTTACCCTCGATCATCTCTAGCCGGCCACCGCCACGATTCATCACCAGCAGATTGGGCGGTCCTGCATTGTCGACGAATCCGTGTCCGGCGTTGTGCCTTTTAACAATCTCTTCCGCATCTTCCATCCTCAGAAAACGCGTCTTCCAGTCGTTTTCTGGAGTCACATTGATTGGGTTGTTCTGCCCGAATGGACCGTAGGTGCTCATGTATAAATCCAGCAATCCGTCCCGGTTAATGTCCGACACAGAAATCGCTGAAACCATGTATTGGCCCTCCAGATTGGAAAGCTCCCACGTGACATTGACGAACTTTCCTTTGTCGTTTCTCAAGTAGATAACCGGCTCGAGCGACCGACCGATTATTGCATCCTTGTCACCGTCGTTGTCCAAATCCACAAACGCCGAGCAATTCACAACCGCGGGAAAACTCAAGCCGACTTCTTCGGTAACATCTTTGAATGTGCCATCCCCCATGTTCCTCAACATTTGTGTCGGGCACCAACGTCCGCTAATGAAGAGATCGTCGTGCTGATCGTTGTCGAAATCGACCACGGTGACCGAGGGAAGTGCGTGAGGCGAGGCCGCGTCGATGTAATCAGAGTAATCACCGAAGTCAGGAAAAATGTTCCCCGTAAGCACCGTGTCTGCTACGAACTCCTCGTGACGAGACCGCTGAGCTAGTTTTAGCGTTCGTTGATCTGGGATGCACTGTTCGGTCACGTCCGCGAAAATCATAATCGGGCTGATCGTCACGTTGAGCGTTTCTGATTCCCATTCAGTTAGGTACCAAACGTCACCTCGCAACGCCCACGTCGTCAGCTGCTCGCCCGTAATGCCAGAGACCAGGCCGCTTTTTGATGCTTTGCCAGACAGTTTTGTCAGCATGCGGAACTTGGACTTACTTTGCCCGACAAAATCGGCGGACAGGACACCGAACTTAATCGAACTAACGCGACCAAGCTGCTTCTCCAAAGCAACCAACGGCTTGGCCCAACCTTTTGCCGGCGAGGCAGCTAACGGCCAATCAAATGAAGATGACTTGAAACCAAGCTGCAAATTCGTGTTATCTAGCAACCCGCGGAACTCATCACCAGTGAGTTCTTTCGCACCGACACAGGTCGATAAGTCAAGAAAAGACGGTGCTTGGCCAGCAGCAGAATCAGTCGACAGCCAAGTCGCAAGCTCTCTTAGCTGGAATGTCAAGTCCAGAGCCAAATCTTCTGCCAACACCAGCCGTTCTACCAACCGGGCTTCAGGCGAGAGAAATGCGGGGGCCGCGTCTTTGCTTCCAAGTTGACCTGAACCGACCTCGCTTGGCTCTGACGAGTTACAACCAACAGCCAGCAAGATCAACAGGCATAAATATCTCATAAGTGTTTCGCCGAACTCTGAGACCAACAAAGACTAAAACTAGAGGGGGACACAACTGTCACCAAGCAGAGCCCCACAACGCTTCGATTCTAAACTCGCTCGCTCCAGCGACACGTGCGTTCACTCGAGGGGCACTTCAAAACCGAAACCCGACGCGTGAGCGAGGGACGGACTTCGATAAAACTCGGTCTCTGGCTCACGGGCGGGCTGAGAGACGCGGTCTTAATAACACCGTCGATAGAATCAAGCGTTCCGCACAACGAATTTTCGCACTCCGCCGTTCGTCTCCCCGGACCCTGAACGTTTATCGTCAGTCACGAGGTCAAGCCTTACCGCCGAAGCGCATAAAAAAACGCAAGCCGTGAGACTTGCGTTTTGGATATCAAATCTGATGTTTGAATCAGATGGTTACTTGCGACGACGGACAGCAATCAAGCCACCAGCCAGACCAAACAGAGCCAATGATGATGGCTCAGGAATGGCCGATGTGTCAGGTGCTGAACTGAACTGAACATCGAAGGTACGAACGCTGGTAGAACCACCGGTCTTCACTTCGTTGTCGAAGACAACTGAAGATGTTGGCGCGAAGTCAACCGTTGGTTGATCGAACTGAAAACCTCCACCGGTCGTTTCCGCAGTGACTGTCGTTCCGTTGATGTCGATCGAGGCAGTTTGAGCTTGCCCGTGACCAAGACCAATACCGCCGCCATCGAAACCATCAAACGAAATGATTTCGCCAGTCGAAGTAGTTGGAGCACCAACAAGAGCACCAGTCAACGTGATCGAGTTGCCAGCACCAATTCCGAACGAGGTGTTAGTTCCACCGCCATTGGATGTGTTGACGCCCTGACCCCAAATCGAAGTACCGTTCGCCGAACTTGCTGTGGCAGTCACGGTGAACGAAAAGTCGTCGTCGACTGCATCGGCGTCGAAGTCCGTGCCAGTAACGTTCACAGTCCACATTCCTGGCATTAAGCCATGGGCCGCCCCGGTCGTACCGGAGATGTTACCGCCAGCACCGTTAATGTTCGAAGCCGTAATCGTGATAAAATCAAAGTTGACCACGTCCGCGTTCGCAGAGCCGCTCATCGCGACTAGAGCAACTGCGAAAGCTGCTAAAACCTTTTTCATGTCGTACCTCTCGAATCAGTGGAAGTCGGTGAGTAGTTCTCTTCTTTCAACACCGCACACCGTATGACTTTAAGGGTCGTGCGAGTTAAAACGTTAATTGTTAACAACGCTGAGCATAACGAGATTTTCGGTAGGTTGAACCCTTAAAACGCTAATTTAGGGAAGATTGTCGGATTTTAGACATCCCCGTTTCCTCCCACGTTGTCCGCATTTACGATCCTGAGGTCAGAGACTCAAGAATCCGCTCGATTGAGCCGGTAGAACAACGATTTCCCACTAAAACAGAGGCCGTTTGGCCGCTTGAAAATCCCAATTAACCACAAAAACGTCACCTAAACCCTTTCACGGACAACGCTTACGCGTAACTCCAGCCTCTAACCCGAAGCACTCCAACGAGTGTGATTTTGGGCCGGCTGGTCACCGCAAGCGATGGGTCGTAACCGCCGCCAACGCCCTCCGACCCAAATTTGATCGTTTTTAAGGGCGAGCAAAGCGGGCATACTTCCCCGATTACCGATTTAACTCGCGGTCGACTTACCCAACTTGGGGAGCATTGAGACGATTGGTCAGCTTAAGCCGATCCAGATTTGGCAAAATTTTATGAACCCATTCACCGATCCGAGGCAGGTTGCCAATGCATTTTTCCAAACGAGCGTGTCAAAGGCTCCAATCGATACTGTCGGCGGTGTCGTGTTTCCTCGCATGCTCAATTGCGTGGTCGGACCAACCCAACATTTTGCTGGTCGTCGCCGATGATGCGGGCTACGCGGACTTTGGCTTCCATGGCAGCGAGGTAATGAAAACACCTCAGCTGGATGACTTTGCCAAGCAATGCATGCGGTTCGAACAAGCGTATGTAACCGCGGCGGTCTGCGGACCATCCCGAGCAGGCATCCTAACCGGCAAGTACCAACAGCGATTTGGCTTCGAGGAGAACAACGTCCCGGGTTACATGAGCCCGTCCCGCCTGCCCGATGACGAGATGGGATTGCCGCTCGACCAGAAAGTAATTCCCCAGTACCTACAAGAACTCGGTTACCGAACGGCTCTGTTCGGAAAATGGCACCAAGGTAACGCCGATCGGTTCCATCCGACGAAACGCGGGTTCGACGAATTCTACGGATTTCGGGGTGGCGCCAGAAGCTATTTTCCGTTTGGTAAACACAATCCAGTCAACCGACCCGAGAACAAGCTCGAGCGGGGCTTTGGTCAGTTCGAAGAAGCCCAAACCTATTTGACCGACGCGTTGGCCGGTGAGACCAATGCCTTCATGGAACGCAACCGCGATCGAGCGTTCTTCGTAATGGTCTCGTTCAACGCAGTTCACACACCGATGCAGGCCGGGCAAGACGACTTGGCCGAATTCCCGGACCTAACTGGCAAAAGGAAGCAGCTTGCCGCGATGACTCGGTCACTGGATCGAGCGTGCGGAAGTATGTTCCAGAAACTGGCAGAGCTTGGCCTCGACCAAAATACGATCGTGATTTTCACGAACGACAACGGCGGCCCCTCGGACTCCAACGCATCGGTCAATTATCCGCTCAGCGGAACCAAGGCAAATCATTTGGAGGGCGGTATCCGCGTTCCGTTTTTGCTGCGTTGGCCGGGCGTCGTTGCTGATCGTTCGGTTTATCAACACCCGATCAGCACGCTGGATTTGCTCCCCACATTTGTGAACGCCGGTGGTGGTGACGCGAGTTCGATTGACGGTCTCGATGGGGTTGACCTAAGACCGTGGATCACCAACCAAAAGAAAAATCGTCCGCACCAGACTCTGTTTTGGAAGAAGGAGAACCGGGCGGCGATTCGCGAGGGCGATTGGAAGCTACTGCGATTCCCCGATCGGCCGGCCGAGCTATACGATTTGCGAACTGACATCGCCGAAACCCAAGACCTCGCAAACAAGCATCCCCAAACCGTCCGGCAGCTATACAAAAAGCTGTTCGCGTGGGAGCTAACCTTACAGCGTTCCGCGTGGCAGCTGCGACGCGAATACGAAGGCGCGACGATGAAGAGAATGGACGCGTATCGAACTCAGCCGCACCCCAGCGGCATTCGCCCCAACGAATAACTGGCTAACTGAGCTATTGCTCAACCTGCCGAGCCCACCACCAATCACTCACTTGTATTCCGTCAGGCCAACAATTTCACCGTTCGGCCCCGTGAAAAACGAATACTTGTCATGAGCGTAGTTGTCGTTCTCAAGTTCGTATCCCTCTTTTTTTAACCTGTCACAGATGGGAACGATATCGTCGACCAAAAGCATAAAGTGATTGTGGTTCGTGTTGCCAATCGGTCCAACCGTGTCGCGATACTTCGGGGCTGGCAGAGACAAATGGATCGTGCAACCACCCGCTCGCATTTCTCTAACCAGCATCCCTTCAATCCCCTCGCCCCGCAGAACGACCTCGTTCACTAGTTCGAAGCCTAAAATCTCGCGGTACAACTTGAGTGTCTCCTCAAGCTTCAAAACGTGAACGCAGACGTTCTTGATATCGATCACTTTTCCCGCGGCTGTTTCTGCGAGATCCGACTGATCAGCCCTTAGAAAGGCAGCTGTCGATAAAGAGCAGATAAAACTGGCGGTAAGAAGTAAGCCTGTCAAAAACGATCGCCCAACCAGATGCTTTTGGCCCCGCTCGCGTTTCGTTTCCAAAATCAAACCTCCAAAATTATTATCGTGATGGCTCGGCAACAGTTTCGACGCGACAACTATTCAACCGTCGCTAATTCATCGACCGGGCTATCGACCAAAACCAGCCCGCGGAAGTGAAACTCCTGCGGCCGCGTGTTGTTATGCAGCTGCAGGCCGAGCGGGCAACTTTTTAGATGGCTTGGCTTTTCGACGTAGTCAACGACCAGCTGACCATTGGACGCCATCCGCACATGGTTTCCAACGACCAAGATCTCGATCTGATTCCAGTCGCCGATCTTGTCATAGGGCGGATTGCGAATGGGCTCTTTCTGGTCAGCCGGGAAAACACGCTTGCGGCCACCGGCCTCCCAAATCCCCCAGTCTTGGCAAAACATGAACAACAGCCCGTGGAATCCGAATTGGTTTCCTTTGGTTGAGACAACCTTTCCTAACGCACCGACCGCGGAGTGCATGTGATGATGTTCCCCGTCTACCGTTTGCTTAACTTCCAGCAGCAGCCGAAAGTTGCGATACGAATCCTTGGTGAACAGATAAGTTCCGGACCTAATCACTTCACCCTTTTCGTTGGCCGCGCGAATCGTTCCGTCGACCACAGAAAAATGTCTTTCGTTGCCCTCCCAGCCGGTCAAGTCTTTTCCGTTGAATAACTCGATCGGTTTCTCTCCCGCAGGAAGCTCCACCGATTTCGCCCAATCCGTTTGAGCGACACATTGATTCTGGCGACCAATCTCAGTGCCAATCACAAGCGCCGCGACACATACCAAGAGTCGTAAAAGCAACATCACATTCCTTTCAATTTAGTTTGACAATCGCAGCTGATTGTCCTTAATCCGCCAAAGACCAACAGCGAACGTAGTCAACGACCATCTCGGTCGGGAAGCCTTCGGCGGTTGTGGCAATCTCGACCGGCACGCGACCATCGACACCGACCCAGTCGATAAACGGAGGACGCAGCTCCATCGTTAACGTCACGCTCATCGGCAAGTGCCAATAGCGATTCTTCTGCGAGGCAACCTCTATTCCGTCGATGTACCAAGTGATCTTTTCGGGAGTGTTTTCGCAGCCGTAAACGTGAAAGTCTTCCCGAGGATCCCACGGCGCGTTCCAGAAATGCTTACATACTTGGGGCGAATCGTTCGGGCGAATCCATCTCTCGTTCCCGTTGCCGTCGAGGAGTCGGCAGTGGAGATTGCAATCGATGCGATTCGGTTTCGTCTCGCGTTCCAGTGCTGGCTCGTACAAACCTTGCAGCATCTCAACGATATCGATCTCGCAATAAGCGACCTCTGGGTAGTTCGGGTTGCGGTCGTAACCATTACTGTAAAGCCAGAACGCCGGGCACAAACCCGGAAACCTGCTGCACCCTTTGATCCGAGCTTCAAAATACCCGTACGTCACTTTTTTTTGAGACTGCAGAATCCCCAACTTGTAAAAGTACTCAGTTCCCCGCCGCCGATGGCGTTCATGCGTCGCTCGAATAAGTAGCTTGCCATCTTTCTGAACAACGTTGTCCGGAGTCCAAGATCGTTCGCCCCACGGGCGCATGTCGGCAATCCAGCGAATCGCATCGACATTTGGCGAATCGAAGTCATCACTGAGCTCCAGATCGAGCACCCAATTTTTCGAAGCGTCAGGGCGCTGCAGCAGTGGACGCGGTTGTTGGTTGGACCCGTCGTTCATGCCGTCTTTGTCCTCCCCTGTCACCGCGGCCAAACCAGCCGAATCAGAAGAATGCTCCGGCTGATCTTGCTCATTTGACTGCAACGAAAAACAAACACAGGCATAGATCAAGGAACTCAAAATAACGGAGGCAGTTATTGTCATGCCAACAAGTCTTTCACGACGTGACCGTGGACGTCGGTCAAACGAAAATGCCTTCCTTGGTATTTGTACGTTAGCCGCTGGTGCTCAATCCCCAGCAGATGCAAAATCGTGGCGTGCAAGTCATGAATGTGAACGCCCCCCGATTCGACGTTGTAACTAAACTCATCCGTTTTTCCGTGCGAATAACCCGGTTTAACACCGCCGCCGGCCATCCACATGGTGAAACAACGCGGGTGATGGTCTCGACCGAATTTACCGTTTTCCATCTTTCCCTGGCAGTAGTTTGTTCTGCCAAACTC
>CAZLFF010000126.1:0-10154 GCA_964558755.1 uncultured Pirellulaceae bacterium
ACCAATCATCCAGATTGGCGGCCACCGAAGACTCCATCAAGTGCGTGCCCATCCACACTTCGTAACCCATCGCAGGACTCGAAAATAACATTGCGACCGCAAGCGCAACCCAAGCCGACAGATTTTTCAACTCTATGTGGTTGATTGAAGCGCTCCAATTCAGTTCACCCACGTTGAAGTTGAATCTGCTCATTTTGTTCCCATCCCGTAATTGGAAGTCTGCTAGAACGGTCCAGCCGCGCTTGTTGGAAATGGCGCAGGCTTCTTTTGACCGACAAACAGCAAGGTATAAACAGCAAAACGTGTGCCGAAACGCAAAAAGTCGGCAGGGATGCCGATCGAGACTAGGTGGAAGGAGTCGCCCTTAAGTGTACCGTTATGGGATCGCTCGACACCCGTTCGCCTGTTGTCGTTTTGCGACATTCTGTGGGGAAACGTGTTGAAACGTTAATTAGCTAACCCCCGCAGGTTGATGCCGAAAAGCCTGACCGTCGGAACTCAATTCGCAAGGCAACGGTGATTGCAGAAACATTGATTGTCAGTTCCGCAACCACAACCGAGAATGTTGCAAGAACAGGCAATGTTACTCAACGCCCCTTGGGAGCCTGAGCTACTTCCGTCTCTCATCCCAGGTATCGATCGTGACGCTCAATTGGTCATCCACTCGCATTACCGCTTTTCGACTGCTGCCGGGTGCCGATCTAAAATCTGAACTGGTCAGGTTATGCACCGAGAACCAATTACAGGCCGCGTCAATCGTCTCCGCCGTGGGTAGCTTATCCCAAGTATGTCTGCGGCTGGCCAACCGTCGCGAGGCAACCAAGCTTCACGGCAAACACGAAATCGTCTCATTGGTGGGAACCCTTTCCAAGGACGGAGTCCACCTGCACATGGCAGTTGCGAATTCGGACGGCAAGATGGTCGGCGGGCATGTTGCTGAGGGATCGACAATCTACACAACAGCCGAAATTGTGATCGCCGAACTTGATGACCTAGTCTTTGCGCGAGAGCAATGCCCAGAATCTGGATTCAAAGAACTAATCGTCAATCCTAAACGCGAAATCGGTTAGCAACCAAGTCGCTTGGCACAGGCTGGAAATCGCTTCGGCATTGCAATCACAGGTCGATCCAATGCGTTGACGAGAGTAGCTTTTTCGCACCGTTGCTTTTTTCGCACCGTTGCTATAACAGCCTATGTCTCTTTATGGAACACAGACTCTTCACCCGACATGGTGAACGAAAACCCATACAACTCACCGGCTTCTATCGTCGGGCCACCCAACTCAAGACGCTCGAGCTGGCCCTACGTAGTTGTCACTTCAACCTTGATCGCTGTATTCATCGCTCTAGCATCCGTGTTTCGCTAGTTCACCGATGCGAGAATCGAGGGGGATGAGGTGGTGATCAACATCCCAGTCCAGTCGGTTGCGACGGTACCGTCTGGGGACACGGTCGTCAATTACGACTGCTCCTTTTACATAAGCGCGGGGTTCGCCGGAGCGAGCCTTTCACTCCTACTTTTCGCCCAGATCGCGATTGCCAACGGGCTGGTGCTCTCTTGGCGGCCGTAACCGGAAAGGGCAGCAGTGCCCCGAAGACCCCGTTATAAAATGGAAAAAGGCGAAACAATCGTTTGCCATCGACTCCATTCTGGAGCGCCCCCCGAAACTGTGGGGAGCAGTTCGAAGTCTCCCTAAGCCCGTTCTCGCTTCTCAATTTCTTCCATAGCGGCGACTAAAAACGCGTTAACAACTGTTTCTTGCAGCGGTTGCGGCAGCGTTTCTAGGAAAATCTGCAGCGTGGGCGGATATTTGACGACCCGACACCCAGTCGAGGTCATTTTGGAAAGCATGCTTGACTCAATTTGGTCGAAACAGCGGCTCAGTTCTTCACGCAACCCTGAAATTGTTGGGAAACCATCTTCATCCGGTAAATCGATAATAGCTCACTCCAATCCCATGACTCAGTTTGTCTTGACGCGCTGTGAAATTTGCATCCGATGACGGTGGAAATAGCCGAAGGTTGGGTTAGCTTTTGCGACGCGGTTGGATTCCCACATTCGGTTTGACTTTAGGCTTAAGTCAACACCTAAGTCTATACCTAAATGACCTTCGCCAAAACCCCTAAACCCCCAAGTGCCTTCTCTTTGCTCCTCATCGGCTTCATCAACAACTAACAAGCATGAACGAAACTGACGAACAAGAAACATGCCTCCTTTGTGGTGGCTCGGGACGCCTTCGCCGCGGCCTATGCAGCTCTCATTATCAAGCGTTTTTGCGCGAGTGGCGTCAGATTCCGGAAGCGAACCGAGACGCTTTCGAGCAGGAATTGATTGCCGCGGGCATGTTGCTTCCAAGAAAATCACCAGGGTATCGTGCCAAACCTAGTCAGTTCTCGGTCATCGCGGAAAAATACAAGCCCTATGATGCTTAACAGATTCTGCTGGACTGACCTCGCGACAGAAAACGTAGCAAGCTGAGCCCAAACCGCTGGCCGCCAACCACCTCGTACGCGGTTGTACTGTCTGCACCGTCGGTAGAAAATGAAACGCATCGTAGTAGCGAACTGCGGCGATCCGTTTTAATTCTCTTTTCTACTGGCGGGCAACGATGGCACCCAAAAAGTCCGGCGGAATAAGTAGGTACCAACGCTACCTGCGACTGATTGAACATCTTCACCGGCTGGCTAAAATTGACCTTGTTGATTTCAAGGCCGACTGGCCGGATGAGCCGCCCGGGTTTCTGACTCGCATCGTCGGCGAACTGGAATCACAGGGCTGGCTGGTCCGAGAAACCGAGCAGGCACCCTACACTTGGAATCGGGTTCGGGGCGAATTCTCGGCTCCCGCGTGGATTGACAAAAAGCTCTATGCGGGCCAGATCAAAACTGCTCCTGCTGATGATCGACCGCGAGAACGCCTGCTCGCATTAGGCGTCGAAAAACTGAAAACATCAGAACTGATCGCGATCCTAATTCGCAGCGGGCGACCAGGAGAATCGGCGGTTGTCGCTGGCGAAAAAATTGCGGTCGCCTTTCGGGAAAAGCTGGATCGCTTACCTGCCGCTGGGCGCGGAGAATTGAAACACGTCAGCAAGGCCGTTGCTACGTCCGCCTATTGCCAAATCATGGCAGGAATCGAGTTAGGCCGTCGTGTTGCTGAAGCCAGTGAACGGCCATCGCTTGTGAAAATTTCAAGCTCCGAGGATGCGATCGCCTATTGCCGCCGGCGTTTCGATCGGTTGACGAAGGACGCGAAGCGAGAGGAATTCCATATCGTTACGCTCGACACCAAGAATCAAGTCATTGACACCCACCAGATTTCTGTAGGGACGCTTGATGCCAGCTTAGTTCATCCACGCGAGGTGTTTCACGCTGCGATCAAAGATTCAGCCCGCTCAATTCTACTGGTCCACAATCATCCGTCGGGTGACCCAACGCCTAGCCCTCAGGATCGACAGGTAACCGACCGCCTGAGCGAATCAGGCAACCTCTTGGGCATCGAAGTCCTTGACCACATAGTGCTTGGACGAGACAACGCAATCAGTGTCCGGGCGGACCAATGATTTATTCCGACGGGCGATGTCGAATTTCGCTTAGTGCAGAAATTACCACCGATTGTTCATTGTGCGACAGGCAATGCCCGCCGCCGAGATCGGCCCCATACTGACATGTCAGGTTACGATTCGCGTGCAGGCGATTTCTAGCGTATCGACCAGCGGGTATTAGTAACCCACCATGTTGTAGTCCATTTCTTCTGCGAAACCGTCGGCCCAGTCCAACTGCATTTCGCGGCGGTACCAAGCTGCCGTATCACGGACCTGAGTCGGGATTGTCTTGAACTTGAAGTACTGGTTTTCCATGTAGTCCTTCGCGACCTCGTCGACACCCCGCTCTTCGGAAACGCGTTGTACGACGTACACGGTGTCGCGGCTGGCGTTGACACTTGATGAGACGCCGTAACGCTCGAGGCCGAACACGGTTTTCATGAAATCATCACCCGGGTTCGACACACCAACAACATTCGAGATCGCTGGACGGCCGTAATTACTAAACCAAGTAAACTCGCCCGTCGGGAAAGTTCGATCGGGGTAGACCTCGCTGAGCAGATCACCACGCTTGTCATCCATGGAATCCACCAGTCGCTGAGCTTCTTCTTGAGCCAACTCCAGCGCTTTCTGGTTCGACCAGAACGCAACAATTTGGTCGCGGCACTCTTCGAACGTCGGCACCCGCGGCTGACGCTTGTCAGACAACCAGTAAACGAAAACCGATTGAGTTCCAAAGTCCTGAACGGTTTGCGCTTCGTATTCGTCCAGCCCTTCAAAGCCATTAAAAATGTGTTCGCCAATTCTCACGATCTGAGGTTGGCTTCGACCGTTACGCATTCGAACGGGCATCAATGCCTGAACTTTTCCAAGCTGTTCCTCTGACAGCCCTTCATCGTCAACCAGCGGCGTTTCTTTTGCGATCAAGTTGTACTCTTGAGCGATCGTTTCGAAATCAAACGTCGGGGCGGGCTGGCCATTGCCGTTGTCGGAGTCTTCGTTTGCCTTCCAGCTCATGTAAGCCATACGGAAATCTGCAATGGCCGAAACCGCTTTTTCAACCGCAGAACGAACCTCTTCCTTCGCTGCATCTTGGCTCATCCGCCGCCGCACCGCGTCTTCAACCTCACGAAGTGGCTTGGCCTTCTTGTTCAGTTTCGGCAAATCACCCAGCAGCGGACCGATCGAGTCTTCATCAGACTCACCGGCTTCGTCGGCGGGTTTCTCAGAATCAGTCGCCTCAGTTTTTTCTTCAGGTGTCTCAGTTGATTCGACTGTTGATTCCGTGTCCGACTTCGTTTCCACCGCGTCCGCTACCGCCTCGCTTGCCTCTTGAGCCACGTCTACTGGTTCACTGGCAACGGGCTCTTCAGTCGTTGCGGTGGAACCACTTTCTGGCTTCGCAGCGGTATCCGCTTCGCTTTCTTGCGGACGATATGAAACGAAGGCCGATTTTGACTTTCGAACGTTGATCGACTGGCCGTCTGACTCCTCCGATTTTTCAGTGTCATTCTCGTCCGTAGGCGGCATGACTTCGTCGACCTCGTCCGGAATAACATCCATCACGAGATCATCTTTTGCTTCTACCAGACGCTCGTACTCTTTTTGAACATCAGCGTCGGACAGCTTGTTCATCTCATTTTGCAAAAACGCCTCGTTATCGGCCACAAAATATTGGGCGACCAGCTGGCGTCCGATCTTAAAGCCGGGCTTTCTGCCTGTGGAGTCCGGGTACTCGAACTGACCTTGCTTGTATAGTGATCGCAGTTCGGAATTGGAGGGCTCCTCGGCAACATCACCGGCGAATTGAGACACGGCGACCGGGATTACCTCGCACTCGACGCGGCTGGTCACTTTACCATGCAATTCCATCGCTTCAGTTGGGTTTGGAATAATTGGCATGCCGGTGCCTGCCATCACGTCCATCTGACGGAACAGCAATTCTAGTTTCAGCTGACGCAGCACTAGCGCCAGCGAGGCGCGGCGGTTGTTGGCGACGTTGTTGATTTGCTCCAAATCGTTCGGGCTAAACTTCGCGTTGCCGGCCAGCAAGTAAAGGTACTCGTTGACCATATCGTCAGATATCACGAACCCTTCTTTAGACGCCTTCTGAGCCAACAACAGGCGGTTGATCAGCTTGTTGTCAATCTCAGCCGTCGAGCGACCGTTGATCTGGCCAATTGGCTGAACCAACTGTTGGTACTCGTCTCCCACCTGCTCGACCGCCGCGTTAACGAGCCCCTCCTGGAAACGCATCAGGTCGTAGTGGCGGTAGCGTAAGGTGTCGAGTGTCTGCCGAGTGATCTCACCGCCGGACCAAGTCGCCACGGTCGGGTTCTCGCCTGCTTCCGCATAAGTGCTTGAACGTGAGAGAACGTCAAACGCCGGACCAAGGCCAAAGATGGCCATGGCTCCAATGCCTAGAAAGACAACCAAGATTTTTGAGTTCTGACGAGACCAACGTAACGGATTGGACATAATTTTTGGCGAGCCTGTGCGCGTAAAGTCGTTTACTTTATTAGTGATATCCCTATCGGACGGCAGCTGGGCGAGCGTCCTATCAGCAGAAGTGATGGAACTGCGGGGCTTGACAAGCCCAATCGCGACCGAGTAATCATCTTCGGGTCGCCGACACTTGGCTGGTCCGAAAAAACCAGCCATCTTCCGGCAATTAAGGCACGGAGCTTATCGCCGCGCCCCGCCTAATTCAATGCCAAACCGACCTGAAAGCCTCTCGGTCTTATGTCGAAAACCTTAATTATCGCCGAAAAGCCCAGCGTGGCGACCGATCTAGCTCGAGTTCTGGGCAAGTTGCCCGAAATCGGCAAGTTTGAGAAAAAGAAGGACTATTTCGAAAACGAAACGACCTACGTGGCGTCGGCGATCGGGCACTTGGTCGGACTAAAAATGCCCACCAAGGAAGACGGAAAAAAGCTGCCGTGGAGCATGAAACACCTGCCCCACATCCCAAAATCATTTGCTTTGGAACCCATCGAGCGCAGCGAGCCGCGTTTCAAACTGCTCGTTCGCTTGATGAAGAAAAAAGACGTCACCACCATCGTCAACGCCTGCGATGCGGGCCGCGAGGGCGAACTGATTTTTCGCTACCTGATGCAAATGGCGAACGTCAAGAAAGACTTCACGATTCGCCGCATGTGGATGCAGTCGATGACCGACGGCAGCATCATCGAAGCATGGCAAAACATGCGTAGCGGCGAAGAGATGGACAACTTGGCCGACGCCGCGATCTGTCGCAGCGAGAGCGATTGGCTGGTTGGCCTCAACGGCACGCGTGCACTGACCGCATTCGCAAGTCGCAACGGTGGTTTCAACGTGACGTCGGCAGGACGAGTCCAAACGCCAACCCTCGTGATTTTGGCGGCTCGTGAAAGAGAAATCCGCAGCCACGTTCCGAAACCGTATTTCGAGGTCAAGGGTGACTTCGAGGTTGCCGCCGGCGAGTACAACGGGCGCTGGTTTCGAGAAGATTTTAAGAAGGACGAAAACGACGACCAAGCCAAACCCGAACGCATCTGGAGCAAAGAAGAAGCCGACGCGATCAAAGACCGCTGCGAGGGGAAAACTGGCGTCGTCGAAGAAACAAAAAAGCCATCCAAACAAGCCCCGCCCCTGCTGTTTGACCTTACCAGCCTGCAGCGCGAGGCCGGCAACAAACATGGTTTCAGCGCTAAACGAACGCTGCAACTAGCGCAAGCGCTTTATGACCGATACAAGCTGCTGACTTATCCGCGAACCGATTCGAAGTACTTACCGGAGGACTACGTCGACACGGTCAAGGAAACGATGGCCACGTTGGCGACCGGGAAAACGTCACCCACGTGGACGCCCGAACTTCAGGCCTGTGCCAAATGGATCGTCACCAACGATCGAGTCGGCCCAACGAAGCGTGTGTTCAACACGAAAAAAGTTAGCGATCACTTTGCGATTTCGCCCACCGGAAAATTACCGCCACCGAAACTAGACGACGGTGCGATGAAGCTCTACCAGTTGGTCCTCCGGCGGTTCATGGGGATCTTCTACCCGCACGCAGAATTCGAAGTCACTCGTCGGATCACCCGAATCGACAACGATGCGTTCCGCACCGACGGACGCGTGCTGGTCGTGCCGGGTTACCTTGAGGTTTACGGCCGCAAGGCAGGTATTGCTGCGGACAAAACGGAACTCGTTCGAGCCGAAGATGGCGAGAAGGCACAGAACACTTCGATCGAGATTAAGCCCGACGAGACCCGTCCTCGAGCGCGCTTTAACGACAGCTCTCTCCTTTCCGCGATGGAAACGGCGGGCAAGCTGGTTGATGATGAGGAACTTAAGGACGCGATGAGCGAACGTGGGCTCGGCACGCCAGCCACGCGAGCGGCTATTATCGAGAACTTGATTCGCCAAAAATATCTATTCCGTCATGAGCTGAACAAACGCGATTTGGTCGTTTCCAACAAAGGCTTGGCTTTGGTCGATTTGCTCGACGACATCGGCATCCCAACCCTCGGCAGCCCAGAAATGACCGGCGAGTGGGAGTACAAGCTCAAGGAAATGGAGAACGGCCGGCTCAGTCGCAAAGCTTTCATGGACGAGATCAAGCAGGTCACGACCGAACTGGTTGAACAGACTCGGGCTTACACCGAAGAGAAGGTCAACGCAGTCTTTCCGGACCTGCAAAGCGTTTGCCCGGCTTGCGAAAACAAGGTCTTTAAGCAAACCGACGGGATCTACGACTGTTTAAATCCCGAGTGCAAATTCCGCTTGAACAAGCACATCGCCAGCCACGAAATCACCCCCGAGGAGGCGAACGCGCTTCTGACAACCAAGAAGATTGGCCCCATCGCCGATTTCAAGAATCGCTTTGGCCAGCCGTTTGAGGCAGAGATCGCGCTGGTTGAGGACAAGAAAAAAGGCTGGACGCCAACGTTCGTCTTCGAGGGCGATGATCGTCGCGAAGAGGAACTGAAAAATCTTAAGGACGAGATGATCATCTGCGAGGCGCCGATTCTGGACGGTTCAGAAACGTTGATCAAAGTCTACGAAAACGAAAAAGCCTTCCTCGCGCCTGACATGGCAAAAAAGGCCGACGAACGCGGTGTTCGCATTAGTAAGACGATCCTGAAAAAGGAGATCCCGACCGAGCAAGGCATCAAGTTGTTCGTCGAAGGAAAGACCGATCTCATGCCAGGCTTCCTTTCAAAGAAAGGTAGAAAATTTGCCGCGCATCTAACGCTTGACCGGGTTAAGGGAAAGCTTGGCTTTGAGTTCGCCCCGCGAAAGAACGCGAAGAAGGATGACACCAAAGACGGCGACGGAGAAGCTGGCGAGACTCCTGTGAAAAAGAAAAAGGCAGCCAAGAAAAAGGCCACAAAAAAGAAGACAACAACGAAGAAACCGACCAAGAAAAAGACGACCAAAAAGAAGCCTACGAAGAAGAAGGCCGCGAAAAAAGAGACTAAGAAGGCGACCAAAAAGAAATCCGCTGACGGAAAGACCTCCAACGAACCGCTCGAACCAAAATCGGTCGAGTGATTCGGCTGATCCACGATGCCGTGAGGCGGCGCAACACGTGCTCATCCTTCGCTTCGGTGACAAAGTCGGAATCCATAACTCGACACGCAACGGCGTGTTGATTTAATCACAACCCGCTGCGTCAGCGAGGGATTCCTCGTCCCTCACTCACGTTTCGGGTTGTGATTTTACCAGCGAATATGAACTCTCGGATAAATCAACACGCCGGCAAGTGAGGGACCGATCTCTCACCGCCGAAATGAGAGACACCAGTTCGTGAGGACTCGTCTGGCTGCTGTTTCAATTGGCCCTCTAAAAATTTGGGGCCAAACGCGAACCGCCCCTCAAAAGAATCGGTCACGCTGGCTACGATGTTGGGTCTAACGCTGCCCGGACGACGGGTGGTAGGCGAAAAACTACAAACAGATGGCCAGAGTGATGAAAGTTGGATTGGTTGGATGGCGGGGCATGGTTGGCTCTGTCTTGATGCAGCGGATGCGTGAAGAGAACGATTTCGACTCGATCGAGCCCGTTTTCTTCAGCACGTCGAACGCCGGTGGACAAGCACCGGACGTCGGCAAGGACACGCCCGTCCTGCAGGACGCCAACGATATTGATGCCCTAGCTGGGATGGATATCGTCATCACATGCCAGGGCGGCGATTACACGAACTCAGTGTACGGCCAACTGCGTGAACAAGGTTGGACCGGTCACTGGATCGACGCCGCGTCGGCGCTGCGGATGGAAGACGACAGCGTGATCATTCTCGACCCCGTCAATCGATCGGTAATCGACCGAGCACGAGAACAAGGCCGCAAAACTTGGGTCGGCGGCAACTGCACCGTCAGCCTAATGCTCATGGCGCTCGGCGGGCTATACGAGGCGGGGCTCGTCGAATGGATGTCGGCCATGACCTATCAAGCAGCTTCCGGCTCCGGTGCAAGCAATATGCGTGAGCTGCTCAAGCAAATGGGTGTCGCACGTGATGCGGTGGCTGACGAACTGGCAACGCCTTCGTCGGCAATCTTGGACATTGATCGTAAAGTCGCCGCAACACTCCGCAGCGACGACTTTCCAACCGAGTACTTCGGCGTGCCG
>CAZLFF010000127.1:0-10127 GCA_964558755.1 uncultured Pirellulaceae bacterium
CGACACCGCCAGCAGTAGTTCATTGGTCGCGGTGTTCCAAGCAATGCGAAGCCTGCAAGAAGGCACCTGCAATCTGGCGTTGGCCGGTGGATCGAACGCGATCTTGGTGCCGGTCAACTCGTTGTTAATGTCCAAGGCAGGGTTGTTGTCCGAAGACGGTCGTTGCAAATCATTTTCGGCCGACGCAAAAGGTTTCGGTCGGGGTGAAGGCTGTGGGGTTTTGGTGCTGAAACGATTAAGCGATGCCCAACGGGATGGGAATCGCATCATGGCGGTCATTCGCGGCGGCGCGGTGGTTCACAATGGCTTCAGCGGAGGCATCACCTCGCCCAGCGGTAAAGCTCAGTCGCGCGTGATTGGCGATGCGATCAAGGACGCGGGTGTCTCGCCGGCCGAAGTGCAGTACCTTGAGGCCCACGGCACCGGGACTGAGTACGGCGACCCAATGGAATTGGGAGCAGCGGCCAAAGTCTACGGCAAGGGACGCAACAAACAGAATCCGCTGCTGGTCGGTTCGGTGAAGGCCAACATCAGCCACCTTGAAGCCGCCGGTGGCTCGTCCGGTTTGATCAAGACGGTGCTGGCGCTGCACCACGGAGTCATCCCGCAGCAGATTCATTTCGATCAGCCTTCGCCCCACATTCCGTGGAAGCGGATGCCGATGGAAATGGTCACCGAAAACAAACCGTGGCCCGAAACAGACCAACGACTGGCCGGAATCACGGCGCTGGGTTTGGTCGGCACCAACGCTCATTTGATCCTCAGCGGATCGCCCGATGAGATCGACAAGCCATCCGCATCAAGCGAACCGGCCGAACTTGATTCTGCCGATGATTTAGCGCCAGCCACCCAATCGCCCCAACTGCTGGTGTTGAGTGCTCGCTGTGAAAACGCGTTGTCTCAGCTGAGACAGCGTTACGCCGCATGGCTGGAACAGCACCCAGATGTCGATTTGGATCGCTTCTGCGCGACGCTTGCTGCTGGTCGCCGTCACCACGAGTACCGCATGGCGGAAACGGTTCGCTCCGTCGACGACGCGATCGACTGGCTCAAGACAGCCAACACCAGCAACGGTAGTGCGATCCGCCCAGTGAAGTCCAAGCCGCGTTTGGATTTCGTGTTTGGCGATGATCAAGAGCCAGACTTCAAGCGTTTGCAAGACCTTGCCGCGCGGTATTCGGTCGTGGCCAACTTTGTCAAAGCGTGTACCGAACGCCTGCAAGAGCACACTGGTAAGCCAGCGCCATTTTTGCCGGTTGACGCTGTGGGTGACAGCGAATCCGAAAGCTCATCCGACAAACTTGACCCGCAGGTGGTAGCGTTTGTCTTGCAGGGAAGCATCTTCAAACTTTACGAGGCATGGGGTGTGCAAGCAGACGCGGCGTGGGGAATCGGCATCGGTCAATACTCGGCCGCGTGTGCCGCCGGATGCATGTGCTGGCTCGATGCTTTGGTACTAATCTCCGAGCGCAGTCGATTGCGGAGCGGTGGTGATGCGACCACCCGAGAAATCGCGGACGCCGATCTGGCTGACTTTGAAGCGTTGGCAGACCAGTTCAATTTTTATCCACCCAACCTTCCACTGTTTTGCAGCCTTGACGACGCCGAAGTTCCAATCCATCGATCGCTTGCCGGTAGTTATTGGCGGCGTCACCTGACCGAAGCCGCATGCGAAACCGCGTTTAGCAAATCCGTCGACCAAAGTGAACGCGAACTTTGCCTGTTCGTTGGATTGTCCGACTCACACCATGATGTAGTGCAAGCACGAAGCATCGTTCGCGCGGTGAACTTGTCAGATGCATCCGCGGTTGAGAGCGTTGTCGCTTCGGTGGGTGAATTGTACCGGTTCGGTTGCCAAATGGACTTTGCAGCCATGGCTGCACACCAGCATGGGTCACCGCTCAGCCTGCCCACGTATCCGTTTCAAAAACAGCGATATTGGATCACAGAAATATCCAAGTTCATGGACGAAGAAAATCAATCGGAGGTTCAATCGACTCAATCATGATTGCCAACACTCAACTCGAACACTTTGACGTAACGATTCTCGGCGGCGGGCTTGCCGGCCTGACGCTGGCTCGCCAACTGCTGACCCAACAGCCCGGCCTAAATGTCGCCATCGTCGAAAAACGAAGCTTTCCCGTCGCCGAAACGACTCACAAGGTCGGCGAGTCCACCGTGGAAATCGGAGCCCATTACTTTGGTGAACAGCTGGGGTTAAAGAAACACCTGACCGAGGACCAACTGCCCAAGTTCGGGCTAAGATTCTTCTTCAAGGACGCGTTTCAATCGCTAGCTGAAGGGACCGAGGTGGGCGGCAGTTCCTTCTTCGCCGCGCCCAGCTATCAGGTCGATCGCGGACGGCTAGAGAATCATTTGGCTCAAGCGGACAAGGAAATGGGAGCCACCATTTTCGCAGGCGCTCGCGTGAAGGAGGTCTTTCTTGACTCATCCGAAAACGGGACGAAGGATACGGCTCATCGAGTCACCTTCTTGCAGGACAAGCAAAAGCGAACGATTGAATCTCGTTGGATCGTGGACGCCAGCGGTCGAGCGGCTTTCATCAAGCGAAAATTGGATCTGGAAGAAGACCTCGGTCACGACATCAACGCGGCTTGGTTTCGAATTGATGCCAACATCCAAGTCGACGCGTGGTGCGATGATCCCGACTGGCAAAAACTGACCGGTAAAGTTCCTCGGCGGTGGCTCAGCACTAACCATTTGATGGGGGAAGGTTATTGGGTCTGGCTGATTCCCTTGGCAACGGGATCGACCAGCATCGGCATCGTCGCAGATCCGAGAATCCATCCGCTCAACACATTCAACAGCGTCGAAAAGTCTTTCGCTTGGTTGCAAGAACACGAACCCGAATGTGCTGACGCGATCGAAGACCAACTGGATCAAGTTCAGGATTTTCTGGCCATCAAGAAAATGTCTCGCGGCTCACGCCAGGTGTTCTCGGCCGACCGCTGGGGTCTGGTCGGAGAAGCCGCCGCGTTTCTGGACCCGTTTTACTCGCCCGGCAGCGACTTCATCGCCATCGGCAACACGATGGTGGGCAAGCTAATCGAAGAAGACCTTGGCGGTAACTCGATCACGCATCTGGCACCAACCTTGCAGAGCGTTTTTCTGACCTTGTTTCAGAACAACCTGCTAACGTACCGCGATCAGTATCCGCTTTTCGGAAATCCCCGCATCATGGCGGTCAAGTTCGTGTGGGACTACGCGGTCTACTGGGGCTTCCCGGCGCTGCTGTACTTCAATGAGAAACTGACTGATGCCGGTTTCATTCAATCGCTGCACAAGGGCGTTGAAGAAATTCGCGACATGAACTTGAAGATGCAGGATTTCTTCCGCAAGTGGTACGAAGCAGACTCGCAGGTCAACGCGGTGCCAGCCTTTGTCGACCAAAGCAACATCGAAATCATGACACGGCTCAATCAAGAACTAACCGAACGCTTGGACGACGCTGCCTTGCGAGATCGCTTCCGCGAGAACGTGATTCTGATTCGCGAACTGATGCACGAGATCATCGGTCGCATTTGCGTCACGCTGCCCGAACTACGCGACCAGTTTGATGATTCGCAGGATGAATCGCAAAACGAACCGCACCTGACGTCCGTGTTTGAAATGTTGGAGGTTTGAAAATGATCGGCATGAACTCAACAGAAAACAATGACGCCATGGCCAGCAGTACCCAATCAAAAAGTACGGACGTCGTGGTGCTTGGCGGCGGACTGGCGGGCCTGACGTTTGCCTTGCAAATGCATCAACGTCTGCCAAGTTGCCGGATCACGGTTTTGGAAAAACGACAACACCCCGTGCCCGAAGCGGCTCATAAAGTGGGCGAGTCCACGGTCGAAGTCGCGGCCCATTACTTCGGCGAACTGTTGGACCTGAAGGATCACATCAAGCAGGAACAACTGCCCAAACTTGGCCTGCGATTCTTTTTCCCTCACGGTGATAACTCACGCATCGAGGACCGGTTGGAACTGGGTGGCAAGCGTTACGCGCCGTGCCCCAGCTATCAGCTTGACCGCGGTCGATTCGAGAATCACTTGGGCGATCTCTGCCGCCAGCGAGGCATCCAGTTCATCGATCAAGCGAAGATCAAAGACGTCTCGATCAACCCTTGGGGTCGGCATCGGGTCGATTTCGAACAAGCCAAACAATCTGCTTCGATCGAGGCCCGTTGGGTCGTCGACGCCAGCGGACGCCGCGCGTTTTTGAAGCGAAAGCTGAACCTGCAAAAAGAATCACCCCACACCGCCAACGCGGCTTGGTTTCGGTTCGACAAACACATCAAGATCGACCAGTGGTGCGACGACCCGGCATGGAGCGAAGGTCATCACGACAAAACCGCACGCTGGCTGAGCACCAATCACTTGATGGGCAAAGGCTATTGGGTGTGGATGATTCCGCTGGGATCGGGATCGACCAGTTTGGGCATTGTCGCGTCCGAGGAACATCATTCACTCAGCAGTTTTAACTCGTTCGAAAAAGCACTCGCCTGGCTGGAGAAACATGAGCCACAATGCGCGGCGGCCGTTCGCGAAAACGCCGATCACTTGCAAGATTTCCGCGCGATCAAGAATTACTCGACCGAATGCAAGCAGGTGTTTTCGGCCAATCGATGGGGCATCACGGGCGAAGCGGGCTTCTTTCTGGACCCGTTTTACTCGCCCGGCAGTGACTTCATCGCGTTTTCCAATACCTTCCTGACCGATCTGATCTGGCGAGACATGACGTGGCGAGGCCACCGCATCCGCGCGTTTTCGTACGATCGGATCTTCAAACGATTTTTCTACGGCACGTTGTCCGCGTATCAGGATCAATACCAGATGTTCGGCAACCCGATCGTGATGCCGACGAAAATCCTGTGGGACTATCTGGTTTATTGGTCGATCACCGGGTTCATTTTTTTCCACAACCGCATGTGCGAGCAAACCATGTACATGCGAAACCTTGGCCGATTGAAACGACTGGGCGAAGTCAATCACTTCCTACAGGAGCACTTTCGCCGTTGGCATGCCGCGACCGAGGGCCAGCAAGCGACCGGGTGCATAAACATTTCCGAGATGCCAATCATTCGCGAGATGAATTCAAACCTGAAGAAAGAACTGGCCGGCAGTCAGTTTTTTGAACGGTTCGAATTGAACCTGCAGCAGTTGGAAATTCTCGCCAGCGAGATCGTCAAAGCGAGCGGGATCGAAGCCAATCTACCCTTCGACCTGCCAAATTCCGACGCGATCCATCAATCGGCATTTCAAAACATTTTCGACTCGACGCAAAGCGAACACGAACCCGAAGTGATCGGCGTGTCGTAAAAATTGGAAGTTGCACCGGCGAATCTGGCTACGATCAACTTCGCAGGACAAGCTCACCCAGCGTTTCGACGAACCGAAACACGTCTTCGAACGAGTTATACAGCGGCACCGGCGCGGCACGGATTACGTTCGGTTCGCGCCAGTCGGTCATCATGCCTCGCGATTCAAGTTCGTCCTGAATCGATCGGCCTGCGACGCCCTTGAGTTCCAACGACAGCTGACAGCCTCGTGAATTAAGTTCAGTGGGCGTGATAATGTTGACTCGATCACCCAGCGTTTCCTCAAGCAGATCTTGAAAGTACGCGGTCAGCTTGAGCGATTTCTCGCACAACGGCTCGATACCGCCAGCCTCTTCAAAAACGCTCAATGAGGCTCGCACGGCCGCCATCGAGAGGATCGGCGGATTACTCAGCTGCCAACCTTCGGCAGTCGGGATCGGGTGGAACTCGTTCTTCATTTCAAACCGAGTTTTTTTATCGTGCCCCCACCAACCGGCCAGCCGAGGCAGGTCAACATTGGCTGCATGTTTTCGATGCACGAAACAACCGGCGACCGATCCCGGGCCACTGTTGAGATATTTGTAAGAGCACCACGCGGCGAAATCGATATTCCAATCGTGCAACGACAACGGAATGTTGCCCGCCGCATGCGCCAGATCCAATCCAATAATGGCCCCAACCGAATGAGCCGCCTCGGCCACGCGTGCCATATCGATCACTTGGCCGGTGTAATACTGAACTCCGGGCAGCATTACCACGGCCAACGAATCCCCCAGTTCGCGAATCTGTTCGCACAGCGCGTCTTCATCCAGAGTCGCCTGTCCCTCCGGCGGGGTCACGACAACCAACGACTCTGAAAGATCAAAGCCATGGTGTTGGATCTGAGATTGAGCGACTTGATAATCCGACGGAAACGCATCGGCTTCGATCAGGATTTTATGACGTTGCTTGCTTGGGCGATAAAACGTGGCAAGCATCAGGTGCAAGTTCACCGTCAGCCCATTCATGATGACCACTTCTTCTGGCTTGGCCCCGACCAAGTTGGCCATTGGCTCGGCCAGAAATTCGTGATACGGCATCCATGGAAATTCTGATTCGAAATGGCCCCTCACGCCAAGTCGCTGCCACTTTTCCAATTCTTCTTGAACAAACTGAGCCGTTCGTTTCGGCTGTAGTCCTAAAGAGTTACCAACAAGGTAGACTTCCGCCGCTCCGTCCTCACGCACAGGAATCCAAAACTCACCCCGCCATTTTTGGAGCGGATCCTCTGCGTCCAGTTGCTGAGCTTGTTGAAGCGACAAGTCATTCATAGAGCAAAATCACAGGTTTATGACAGGTGGTTTATGACAGGTTTAACCAAGCGACTAACCACGTAGAATCGAAGCTCACGAAGACGATTGCATGAACTTCTGGGTCTTCGTGCCTTTGAGGTTTCCAAAAATTCGGCCCAAGCTACTTCAGCACAAACTCGCCGGCTCGCTCGACGACGGTGCCGCATTGGTCACACGTACGAATCGACTCGGGTCCGTTCCAGAATTCGTCCATCACGCGATGCAAATCTTGATCGATGTGCTTGAGCCGAAACTCGGCTTCGTGAACTAGATGCTGATCCGCGTTGCAGTACCAGCGAAGCTTGTCGACGGTTCCTTCCGGGCGAGGGAATTCAACAATTAAGCCGAGCGTTCCGTCTGGGCGCTGCGGACGATGAGGAACCAAGCGAGGCAACAGCCACATCTCGCCCTCGCGAATCACGACATCGTGCGGCTCACTGCCATCGAGCGGCCGAATGCGAACGGCGATGTCGCCTTTCAACTGATAAAACAGCTCTTCGGTTTCATTGACGTGGTAATCGTTTCGCGTGTTGGGCCCTTTCGACACGAACACAATCACGTCGTCGGCCTCTTTATAAAACTGCTTATTCATCACGGGTTCTTTGAACTCGTGATCGTGGTCAGCTATCCACTGCATTAGGTTAAAGGGTTTCGTTGCCATGCGTTTGCCGATTTTCTTTCGAACAGGAACCGTTGAGAATCGAGACAGGCTGTCAGATTCGCGTTAACTTTGTAATCCGACCGCCCTGAACCCATTCGGCAACGATGATGTTACCGTCTGCGTCAAAGCAAGCGTCGTGAGGATGAATAAACCTGCCTTCCTGCCACAACTTTGAGTCTCCACGCATCTGCTTCTTGTTAGCCAAGACTTTTTTTCGATACGCGGCATCGTCACCCAGTCGAGCTACGATATTGTCATCGGCGTCCATTAAAGTGATTCGAGCCTGGAGTTCAGGAACCAACATCAGATCACCTTGAATATCGATGTTCGCCGGAAGCAGGAACCCGCCCATCGTTTTCAAATGCTCGCCTTCGGTCGTCATCCACTGAAGCCGATTGTTGCTGCGGTCGGTAATGACGACTCTTTGTTGTTCCGGATTGCGGCGATCGACCCACAGGCCGTGCGGCAGCATGAACTGGCCGTCTCCTTTGCCCATCGCTCCCATGGTCGATACGTAGTTGCCATCCTTGTCGTGGTGGTGAACGACATAAGCACCGTATCCGTCTGCCACCAAAAACTCGCCATCATCCAAAAACGCGATATTGGTTGGCTTATAGTTGTCCCGTCGTTTCCATTCGGCAATCGATTTGGTGTTTTCGCCTTCTGGATAAATTGGCTTGCCATCGATCATCGCCTGCATCGGCGCACGACGCTCCCAGATTTCCTCGCCATCTAGGGTCAGTTTCGCGAACACCCGATGCCCGGTCACCGTGGTCACGTACAGAAACTCATCGCTGCCTTCCTTGCGGACTTCCAAGCCATGTCCGCCGCCCTGATACTTTTGACCAAACGACTTGATGTACTTCCCATCAGCACCAAAAACAAAGATCGAGGGATGGTCAGGCAGTTTCGAAACTCCCTGATGGATCACGTAAACGCGGCCTTCACCGTCAACCGCAACATTGTGAGTAACCTGCCAATGGAACTTGCTAGGCAACTGAAAATGATCATGGCTGATCTGATACTGATAGTCGCCTTCGCCCACGATTTTGCGACTGTCAGTTTTGTCATCCGTATGGATCGCAGGAGCCGAAACCTGAGCCGCCAACGAAGTTCCTGCGCCGAGCGATAATCCGGCAACGGTTACTCCCTGAATAAATTTGCGTCGACTGACGGACTCAGAATTCAACGGAAGATTCTGGCTCATGACGGGCCTCCGGTGGTGGCAGGGTTCTTTCTTGTCCAAACGGCAGAACGATGACAGCAGCATGATCGTACGATAAAATTTGAACACGTCTGAGCGTCCAATATACCGGCTTTTGAATCAAATACAGCATGAAACTTGTTTCCTGGAACGTGAATGGAATCCGAGCCGCAACGGGCAAGGGCTTGCGCGACTTTGTCGAATCCGAAACCCCGGACGTTTTATGCCTCCAAGAGACAAAAGCCCATCCTGACCAGGTCAACACGGCTTGGCTGGAGGAGCTCGGGTACGCAGGCGTGTGGAACTCGGCACAAAAGAAAGGCTACAGCGGAACTGCAATCTTTTCTCGAGTGCCAACCAAGAAGACCTCACTCGGCATGGGAATCAACGAGCACGACAACGAAGGGAGAATCGTCACCGCCGAGTTTGACGGCTTTCAGCTGGTTACGGTTTACACACCCAACAGCCAGCGCGAATTGGCTCGGTTGCCTTACCGCCAAGAATGGGACGCCGATTTTTTGAAGTGGTTGAAAAAGCTGCGTCGCAAGAAGCCCGTCATTTTTTGCGGCGACTTGAACGTGGCCCATCAGGAAATTGATCTGGCCAACCCTAAAACCAACACGCGCAATGCTGGATTCACTCAAGAGGAACGCGACGGCTTAACCAAAATGCTGGACAGCGGCTTCAAGGATTCCTTCCGCGAGTTTGAATCCGGGCCCGAACATTATTCGTGGTGGACATACCGCATGAACTGCCGAGCGAGAAACATCGGCTGGCGGCTGGATTACTTTTGCGTCGACGAAAAAATATGGGACCAAGTAGCCGACGCGAAAATTCGCCCTGAAATCATGGGCTCCGATCACTGCCCGGTTCAGCTGACGCTGAGATAATGGGAAATGCGGAGTGCGGAATAGGCTTGATGATTGAGCTTTTGCTACTCTCGTCCGCTCTCCATCGACCAGACGTGTCCATCTTCTCTCGAAACTAAACACCGCAACATTCCACACTCCGCATCCCGCACTTCATCCCATGCTCCGCAAGATCACACTCAAGAACTTCATGTCTCACGCTGAGACCGTCGTCGAGTTGGCGGATGGGCTGACCGTTCTGACGGGGCCCAACAACTGCGGAAAATCAGCCATCGTCGCGGCACTACAGACCATTGCATCGAACGGGCGAACAACCCACGTGCGGCGTCACAACGAAAAGTGCGCGAGCGTCACCGTTGAGACCAGCGAGGGCGATATCGTCGAGTGGGAGCGCAAGGGCAAGACGGTCAAGTACGTAATCAACGGTGAGGACATTCACCGGGTTGGACAAAGCGTCCCCGATCGATTGCATGATGTACTGAAACTGGATCGTGTCGATTTGGACACCGGCAAGGCGGCCGACCGTTACGACATCCACTTCGGCGAACAAAAATCACCTGTATTTTTGCTGGGTGAAACTGGGCGTCGAGCGGCTGAATTTTTTGCGTCATCTTCCGACGTTTCGCGATTGATGGAAATGCAAGCGCTGCATCGGAGCCAGATCAAGGAGCAGAAGAAAGAGCAAAAACGTTTGCAAACAGAAAGCGAAAAGAACGTCGCTCGGCTAGCCGCACTC
>CAZLFF010000128.1:0-9993 GCA_964558755.1 uncultured Pirellulaceae bacterium
GCCCGCAGGAGCCACGCCGAAAATCGAACCGGCGGCCACCGAGGAAACTGGTGAAGCGGGAAGTAACGACCGAGAGAGAAAGAAAAGCCGTCGGCCACGTCGTCGCCGCAAGCCGGCAAGTTCAACTGATTCGAACCCGGGGTCGAAGGACCGCGGTGCAGCAAAAAATGACCAAGGGTCTAACAAGACCGATTCGCCAGAAAAAAATCCGCAAGCTTCAACGGACGGCGAAACGACGACCAAAAAGCCTCGTCGCAATCGATCGAATCGGAATCGACGCCGACGCTCGAAGCGTAAACCAAAAAGTGACGACCAATCGTAGGCCGCGTAAGAATTACGTCAGACGGCAAACCGGCATACATTTTGTTGGTTTGCGAAAAAGCATGATTGGCTTTCGCGATCCGGTCGATAAAATGGGAAAAAGTCCGCGGACAAGAACGACAACCTGCGCGGTCTCAGCTTGAACGTTTTCACCCTTGGTGTTTCACGATGACAATAACGGACGATTCGTTCACGATCTATCAATTGGTCAAACAAGACCCTCGCTATCCGGCAGAAGCCTACCACTTCATTCGCGAAGCCATGTCGTACGCGGCCGACTTGTTCGAGCTTGGTGGTAACCCTGAATCCGAACAGCATGACCCCACACCGGACGAGATGCTGGACCTGCAATCTGACATGCGGATGGCTCGACGCGAACGACATCTTTCGGGACAGCAACTGTGCGAGGCAATTCGACAGTACGCTCTGAATCAGTTTGGCTACATGGCCCACGTCGTGCTACAAAACTGGGGCATCGATCGCACCGACTGCTTTGGGGACATCGTCTACAACATGATCGACATCGGGTTGATGAAGAAATCGTCTCGGGACAAAAAGAGCCATTTCAATAACGTGTTCGATTTTGCCGAAGAGTTTGACACGAAGTTTGACATCTGCCAATCAATCAACCATCGTTCGTGATCCACGCCGAAGCCAATCCCTTTTCGGCTGCTCGCCTTCGCCCGGGAAACATCCCGTACCGCTTCGGGCCGGCTGATCGTGACACGGACCCGCAGCAACTCGATCAATTGATGGTCAACTGGCAGAACGCGGGCCGACGAGGCCAGATCGTTGGGCCTCATGGCTGCGGGAAATCAACCCTTGCGTGCTCGCTGGCCCAAGCCATCGTGGCGGACGACGAACAACCCGCCACCGCCGCACGCACGATCGTTTTCCGAGCCTCCCAGTCGCGGTTCGGGCTGCTACTGCGGCGATTTCAGCTAGGAGGCTTTCGCATTACCGACGGCCAGTTCACAGTCGGTGATCCGAGAGGCGGTCGTTGCTTGACCATCATCGATGGGCTGGAAGCCGTCCCAGCGTGGCTACGCCGACTGGCTCTCGCCTGCGTATCAAGCGCGTCGGTCGGTAGCATCGTGACCACACATCGACCTTTGTCTTGGCTGCCGTTGCTAATCACTGTGGAACCAAACATCGACATCTTTGCCGCGTTGGCTCACGCGCTGGCCGGCAATCAATTCGAAGTGTCAGACGATCAAATTCAAACCGCGTTCTTAAATGCAAACGGCAACTGCCGCGAAGGGCTGATGAATTTGTACGATTTGGTAGAAGACGCCAAACAGCGATAGACAGCGAGCGAAGCAGTGAATGAAGCCCGCAACAGGTGCTAGAACTCGCTCCGTTTAGAATTCGCTGAGTTCCAACCACTGGTTTTCCGCGTCAGCCAGCTGTCGCGTGATCTCGGTTACTTGATCGTGCAGTTTAACGGCCTCTTCGGCGTCCGTGGTCGACAACAGTTGCTGGTTGATCTCCTTTTTCTCATCGTCCAGCTTGGCGATCTTTCGCTCGAGAGCTTGAATTTGCTTCCGAGTCCGTTTGTGATTCTGCTGCTTGGCAATTCGCTCTTCCTTGGTCAGCTCCCTCGTCGCGCCGGTCTGCTGACGCGATGATTTCCCACCCTTGGTGTCACGACTGCCCGCTTCGATCTCTTGGTTCATCGCGTACAGGTACGCGTCGTAGTCACCCAAGTAGTTTTTCGCGCAACCGTCGCGGACCTCGATGATGTTCGTGGCAATTCGTTTCATGAAGTGTCGATCGTGGCTGGTGAAGATCACCGTCCCGCGATACGCCAACAACGCTTCGGCCAGAGCCTCGACCGTCTCGACATCCAAGTGGTTGCCGGGTTCGTCCAAAACCAGAATGTTGTAGCTACCGAGCAACAAACCGGCCATGCACAAACGGGCTCGTTCACCTCCCGACAGCACGCCGATCTTTTTCTTGACGTGCTCGTCGCGGAAAAGCAGTGAACCGGCAACGGCCAGAACCTGCTGATCCGTCGTTCCCTTCTCCGCCTTGTACTCTAAATACTCGAGCACCGTATCTGACTCGTCCAATGTCGTGTAGACATGCTGCGCGTACACGCCGATCTCGCTGGCGTGCCCCCAGCGGACGCTGCCTTCGATCGGGTCCAAGGAGCCGGTCAGCGAACGTAGCAACGTTGTTTTTCCCTGGCCGTTGTCGCCAACGATGGCCGCCCGCTGCTGATGTTCAATTTCTAGGTTGATGTCGGTTGCCACCGTGTGGTCTGGATAACCAATGCTCAAGTCCTCGCATCGAACGACGGTTCCCTGCCGCGGGTTCACCACCGGAGCCTGAATGTAGGCGGATTTTTCGTCCGTCGCGACCTCGTTCAACTTCAGGCGATCCAGCTGCTTCTGCTTCGAGCGAGCCTGGGATGCCGTGTTGGCGTTGGCGCGATTGCTGTTGATGAACTTTTCTAGCTGCCTAGCCTTGGCCAGCGTCGAAGCGTTCTCGCGGATCGCTTGCTCACGCTGCTCCGTTTGGTATTCCAAGAACTTATTGATCCGCCCCGGATACATCGTCAGCTTCCCGCGCGAGAGGTCGAGCGTTTGCTCGCAGGTGGACATCAGGAAGGTGCGATCGTGAGACACGACAAGACAAGCCTGACGAAAACCTTTTAGAAAGCTCTCGAGCAGCAACTGAGTCCGGACATCCAAAAAGTTAGTCGGTTCGTCCAGCAGCAGTAGATTTGGCTCGTGCAGAAGCAATGCCGCCAGTTTGACTCGCGTCTGCCAACCGCCCGACAGCGACTGCACGGGACCGTTCAAGTATTCGCCCTTTAGCTCAAACTGACCCGCGACCTCGCCGCATTTCCAGTCGGGCTGATCACTGTCCCGCATCAGAAAGTCCAACGCGGATTCGCCCTCCTTAAACGGATCGTGCTGCCGCAGGTAACCAACTTTCAAACGCGGGTGCCGAATAACTTCACCCGAATCAAGTTCTTCTTCGCCCAGCAAAATTTTCAACAGCGTTGACTTTCCGGCTCCGTTGCGCCCCACAAAACCGACTTTCACATCGTCCGTGATGGTGGCTTCGGCATTGTCGAGCAAGATTTGGTCACCGTAACTTTTGTAGGCGTTACGAATTTGAAGAAGAACAGCCATTTTGATAATGCGGAAGCCGGAATGCGGATTGCGGAATAAGTGTTGATGAATGGGTGGCGCTACGTTGACGAATGCAAATTGTATTTCGCACACTCCGTGTGCGGACAAAAACCAGGCCGTTCACTGATTGCAGTTTGACAAATCGATCGCTCGACACCAACGGGGAAAGCGGGCTGTCCCATCCCGAAGTGTTAGGACGACTAGGGGCCCGCTCGGAATTTTCGGATGGGGGCTGGGACTGGGCTGGTGAAGTGAACTTGTTCCTTCGTCGTTGGGTGAACGAAGGCCAGCGTTTTACAATGCAACGCCAATCGCTTTTTCTTCCACCGCGGATGCACGGCCTTTTTGTTTCCATAACGTTTATCACCCAGCACGGGATGACCGGCCTCGGCAAAGTGAACTCGCAACTGATGCCGCCGGGCCGTTTCCAATTGCACTTCAACAACCGCAGTTTCCTCCTGCTGCTTCAGCACTTTGTACCGCGTCACCGCATGCTTGCCGCCGCCACGCTCGCCTTCCTGCATCGAAAAGCTGTCGAGATTTTCTCTCATGCCTAAATACGATTCGAATTTACCCTCCGCGGCCTGAAGCGTTCCCATCACCACGGCCACACAAGTTCGATCGGGCGTTTGATCTCGGAACTGAGTGGCAAGATGAGCCAAGGCATCGTTTGTCTTCGCGAAAACCATCAGGCCACTCGACGCTCGATCCATCCGATGGACCAGTTTGGCGGTCAAGTTCTTTCGACTGCGGTCGAGATAAACGTTTAAGCGATCGATCAACGTGTTTTCGTCTTCTTGCCTAGCGGGCGTGACTAAGACGCCGGCCTCTTTGCTAACCACGATCAACGCGTCATCCTCGTGCACGATCTTAAACGTGCTGTCTTCCCAAACGCGAGGCAGCTCCTTGTAACCCTGATGCGGGTCAAACTTAACACTCACCACATCGCCCGCGGCCACTCGAACAAACACGTCCAAGCATGCGTCACCGTTAAGCCTGACACAGCGATGATCGAACAAACCACGCAGCTTACTGCGCGACAGGCCCGTCAGCTCGCGCACAACGAGGTCGATGCGACCGGCTTGGTCGTCAGTGACGGTGTGAGTTTGTTCCGTGATTGGCATTGGAAGAAGGAAGGAGGGGTCAGTGTTCGAGGGTTCAGGGTTCAGGTATTGAGTGAACAGCGGGGGCAGACAGATTTAGTTACTGCCGGACCATTTGAAACCGGCCGTGCGCGGCGGCTCGGAATGCGGCGACGTAGTATAGCCTTGCGGCCGCGACCAGTTTTTCGAAATTGATCTTCTCGATCGTGTCCGTTGGCTCGTGGTAATCGTTGTGAAAGCCGCCGAACAAAAACGAGACGGGAACACCCTTGGCGTAAAAGTTGTACTGATCACTGCGGTCGAAAATACTTTCTTCGTCATACTCAAAACGAAACCCAACGTGCCGGTTCGCGTCCAAGATCAATTGATGCAGGGCCGTTTGGCCTTTCTGACTGCCGATCAAGTGAATCGTGTCGCGATTGTCGCTTGCCCGTTCTTGTTCTGATTCCTCGTCCCGACCCACCATGTCAATGTTCAACATGCAAGTCATGTTCTGCAGCGGAAGCACAGGGTGATCGCAATAATATTTCGAACCCACCAAACCAATTTCCTCAGCCGCAAACCACATAAACAACACGCTTCGCTTCGGCCGCTGAGCGTTCAGCGTCATCGCGTGAGCCACGTTCAACAACGCCGTTGATCCCGATCCGTTGTCGTCCGCCCCGGGGAATACGAAACCGGCTTTCACGCCCAAGTGGTCAAGATGGGCCCCCATGACAATGTACTCGTGCTGCAAGCTTGGATCTGAACCCGGCAACCAAGCAACGATGTTCGGAACCCGAGCCGCTTGGTCGATGATTCGCATCTGAATCGTCAACGTCTTTCCGGTCGGCTGAATGAACGTGCGCCCGTCGGCTCGCGGGGTGAACGTTTCCTCGGCCACCCCCAAACGTTCAAACATCTCCACCGCGGCCCGGCGCCGAATCGTTCCGGAAACACTGGTCGAACGAGTCGCTCGACCGGTTTGAACGAGCTGCGAGATCGACTGTGGCTGGGCGTCAATCACACGAATGGCCGCCGCCGGTCTTTTACGAGCGATCGCGACCGGTGCGGACGTCGCGGACTGAGTGTCGGCAATATAGAAAACGATTTTGTCGCGCAGCACCAAATCGTCAGGCAGCTTGCGACTATTGTCGCCGAACGTGATCAGCACCGCTTCGCCTGCGACTTGGCCGCGATCGGTATAGCGTTCAAAACCTAAGTTGCCTTGACCGGGGACGTGAAAGCCGGGGCCCACAATTCGACATTGATCGATCAGCGGCACGCGCCGAGTCATGGGCAAGTTTTGAAAGTACGTTCCGTTGTCGCCTTTCGGCTCCAAGCCGAATTCCTCTAGCTTCTGCGCGATCCATTTCGCCGCGTTGTTGAAGCCCCGCTGCCCTGTGCCGCGGCCGTTCATGTCGGCACCGGTGAGCACGGCCAGCCATTCTTTCGATTGAGCTTCCGTGATGGAATCGAACCCAGTGGCCAATTCCTCGGCAACGGGAACCGCCGCAGGATACTGCGCCCAGACGCGCGCGGCGAGAAACAAGACAACCGCGAAGGCATGGGCGAGTGAACGAATCGACATGTTCACTCTAGCTGGACTAAACATTGAACAAGAAATGACAAATGTCTCCGTCTTGCATGATGTAGTTTTTGCCTTCGGTGCGGAGCTTTCCACTTTGACGAATGGCCGCTTCGTTTTCGTGTTCCTCTAAGTCCGACAGCGTGTAAACTTCCGCTCGAATGAAGCCGCGTTCAAAATCGGTGTGAATCACGCCCGCGGCCTCGGGAGCCGTTGCACCCTTCTTAATCGTCCACGCGCGAACTTCTTTCTCGCCAGCGGTGAAGTAGCTTTCGAGCCCCAGCGTCGCGTATGCCTCACGAGCCAACACCGACAACGCCGGTTCGGTCAATCCTACCGCCTCGAGCATCTCATCACGATCCTCGGGTTCCAACTCCGCGATCTCTGACTCAATCTTTGCACAAACGGTAACCACGCCCGCGCCCACCTGATGAGCATGATCGCGCACTTTTTGAACGAGTGGATCTTCGCCCGTCAGGTCATCTTCGGACACGTTGGCAACGTAGAGGATTGGTTTCGCGGTTAGCAAACCGTAACTTTGAATGGCTTTGGCTTCGGCTTCGGGAAGCTCAAGTTTCCTTAGCGGCGTTTCGGTTTCCAAATGAGCCAGCGACTTATCGATCGCCGCAACGCGAAGGGTCGCTTCCTTGTCGCCCGACCGAGCGGATTTGGCGGCTTTCGTTTTGGCGTTTTGTAGCGTTTCAATGTCCGCCAGCATCAGTTCCATTTCGATGATCTCGATGTCCGAAATCGGATCGACTTCACCGCTGACGTGAATCACGTCGTCGTCTTCAAAACAGCGCACGACCTGCAAGATCGCATCGACCTGTCGAATATGACTAAGGAACTTGTTGCCCAGTCCCTCACCCTCGCTGGCTCCTTTGACGATGCCCGCGATGTCCACCAGCTTGAGCGCAGCGGGGATCACTTTTTGCGGCACGATAAACTTCGTGATCCGATCCAACCGACCGTCTGGCACACTGACGACACCCTCGTTCGGCTCGATCGTGCAAAACGGATAGTTCGCGCTGGCGGCCGATTTTGAACAAGTCAACGCGTTAAAAAGAGTACTCTTGCCCACATTGGGCAATCCGACAATTCCGGCTTCCATGGTGCTCTGATTCCTATCAGAAAAAGGGGTGCGGAGGAATTTCAAAGCTCAGCATCTTACCGAAGTCCGAAACTTTCAGCCAGAACAACGATCCTGATCGGGCTTTTTTGTGCGAGCCCAGCGGATCAGCTTGCTCGGCAGTGGTCGTGAAATCTAGGTGGCAACTTGGCTGCTATTGCTCGGGAATCTGGCGTCGCCGAGGGACCAACGGAGCGCGAACTGTGGGAGCGACCGACTCGCCTGCGTTCGCGTGCGAACCAAACGTATTGGCCCAAGCGTGGCTGAACGATGCCCCGTAAAACACCAGCGTGCCGGTGATGTAAACCCAGACCAACAGCACGACCAGCGATCCCGCGGCCCCGTACACCTCACTGGTCGATGAAAATTTTAGGTAGGCCTCGACCAAATATCGGCTGCTGGCAACCAGCACCGCGGTAAGGACTCCGGCTGGCCACACGTCCTGCCATTGAATTTTTGCCGATGGGAAGAACCAAAAAATGACCGAAAAGATAATCGGCAACAGGAGAAAGGACAAACTCCGATCGGCTAAGTTCAACCAATTAACGAGCGTCGGAGCATCTAACACCGTCGTCAAATACGTAATGGCGGAACTCAACATCAGCGTCGATAGCAAAAGTGCCCCGGCAAGTAAAACCATGCCGACGCCGATCAAACGTTTCTGAATCTTAAACCGCCATCCAACGCGTGACTCGTAGGGCACCTGCCAGATATCGTTGAACGTGTCGTACAACTGAGAGAAAACACCCGACGCACCAAAAAGAAGAATCGCAATACTGATCGTTCCGGCCAACAAGCCCGAATTCGGTTGCGTCGCGTTCTTGATCAAACTAGCCACGGTGTCGGCGATCCCATCGGTGGTCACCGTCCGGACTTGATCGATCAGCTCTGCTTGAGCCACCGCGCCATCGTAAAAATAGCCAGCGATCGCGATCGCAATCATCATCAGCGGTGCGAGCGACAACATCGTGTAGTACGTCATGGCCGCAGCCATACGCGACGACTTCGCTTTACTCCAGATTTGAAATGATGATCGGAACAGCGTCCAAAAACGAAAAAACATATCAATGATGAGCAAGCAATCGCTCGGTGAGATGGGCGGCCAAGATCGCGTTGACCGATCACTTTAACAGGTCCCACTTTCTAAAACGATCGCGGTTTTTGTTTTCGTTTGCAGGAACCGCCGGACAAGTAAAGCAGGCATCTATTCTTGATTTGGCCGTTCCACTGGGATTTGGCCGTTCCACTGGGAAAACGCAGACAACACGCAGATGGCATGGCTGCTGAACAAGTGACCCCAATGTTCAGTTCAACGGCATTCCCCCTCGGGCTCCGACGACCAGGAGCTCATGATTGCCCAAGGAGCAAATCAAATGAGTGGGCATTTCAAAACCGCAACACGACACGCAAGAGAAACGAACGGCCGGGTCAGCGCGCTGACTGTCACACGAATCACTCATGCTGTCGCCGACTACGCCTTGGTTAATGACCCATGTGAGCTTTGTCGCTGAGGATTGTCACTTTTTTGCATCGATCGTCTAATTTGGTTACGATTAAGGCTTAAACCTGTCGTCCCAACAATTAAGTTGGAAAGGCCGGAGGTTCCAACGGCGTTCGAGCTTCCGCGTTGCTTCCGCATATTTGACTGGCATGCCTTCAGCCCTCGTGAGTAACTACTGTGTTGAAATCAAACCAATTATTTCCAACGACACTCGTTGTCGCCATCTTATTCTGCACGCTGGGTGGTTCTGCACGCGGCAGCGACATTTCTTTCGACACCGACACGGGCAAGATTCTTGTGGACGGGATCGACACGGAAGAAATCAATGGCGTGCAAGTCCTGAAGGCGGTCGTGCAACAGGGAAGCGACGGTGACATTTTTCAGTTTCGTTTTCTTGGCGATCTGAGTTTTAAATCAACCGACGTGGTCACGGCATCGGGTTCGCGGCCTTTGTCGCTGTATGCTGGAAACGATGTCAACATCGCTGCTGGCACAGTTTTAAACTTCGATGCGGTCGGCTCGCCAGGAAATTTGGGCGGTGGCTCGGGCGGCACTGCCAGCACCACGCTCTCGGTCGGCGGCGACGGCGGTGACGGGGCCGCATTCGGTGGCGGCGGCGGGCTGGGCGGTACCTTCGGCGAAGCAACCGTCACCGGGATCGGTTTAACGTGTGACTGCGAATCCGGGGGAGCCGGAAACGCGGGCACCAACGGTAACCGAGGTGACGATGGCGAGATTGGGCAGAGCGGCATCAGTGGCGGCAGCGGGTTGGCAGGCTTCGCTGGAACGACTCCGGGCACTGGGGGCAAAGGCGGCGTTGGTGGCTCAGCCGGAATCGGTAGCGCCGGTGGCAGTGGAGGCTCGCTCGGATCGGGCGGCGCTGGCGGAGGCGTCTTCACCGCAGGACAGGACGGCGTTGCTGGAGGCCGTGGCGCGAACATCGGTGGAACCGGGGGCGACGGCTCCAACGGCAGTAGCGGAACCAGCGGCACCAACAACGCTTTTGGCGTGATCTTGTCCGGCGGTGCCGGCGGCGGCGCGGGAGGAAACGGCGGCGCGGGCGGCGGTGCAGGAGGAGCAGGCTCGGGCGGCGGTGGCGGCGGAGGAGGCGGCGGTGGCGCAGGCGGGAACGGGATTAGTGTGCAATCGGGTGGCAGTGGCGGCCGAGGTGGTTTTGGCGAGCCCGGAGGCGACGGGGCTCAGGGCACCTCGGGAATTCGCGGTACCAG
>CAZLFF010000129.1:0-2975 GCA_964558755.1 uncultured Pirellulaceae bacterium
GCCCACGGGCGGTGTAGCTCTCGGTGTACAACGTCACCTTAACAAAAAAAAAAATCGGCGGAAAGGCCATCGCGGGGGTGTCGGCGTGGGCGTGACCAGAATCCGTACGCTCGGTCGTTTCGCCCGGTAACCCCATCGCTCCTGAAACGTAGCGAAACTGCTCGCCCTGATCCGCGATCGTGGTGGTGAACGTCGATGCCGTCGGCGGTGTTTGGGTTTGTCCCGGTCGCGTTGCCGGATCCGCTTTGTGAGCCGTGTGCTGCCGAATGCGGGCGATGTAATCCTCGAGTTGATTCTTTCGCTTGGGGACGGTTTCGGTCGAAGTATTGCTCGCAATTTCAGCCGATCGAATGATCGCAGGTAGCGGACGGCGGGCTGGCAGCTGAACCAAGGGCGACGCCCCCTGTTGCTGAGGCCCCGAAGACGGGCTCTGAGTGGCGAAAGCGTTGCTTTTGGGAGCGAAATTCGTTGGCTTCATGGCTTCAATTCCGGTAAGGACAGTTATCCCTCGTCATCGGGTTCCGATTGTGATTGTCTTGAGCCCTAGATAAAGTGGAGCGACTTTTACGGTACAATCATGTGGGTTCGGTCACGACGTCATAAATGCAGCTAGCATTCCTCGCACCACCGCTGAGACGAAGCAGCAGCGACTATGCTATGCCCGGCGTTTTGGGCCTCATCCACGCTCAAAATCGTGCCCCAAATACGCACCGACCTACCTAACCACAACTCTCGGAAACTGATTTAGTGTCAACCATCGAAGCAACCTCTCTCGGCCAAGTATTCCTCGACCGTCTCGAGAAGGAGATCTTGATCCTCGACGGCGCCATGGGGTCGATGATTTTTGGACTTGGCTTAACGGAGGAACAGGTACGGGGCGAGCGGTTTAAGGATTGGCACAAGGACTTAAAAAACTGCACCGACATCATGGGGCTTACCAACCCAGATGCGATCACCGGGCTACATCGTCAGTACCTGGAGGCCGGTGCCGACATCATTGAGACCAACACGTTCAACGCCAGCCCGGTCGGTTTGGCGGACTTTGATTTTGATGAGGATATCGTTCGAGAGATCAACAAGGCCGCCGTTGCGAACGCTCGAAAGGCGACCGACGAGTTCACGGCACTGACGCCCGATCGACCTCGTTTTGTCGCCGGCTCGATCGGCCCGACTTCCCAGCAAACCGCGATCAGCACCAAAGTCGAAGACCCGGCGTACCGCGGAATTACGTTCGAGGAAATGGAAGCCTCCTACTACGTTCAGGTTGAAGCCTTAGTCGAAGGCGGTGTCGACATTCTGTTCCCCGAAACGGTGATCGACACGCTGAACTTGAAGGCATGCCTGTTCGCGATCGCTCGATATTTTGAGGATTCGGGTAACAAGGTGCCGGTGATGGTGTCGGGCACCTTTGACCCCGCTGGCGCGACGTTTGTGTCTGGTCAAGTCGTCGAAGCGTTCTGGAATTCGGTGTCACACTTTCCGATGGTCAGCGTCGGCATGAACTGCGCTCAAGGCCCCGACACGATGCGGGCTCATATTGAGGAAATGCAGAAGGTTGCCACGCCGTTTATCAGTTGCCACCCGAACGCCGGCACGCCCAACGAGATGGGTGAGTTCGATTTGCAGCCGGAACCGATGGCCGCCAAAATCAAAGAGTGGGCGGAGAACGGCTGGCTGAACATCATCGGCGGTTGCTGCGGAACGACCCCGGCTCATATCAAAGCGATCTCCGACGCGGTGAAAGGTTTGACGCCGCACAAGAAAAGCGTTGTCGAACCGATTACGCGACTCTCGGGCTCACGGCCACTGAACTTGCGTGAGGACGCGAACTTCCTAATGGTCGGCGAACGCACCAACGTCACCGGTTCACGTAAATTTGCTCGTCTGATCCGCGAAGGTCTCTTCGAAGAGGCCATCGAGGTCGCGCGGGATCAGGTCGAAGGCGGCGCGGCGGTGATCGATATCAACATGGACGACGCGCTGCTGGACGGCGAAGAAGCCATGACGACGTTCCTGCGTTTAATCGCGGGCGAGTCGGATATCTCCAGCGTGCCGATCATGATCGACAGTAGTAAGTGGTCGGTAATCGAAGCCGGATTGCGAAATGTGCAAGGCAAGGCGATCGTGAACTCGATCAGCTTGAAAGAAGGCGAAGCAGACTTCCTCACAAAAGCTCGTCTGATCCGGCGTTACGGAGCCGCCGCCGTGGTGATGGCGTTTGATGAACAAGGACAGGCCGTTGAAACGGATGACAAAGTCCGAATCTGCAAACGCGCTTACGATTTGTTGGTCGGCGAAGTCGGTTTCCCGCCCGAAGACATTATCTTCGATCCGAACATCCTGACCGTCGCGACGGGGATGAGCGAACACGACAACTACGCGGTCAACTTTTTCGAAGCCACCAAACAAATCAAACAGGTTTGCCCGGGAGCAAAAATTTCCGGTGGCGTGTCCAATGTCAGCTTTAGTTTTCGAGGCAACAATACCGTCCGCGAAGCGATCAATGCCGCGTTTTTGTACCACGCGATCAAGGCGGGCCTGGACATGGGTATCGTCAACGCGGGCCAGCTTGAGATCTATGAGGAGATCCCGAAGGACTTGCTGGAGTACGTGGAAGACGTATTGCTCAACCGCCGCCCCGACGCAACCGACCGACTGCTAGAGTTCTCAGAGACGGTCAAAAGCAAAGGCAAGAAAGGCAAAACCGAAGACCTCGCTTGGCGCGAAGGCACCGTCGAGGAACGACTCTCTCATGCCTTGATCAAAGGCATCGATAAATACGTCGTCGAGGACACCGAAGAGGCTCGCCAGCAATACGACCGCTGCTTACAGGTCATCGAAGGGCCAATGATGGACGGCATGGCGATCGTGGGCGACCTATTTGGCAGCGGAAAAATGTTTCTACCGCAGGTGGTTAAATCTGCTCGCGTGATGAAAAAAGCGGTGGCTCATCTGCTGCCTTACATGGAAGAGGA
>CAZLFF010000129.1:3038-9958 GCA_964558755.1 uncultured Pirellulaceae bacterium
CGACGTTCACGACATCGGCAAAAATATCGTCGGCGTGGTACTGGCGTGCAACAACTATGAAATTGTTGATCTGGGAGTGATGGTCAACTGCGACACGATCCTCGACGAAGCCGAAAAGCAACAGGTGGACATCATCGGGCTGTCAGGATTGATCACGCCCAGCTTGGACGAAATGGTTTACGTGGGCAAAGAGATGAAACGCCGTGGAATGAAACAGCCGCTGCTGATCGGTGGCGCGACCACCAGCGACAAGCATACCGCAGTGCGGATTGCTCCCGTGTATGACAACGCGGTGATTCATGTGCTCGATGCGTCACGAAGCGTCGGCGTCGTTGACAAACTGATCAGCGACGAACTGCGGGACGATTACTTGGCCGAAAATGTTGAACTGCAAAAGAAACTGGTCGCCGGTTTCGAAGATCGTCAGATGACACTGGTTCCGTACGAGGAAGCTTTCGCCAATCGATTCCCAACTGACTGGGACAGCATCGACGTCGCCAAGCCATCGTTCACAGGGACTCGCACGATCGGTTCGACGGATGACTGTGATGAGCAAATCACATTGTCGGAGATTGCGTCTTACATAGACTGGACGCCGTTTTTCATGTCGTGGGAACTTCACGGCAAGTACCCGAAAATTCTGACCGACGAAGTCGTCGGGGAGGAAGCCACCAAGACATTCGCCGATGGAAAAGCGATCTTGAATAAGATCATCGATGAAGGTCTGCTGACTGCCAAAGGAATTTACGGCTTCTGGCCTGCGGCGACCGATGGCGACTCGATCATTGTTTACTCAGACGACAGCCGCACGACCGAGCGGACTCGTTTCCACGCGTTGCGTCAGCAGTGGCAACGCAAAGGCCAAAAGCACTATCGATCACTCGCCGACTACGTTGCTCCAGTGGAATGCGGACGCGAGGATTACCTTGGTGCGTTTGCGGTGACGACCGGCCACGGCTGCGACGAACTGGCGGCCAAGTTCGACGCGGACCATGACGACTACAACAGCATCATGGTCAAAGCGATCGCCGACCGACTGGCCGAAGCGTTCGCTGAAATGTTGCACCAACGGGCACGAGTTGCTTGGGGTTTCGGAGCGGACGAAGGTTTGGACAACGACGATTTGATCGCGGAAAAATATCGCGGCATCCGTCCGGCGGCGGGCTACCCAGCCTGCCCTGACCACACAGAAAAGGCAACGCTCTGGGAGCTGCTGGACGCCGAAGCCCAAACAGGCATCAAGCTAACCGAATCCTTCGCCATGTGGCCCGGAGCCGCGGTGAGCGGTTTGTACTTCTCGCACCCCGAGTCCCGCTACTTCGCGATCAATAAGATCACGAAGGACCAGTGCGAGCACTACGCCAAGCTCAAAGGACTCTCCATCGAAGAATGCGAACGCTGGCTGTCACCGGTGTTGGGATATTGAGCGACTGCTAAGATCAACACAACCCACAACGCAAGCGAGAGAACTGCCGCGGCGGTTCCCTCGCTAATGTTTTGGATTGTGATCTACTGAGCCTTGATCGATTAGCTGCCCAGCTTTTTCCAATTCTCATCGGCTTTTCTCAGGTTGCCTGCTTCGTCTCGATTCCACAAGTCCAAGGCGTCGACTTTGGCGTTTCGAAGGAAAAGCATGATCCGGCCATCGACAATTTTGAAATGCTCAGGATCGACTGGGAACCGTTGTCCCATTGCCACGCCGATAGCGCACCAGCCACCATAAGCAGGCGTAAATTTTTCGGGGTTGGCAATAAATGCTTGGCGAGCGTTTTCATTTACGAACCAATAGGTCACGCCATTGTGCGTGTATGAAAATTGCGCCGTCCCTCTGACCGCCTTATTCACGGCGAGGTAGCAGACCGGGCAGTAACCTTCGAGAGCAACCCCATTGCTGGGAACGTTGTAGCCGTTGGTAAATGCTCGCGACATTGGCTTCGCGGCCATCGTCGCTTGAGGCGCCTGTCGCTGCGAGTAACTGCGGGCTCTTTTTTGCGTGCTCTGGGCAGCCGCCATTTGTGACAATCCAAACACGACCAAGCAGACAACGACAACACTCATCTGTGTGAACTTTTTCACTGGAAACACCTTCTGTATTGGGAGAAAACTAATTTGATTTAGCGTAGTCATTGAAGCATCGATGACACTCATAGGACGCCAGTCAATGGTTTCTCTTACCAGAGAATGATCAAGAAATTTTATTAGTGATCGGTCTTACATAAAGACTCGTTTCTAAATTGGCCTCACGATGCAAGTGACGGGAAACCTGCTGCGTCTGTCGGCCATGATGCGACTGATCGCGGCGTGAAGAGCGCGCGCACGAGTTAGCCCATGCGGCTCAAGCCAGCTCTTGAACGACCAAGTCAGCCATCCGTTGGCTGTAAGCGTGCATTTTCCAATGGCCGGGAGACCAGCCAGATAGAAAGCGGTAAAAATCAGCCCAAGCGTAGGGATACAGCGATCGCCACTCGGCTTCCAGATCAGCAAACGAAAGCGACAAACCTTTCACACTTGATTTTTCGAGGGCATCTTTCAGAGATGCAAAATACAGCCCCAACAGTTCTTGCTCACGATGTTCGCACTCGTCTTCGTGGAAGCAACTGCTGATGAAATAAGCGACATCTTTCATCCCGCAACCTCCTCCCACGTATTGAAAATCAACCGCAGCAACTTGATCGTCGGACGAAAAACAGAAATTTGCCAGCTTGGCATCGCCGTGAACGAGCGTTTGAAAGCGAGCCTGACTCAAACGGCTGTCAATCGCCGGTGCGGCCTGTTTGAGCGGACCAGCGGGCATAGCATTCAGCTCATCAGGCCGAGTCGCCAGGTGCCAATAGGTCCCGACGGGCCACAAGCCGTGCGCGTTTACCAGGACCGGTTGGGCGTTTTTTTCGTGAGCGTCCGCAAGGAAAGTCGCATGGTAATTCGCCAACCATTTGAGACACACTTGAACCTGTACGTCGGTAGGGCGTTGGCAACGGCGATCGAATCCGGCAGCATCCAAATCCTCTAAAACAAGCAACAAATCCGGTCGCGTTTCGTTCGAAAGCGTTGATTCGGCGGCCAGCAATTTGGGCACACGACACAACGGACTGCATCGATCGCTCGGCCCCCGGTACCAGTTCCTCTCGTTCTCATACGAACTCAGTTTCCGTTGATGCGACACACCACCCGACCACCCGTACTTATGATCGCGTTTCGTCGGGGGACAAACGTGCTTCACGATCACCGTTGAATCACCACCAACAGCATCGATCAAACGAACCCGGACGATCTGACCATAACCGCTCCACAACGACTGGATCGACTCGACCACGTGAGCGGAGGTCGCCCCTGTGTTGGCGGCAATTCGGTCAGTCGGCAATGAATGAGCCATGGAGAAAAACGACGCGACAAGTGAACCAAAAAACAAAACGAGTAAACAACACCCCGACCATCATGTCGATCTTGGAAACTCTGTCTAGCGTCAACCGCTGGCTCGATCGGTGACGGTAGACAATGGCATGGTTACCTGCGGCAAAACGGCAATTTGCTGAAACCCAAAAAGCCGGTGCTCCTCGTTTGGGCCATTCGCAAAGGTTCAACCTAGGACAAGCGTGTGCTCAGCATTGGCTGGTTTTCCGCGGGCCGATTAAGCTCTATAACTTTGTCTCGACGACAAGCCGAAAAACGCTGTACTTTCGTCGTGCGTACTGACCACGACAAGGCAACACACAAGGAAGTCCATGAGCAAAACAGTCGGAATTTTAACAGCGGGCGGGGACAGCCCCGGGCTCAATGCGGCCATTCGTGGGGTTGGGAAATCGGCCATCCAAGGCCACGACATGCAACTGCTTGGTTTCCAAGATGGCTTTCGCGGACTGATCCAAAACCGCACGCTACGGCTAACCAACGACGAACTGTCAGGTATCTTGACCGTCGGCGGAACGATCCTTGGGACCAGCCGAGACAAGCCGCACAAGATGCTGGTCGGTAACAAGGTGATGGACATGACCCAAGTCGTCGCCGACAACTACGAACGGCATCACCTTGACTGCCTCGTCTGCATCGGCGGTGGCGGCACACAAAAAAACGCCAATCGGTTGGCCAAAGCCGGCATGAACATTATCACGCTGCCCAAAACCATCGACAATGACGTCTGGGGCACCGACATCACGTTCGGTTTCGACACAGCGCTTGGGATTGCGACCGAGGCCATCGATCGCTTGCACAGCACCGCCCATAGTCACCACCGCATCATTGTGGTCGAGGTCATGGGCCACAATGCAGGCTGGTTGGCATTGGGTGCCGGGGTCGCTGGCGGAGCGGATGTGATTTTGATTCCGGAGGTTCCCTACGACGTGAACTTGGTCGCCGAATCGATTCGCCGCCGCAGTCGTCACGGCAGCCGATTCAGCATTGTTGCCGTGTCCGAAGGAGCCATGTCGATCGACCAGGCCAAGCGTTACGCCGAAGCCAACGAAGCGCTCGACAAAGCCAAGGCCAGCGATGACAAGAATAGTTCATCGGCAAAAAAGGCCGCCAAGGCCTTGCTGGAGGAAGTCGAAAAAAGCCGCGAGGGAAACACGATGCGGCTGTCGAACGAACTGGAAAAACTAACGGGTCTCGAATCGCGTGTCACGATCCTTGGACACGTCCAGCGCGGTGGCACGCCATCGGCGGCCGATCGAATCCTGACCACCCAATTGGGCACAGCCTGTACACAACTGATCGACGAAGGTCAGTTCGGTGTGATGGTTGCCTCTAAAGGTCACACAACCGCTCCCGTGCCGCTGGCCGATATTGTGGGAAAACGGAAAGTCGTCCCCCAAGATCACGCCTGGATCGGAGCCGCCCGAGACGTCGGTGTTTGCTTGGGCGACTCGTAGGGTCATCGCTGGACCCATTAAAAACCCCCGGCGTACCGCGGTCATGCTGTTTTTTACTGCGCCGCTTGCTCTGCTTTTAGCTCGTCCAGGTACGGTTTGATCTGCGGTGCCAAGTCGCCCGCATTGGCGAGCGCTTTTTCTTGGGCCGCGATCGCTTTGTCTAGGTCGCCCAGCTGATGATGCAAGTGAGCGATCGTGTCGAGAATGGAAACGTCGTCCTTCGATTGCTTCAGCCCCAGCTCGGCCGCCCGGAGCGCTGCGCTCAAAAGCTCATTACCGCCACCCTCGCCGCTGGAGATGATTTCGTAAGCCGACCAAGCGATCTCATTCAGTCCACTGGGCATCTCCTTCAGGGCCTGAATGCTTGCGTTGTAGGCTTGCACGGCAGCCGGACCACCGATGGTCGCCGCCAGTTTCGCGCGAATGATGACGAGGTTAACTCGCATCGCTTCGAACTCGTCGTCGTCCGCCAAGTCGTTGATGATTTCAAGAGCGGCCTCGTCTTCACCGGCGTTCAACTTGGAATCGACCTCCAGCATCGCGCGTTGCAGTTTTACTTGGACCATCTGACGAGCCCATTCTTCTTCGAGCTGCTTTCGTTGCATTTCTTGGAACGCTTCGCGGTCCCAGCGATCCGCAACGATCTGCTCTAGCGGATCATCCATGTCGACGGGGTTGCCCATCCACTCGATCAACCCGGTCTTGCCAACAATAAACGCGGACGGAATCGTGTTGCGTCCTGCTGCTTCCATGTAGTCACGAGTAGTCGACCCGTCAGGATCCGTTGTTAGGCTGTACGCGCTCGTCAGCTCGCCGTAAGTCTGTGGTTCCGCGAGGCCTTGGACGTTAATTTGCAGGAAGCCCTCGACCGTCGCCAAATCTTCATCGCTAATGCTGACGATCTGTACGCCCTGATCAGCGTACTTTTTTTGCAGCTCGGCCAAGTGCGGCATGGTGGCAATGCACGGGCCACACCAAGTCGCCCAAAATTCGACCACATACACTTTGCCGTCCTCGAATCCTTGGTCCGGACCCAACTTGCCCTGGCCCTCACTAAGCCAGTGGCCAATGTCCAGCGATGGTGCTTCTGAACCAATCGTCAGCATGCCTGGGCTCGCGTCCTGAGCATGAGCTTCAGTCGATGACGAACAGGCCACCAGCATCAGTGCCGCAGCACCGATTAGGCGAGCAAGAAAACGCGGACTCAAAACAGCGGTCAATCGCACTAGATTCTCCGACGATAGGATAGTTTTTGCTTGAGATGTCTTCGCGACGGCCCCAATGGTGCCGCCATGGTATCTAGACGCAGTGAGGCACGACAACCTTTCTTTCGTCCGCCAAGCGTCAATCGAGTCGTGGAAAATGCAAGCATCCACGAAGTCAACGGCCTGCACGCCTTACAACCAATCATCCGAGCCAAAAGCCTGCACGATTTGACTTCCAACGGCGTTTTGTCGCGATTTTGCCCGAAACCTTGACCAAAAACAGGCAATGACGATACTTGATGGTCCGCAGGGGTGTCCAAATTGGACTGAGAGTTCCGGCAGTCAGCCAGAATAACCCTTTGAACCTGATTCGGATCATACCGACGAAGGGAGCGAGAGATCGACGTTCCCCTTTAAGTGATCGTCGTTCTCTCATCTTCTCTCGTTGAGTTTGTTTTTCCGAGTCGTTAACTCTAGGAAAAATGATGAACTCACCGAAAACCCCAACGCCCGCTTTGGATGCTTTGGAGAACGCCAAGCAACGAGGTGATTACACCGGCCAGTTCACTGAGGAACTTGACAACTCGGAAGAAATCCGCGCGATCGAAAACGACCCGACTCAGTTTCCAAACTCGACTCGCATCTACGTCGCGGGAGAGATTCATCCGGACCTGAAAGTTCCCCTGCGAGAGATCCGTCTTTCTGACACAGAGCACTCCGACGGTGTCATCGAGAAGAACGATCCCATTCGAGTCTACGACTGCTCGGGCCCGTGGGGCGATCCTGAATTCGCAGGCGACGTGACGAAGGGGTTGCCAGCATTGCGACGTCAATGGATTCTCGATCGTGG
>CAZLFF010000130.1:0-9955 GCA_964558755.1 uncultured Pirellulaceae bacterium
CCGATTGCGGTTGCGAAGCTCCTGCACCAGCACCTTGTGCTCCAGCATGCGAGCCTGCTCCTGTGGCCGACTGCGGCTGCGAAGAGCCAGCACCATGTGCCGATGCTTGCGAAAGTCGCGTTGGCCTGTTGGCCAAGCTACGTGCTCGCTGTGCATCTCGCAGCTGTGGTTGCGAAGCTCCTGCCGCCGATTGCGGTTGCGAAGCTCCTGCACCAGCACCTTGTGCACCAGCATGTGAGCCTGCTCCCATAGCCGATTGTGGTTGCGAAGAGCCAGCACCATGTGCAGATGCTTGCGGAAGCCGCGTTGGTCTGTTGGCCAAGCTACGTGCTCGCTGTGCCTCTCGTAGCTGTGGCTGCGAAGCTCCTGCTGCCGATTGCGGTTGCGAAGCTCCTGCACCAGCACCATGTGAGCCTGCTCCCGTCGCCGACTGTGGTTGCGAAGAGCCAGCACCATGTGCCGATGCTTGCGAAAGTCGCGTTGGCCTGTTGGCCAAGCTACGTGCTCGCTGTGCATCTCGCAGCTGTGGTTGCGAAGCTCCTGCTGCCGATTGCGGTTGCGAAGCTCCTGCACCAGCACCTTGTGCTCCAGCATGCGAGCCAGCTCCTGCGGCAGATTGTGGTTGCGAAGTCGCATCTTCATGCGGCAGTCGCCTCAACCTGCGTGGTCGCCTAGGCAACCGCGGCGGATGCGGCTGTGCAGCACCAGCTGCCGACTGCGGTTGCGACGCTCCTGTTGCTGACTGCGGTTGCGATGCTCCTGCACGATGTGGCTGCAATCTTCGCCGCGATCGTGGTTGCGGCGAGCCTTGCGACAACGGCTGCGAGCGTTTGACTCTGCTGGATCGTCTACGTGGCAATCGTTTGCCTCGTGACCGATGTGGCAAAGTCCGATGTGGCTGCCCGAACGACGGTTGCAACTCACCTTGCCCAGGCAACGATTGCAGCAACAACTACACTGTTGCGGCTCCTGCTTGCGGCGGTTGCGGTGGCGGCGAAGTCGTTTACGGCGACGCCACTACAGTTGACGCCAGTGCTCCTGTCGAAGGCAGCGTGGTCGTTCCTTCCGTTCAGGAAGCAGCGCCAGCTGAGGGCGTTATCGTTCCTAATTTGAACGAAGCTCAAGGCGAGATCGTTCCTGCGGGCGACGGTGCTTCTAAGAAGCCAGTCGTCAACCCAAACGCATTCGTCATTCGTGCCGCTTCAAAGCGTAACTAAGACGAGGAACAATCGCTCGCAAGAGTGAACAAACACAACGGTACGCTCAAGCAATTGGGCGTGCCGTTTTTTTATGCGCTCAATCGCCCAACGACGCCTTACGCAATAATGCGACCGAGTAACCCAGTAAATCGTTCTGCTGTTTCAAGTGCGTGAGCACCGATTCAAACTGTTCACTTGACTGCGGCATTTGAATCAGATCGGGGGCCAAACCAGTTCGCGCGGCTGGATCGACCTCGTGAGCGGTCGCGTACGCGATGGCGGCGTCCGTACGGCCAACGCGTTGCAGAAAGTCAATCATGACTTCATCAATTGGATTGCCATAAATGGCTCGGTCAGACGCGTCTGCCTTGGCTTGGAAATGAGCAACAGCCCCGTCGACGTCTTCGCCCAGTAGCGCTCGAAAAAAGACTTGGTGATCCAAGTAGGTGTTCTCGAATGGCTCGGGACTTTTGTACTGAAAATCTTCTGGGAAATTAGCCCCGTACTCGGCCAGCTGTAACGCGACCTCGTGATCTTTTGCTTTCGAGGTCAGACGAGCGATCTTCATCAACGATGCCAGATGGGTCGTGTCCAAGTGATACGCCTTCTGCTCAACCAGCCACGGGTGTTCGGTCAGCAACTCGCGCAGGGTCGCGTCTGCGCGGGGCGTTTCGTTTTGCTGTTCGATGTGATGCCGAACGTTGGTCAGAACTTCCTCGTAGATGTGGTGCAACAGGGTGGCTGCCATGTCCGCCTGAGTCGTCCGGTCGAACTGAGTGGCTTGGACTTCAAAGGCCGTGATCGAACTGCACGTTCCATGGTGCTTGATCGCGAGCTCATAGCCGTAAACCGGTGCGCCGCCTTGATTGAGTCCGATGTCGATCAGCAGATCCAAGGTTTCGTCATTGACCGGCGCCTCACGAATAAGCGATTCGATCAACTTTCGATTTCCAGTCGGCTGCAAGTACGACCACGCGTGCTGAAGGTTGCCGTCGCGAAACAGCAAGGTACCAACGGTCTGACAAGCATCAATCAGTCCGTCATCCAATTCGCGTTGCTGACGCTCGGGCAGGCGTTCAACACCATCGGCGGGCACGAGGGGCAAGCCGAGCCGATAACGCACACGCAGCTTCAAAACCTCAAAGAGCCGAAAGTACTCTTTGCCACGGCGAAAATGGCCCTCTAGCAGATCCAGCATCCCCACAATGCCATCCGCGTCCAGTTTCGAGTCAACTTGATCGAAGAGATTCGTGGTGTTCATTTAAGCTGACGTTGAAGACAAACAAGAAAAACAGAACGACGATGCAAACGGCTGGCTGCAGACGGTCCACGTTTCGAGGCCGGTGAACCATTTTCGTGATTAACGCTATGATAACAGAGGAAGTCTAAGACTAGTTCAACGAACCCGCCCGACTCGCACTGCGACCGCAGAAACTGCTTCACCATGTCTGACTCGTCGCAAAAGCCCAGTCGATTTACGCTAGCCGTCGTTGGTTCGCCCGACAACGAGGCCCCGGTTGATCCGGACGGGCAACCGATCGAGGTAACGTACTTGCGACCGCTCGAATCAACTGGTCCTCCCGCATCCTCGGCCGCCGCCGGGCTCCGGGATTTCGCCAACCGCTTGATGACCGGCGACGTGGACATCGTCATCCTGAAAACGGCCGTGGCAGTTGAAACGCTGTGCGCGGCGGTTGCTCGTTCAATTCCCGAACAGCGGTTTCTCGATTCGCTGGCCGACATCACCACCCTAACGGCCAGCCCTGCGGCCGGCGAAGCCCTGCGCACGCGGGGGGTGACTCCGACCCTTGAACTGGACGCGAGTGCAACGTGGCGGCACCTGCTAACGGCCGTCGATCAGTGCATGCGCGTGACCAATTCGCAGGTCGCGATCGAGCAAACCGCCGACGTTCACAGTATTTCAGCCGGGCTCGAAGCCCGCGGCGCTCGGGTGACCCGACTGGCGATATTCGACTCGCCAGCACCAGAAAATCCGCAGGTCATCGATCACTTTTTCGATCAGCTTGACCGCGCGAACGATGAAGCCATCTTGTTCACCAGCGCTCAAAACGCGACCCAGTTTTGTGCTTTGGCTCAGCAATTTCGACGCGCCCGTTTGACCAGTCATCTACTGGACCGTCATATTGTGTTGACTGTAGGAAGCGGCCCGGCGGAAATTTTGGCCGATCACGGCGTTGTGGTCGACTATCAAACCGATGCCCAGACTGTCTCGGCGGCCGTTGCCGAGATCGCGGCGTCCGCTTGCGCCATCCGTCAACAAAAACATATCATTCGAGTTCAAATGTCCGGACCCGCCAGTCACGTCAACGATGAAAACGCTCCGTGGTACAACAGCCCGTTCATGAAAGCCTGTCGCGGTGAGCCAACCGACGTGACGCCGATTTGGATGATGCGTCAGGCCGGCCGATACATGAAAGAGTATCGCGCAGTCCGCGACAAGGTTTCGTTTTTGGAGCTGTGTGCCAATCCGCAGCTTTGCAGCGAGGTGATGTGTCACGCGGTGCAGACCCTAGGAGTCGACGCGGCGATCATCTTTAGCGACCTGCTGCCGATCCTAGTGCCGATGGGGTTGGACTTGGAATTCGTCATAGGCGACGGCCCCGTGATTCATAACCCCGTTCGCTCTGCCGCCGATGTCGATCGAGTCAAACGGCTAGAGAACAACGATGAACTCATGTTCGTCATGGACACGGTCACTCAGACGCGAAACGACTTGCCGGCCGACATGCCACTGATCGGATTCGCCGGAGCCCCGTTCACGCTGGCCAGCTACATGATTGAGGGTGGAGCCAGCAAAAACTACGCAAACACCAAGGCATTGATGTTCAGCGACGCGGGAGCATGGCGATCGCTAATGGAGCGTCTGTCAGATTCGATTTCGATCTATTTGAACGGCCAAGTCAAAGCGGGTGCCCAGTGTTTGCAGTTGTTCGATTCTTGGGCTGGGGCATTGAGCTACGAGGATTATCGCCAGTTTGTGCATCCGTACGTCCAGCAGATCATCGCCAGCGTGCCGCGTGGGGTGCCCGTGATCAATTTCGCAACCGGCAATCCGGCGTTGCTACCGTTGCTGGCGGACACTCAAGCCAGCGTCGTCGGTATTGATTGGCGAGTCCGCTTGGACGACGCGTGGGATACCGTGGGCCACGACATGTCGGTGCAGGGCAATTTAGACCAAACTGTTTTGCTCACCAATCCAGACGAAATCCGCAAGCAAGCGAAAATTGTGCTCGACCAAGCCGCCGGTCGCCCCGGCCACATCTTTAACCTCGGGCACGGCATCCTCCCGCAAACGCCGGTCGACAACGCAATCGCGCTGGTGGACATCGTGCACGAATTGAGTTCCAAGTAACGCGGTAACAATCCGCGTCGCTGGGGGAAACTCTCTCGCTGGCAGCATTCACGTCAGGCGTAAAAACTACGTTGAGTCAATGAACGACAGTCCGTTCGAAGAACCATGAACCTGCTTTCTGAATCACTCGAACGAGCAAACGAACAGGCTCAATCGCAACTGCTGTCCGAGCGAACGCCGGCGGGCCACTGGGTGGGAGAGCTTTCTGCGTCGGCACTTTCGACGGCAACGGCGATCAGCGCGTTCTCGTTTTACTTGCAAGAGATAAATCATGCGAACGTTAGTGCATCGCTGAACCTCGAACAAATTCGGACGCAGGTTCGGGGCGGCATCGCTTGGTTGATGGCCAACCAAAATGGTGACGGCGGTTGGGGCGATACTCCTAAAAGTTACTCAAACATCTCCACCACGATGCTGGTCGTCGCCGCGATGCATGCGGCAGAACGTGCGGATGAGTTCGCCCCAGCGATTGGACGTGCCGAATCCTACATCGCATCCAAAGGTGGCATTGAGGGCGTGCGGGCGAGGTACGGTCGCGACAAAACGTTTGCCGTGCCAATTTTGGCCAACTGCGCGATGGCTGGAATTGTTCCGTGGAAAGAAGTCGCCGCGTTACCCTTTGAAGCCGCCGTGGTTCCGCAACGTTACTACAACTGGCTGCAACTGCCGGTCGTTAGTTACGCAATCCCGGCGTTAGTCGCGATCGGCCAAGCGAAGTTTCACTTCGACCCGCCATGGGATCCCGTCCGGCGCACGATTCGGCGACTTTGCATCAAACCCGGCCTGCGAGTCCTTGAGAACATTCAACCTGCCAGCGGTGGTTACCTCGAGGCGATTCCGCTAACCAGTTTTGTTTCGATGGCACTCATCCGCTGCGGCCGATCGGAACACTCGGTCGTGCAGAAAGGCGTTCAGTTTTTGCTTGATTCGTATCGACCGTCCTCGGACGACGAACCAAACGAGCAGGGGACTTGGCCGATTGATACCAATCTCGCAACTTGGGTGACATCTCTTTCCATCAACGCGTTGGCGAATCAACCGAACTCGTTTCGTGCTCTGCTAGAAAACGATTCAAGCACCTGGCAATCGTGCGTGGACTGGTTGCTTTCATGCCAGAACAGAGACAAGCATCCGTTTACGGGTTCCGAGCCCGGTGGCTGGGGGTGGACAGACCTCAGCGGCGCGGTCCCTGACGCTGACGACACGCCCGGTGCGATGTTGGCCCTGCGAGCGATTGTTGATGCGAATCCGACTTGGCTGATCGACAAGCGCCGCGTGACGCTGGAGGCAGCCGCGATCGCGGGGGCGGAGTGGTTGTTAGATTTGCAGAATCGTGACGGTGGCTGGCCGACGTTTTGCCGAGGCTGGGGCAAGCTGCCGTTCGACCGCAGCGGCAGCGACATTACGGCTCATGCCATTCGCGGTTTGTTGGCATGGCGACAAGTGTGCGCGATGCAGCAGCGTGAGCGAATCGATCGCGCGATCGCCAAGGGGTTTCGGTACCTGAAAAAACAGCAACGGGCCGATGGCTCTTGGCTGCCGCTGTGGTTTGGCAACCAAGACCAACCGGACGATGAAAATCCGTTTTACGGAACTGCGAAGGTCCTGATGGCCTATCGTGCCGCGCGTCTGGAGAACACTCAGCCGGCAATCGCTGGCGCGAGTTGGCTACTGAAAAATCAAAACAAGGACGGTGGCTGGGGTGGCTGTCAAAACGGAACAAGCAGCGTGGAAGAAACGGCGCTCTGTACCGAGGCACTGTTCGCGGTCGATGACGGCGCAGGTTCGCAGGCTCGCGTGGGGGCGTTGGCGGGAGCCGCATGGCTACAGGCGGCGGTTGCATCTGACGACGTACGTGTCAGTTCGCCGATCGGTTTCTATTTCGCGAAACTCTGGTACTTCGAGAAATTGTACCCCACTATTTTCGCAGCTGGAGCGTTGAATCGAGCGGTTTTTGTTGAGTCCGGATGTTCTGCTGACGACGTGTAGTTGGTACAGTGGAAGAATCTTATCGCGATACGCCAGTAAGGATTCATCTTGTCAACGGTTTCTGCAACAAACTCGTCTGAGCAAAAAACTGAGATCGCGTCGCCGCCAGTCCGCCGCTCGCGACGGCGCAAGACGGCTCACCTGAAGATGGTGCCCGACACGAAACAGGCTCGCGAAGCGTTGCGTCTAAGGTGTCGTGAGGTTGCCACGACGCTCGACCGGGATGTGCCGCCAAGCAAAGACCAGCTGGAGGCGATTTGTCGTCAGTTGTTGACCGAGCAAAATTTGCCCGAAGGTTTTCTCGGCTGGACGATGGTCGTGTTGTCCAGTGAGTTCTGGGAGGACTCGATTAAATCGATTCCGTACGAGCGACGGTTGTTCTTGTTGCCGCATTGCCTGAAGCATGCTGAGGGTTGCCCGGCTGACTACGACGAGTTTGGGCTGGCTTGCAAAACCTGCGGCGCGTGCAGCATCGCCGACTTTCGCGGTGCGGCCGAAGAACTAGGTTATAAGGTGCTGGTGGCGGAAGGTTCGCCGATCGTTCTGAAGATTATCGTTAGCGGCCACGTTGACGCGATCGTCGGTGTCGCTTGCTTGAACGTTCTGGAAAAAGCGATCGATAAAATCATGTTGGCCGGAATTCCTTGCATGGCCGTGCCGCTGCTATCAAGCGACTGCCGCAACACGAGCGTTGACGAAGACTGGGTCGAACAGATGGTGCGTGTACCGCACGCAGCGTCGCAGCAGCAGACCCGAAGCTACATTCACTTGTTACGAGAAGCTTCCGGACTGTTCGACGCTGACTCATTACAGCGATTGGTGCCAAAAGTTCGGGGCGAGCATAACCCTTCAAGCGATCTTGATTTGACTCAGGATCCTATCGCTGCGACCGAAGCGATCGCTCACGATTTTTTGTCGGCCGGTGGCAAGCACTCGCGACCTTTCATTACGTTGGCCGTCTACGACGCGATCACGGGCGGAGCGGCAACGGCTGCGGATGGACACGAGGTCGTCGCAGCGTACCCGGACGCGATCCGCCGCGCGGCGATGTCGATCGAAACATTCCACAAAGCGTCGTTGGTCCACGATGATATCCAAGACGGCGATCGCTATCGCTACGGAGCCGATTCACTGCACGTGAAGTATGGCGTACCAACGGCGATCAACATTGGCGACTACCTGATCGGGCTTGGCTATCGCCTAGTCAGCGGCGATCGAGCGGAACTTGGCCACGAAACGGCCGCCGACATTCTGGACTGCCTCGCCGACGCACATCAGCGACTGTCCGAAGGGCAGGGTGCCGAGCTAATCTGGCGTGACGCATCGGACAAGCAATTACAGCCGATCGACGCGCTGAAGGTTTACGCTTTGAAAACAGCCCCGGCCTTTGAAGCTGCGTTTTACACCGGGCTGCGTTTGGCGGGGCCGGCGGACGAGTATCGTCAGCCCGTGCGTCAATTTGCCAGGAATTTGGGCGTCGCGTTTCAGATTTTGAACGATCTGAAAGACTGGGAGCATGACGACGACAACAAACGATCGGTCGGCACCGACTTGCTGGCCGGGCGACCGACGGTTCTCTGGGCGTTAGCGATCGCAAATCTGAAAAAAGACCAGAAACAAGAGCTGCTCGACTTGGTTTCAACCGAGTGCAGCTTACCGCCCGAGCAGCGTTTGACTCGGGCCCGGCACTTGTATTTCGAGGCGGGCGTGTTTGAAAAGGCGTATCGCTTGGTCGACAAGTACCAAGAGAAGGCCGAGCAAATCGCGGACGAAATTGTGCCAGAAGAGCTACGTCGGCTGATGTACTACTTGGCTGACGCGGTGCTCGACCGCACGGCGGAAGTGAAGCCAACGATTCAAATTAACCACTTGTCGTTCGAGGAAACTCTGCCGATCGTTAGTTAAACGTACGCTCGACATTCCCATCGTCATGCCCGCAGCTCATTCAGCAGATTCTGCTTCTGACAAACAGCTCGTTGAGTTGCTTGGTCTATTCTATCCGGCGAATGAGCGTCTAGGCGTCTTCGCGAAAGTTTCTGCCGCTGCGCTTTCTCCGCTCGCGGCTCGACTGTTGGACCACGACCATCACATGACCGTAACGCTGGAGCAGCATCACACCAGTCCGGTCGATGTGCATGTGCTGGCGACACGAACGGACGGCAACCACTACAGCCGCAAGATTGTGCTTACCCGGCAATCGGACAACCAGCCCGTCATGTTTGGCCTCGTCCGGATGGACAAAACCGTGTTTGCCGACGACGTGCGAGCCGAGATCGAAAGCCAACGGACTCCTCTGGGCCGCGTGCTTATTGAGAATAACGTCTTGCGATCGGTCAAACGAATGGAGCTGTATCGCGTCGCGGTCGCGGCCGAATTGGCTCAGCAATTCAAACTCGACGCGGGCACCGTTTGCTTTAGCCGCACCGCCATGATCTACTGCGACGAAGCCCCGGCAATCGAGCTATTGGAAATCGTCACACCGAATTAGTTTTACTTTTTTAACCACCAGCCAACTAACGAACAATGAAAACCTTCCTTTGGATCTTGATCGCGATTCTCATCGTGGCCCATCAGGATTTTTGGTACTGGACCGACGACACCCTTGCGTTCGGGTTTTTGCCGATCGGGCTGGCCTATCACATGGGGATTTCGACGGCGGCTGGAATCGTCTGGTTTTTGATGGTCAACTTGGCTTGGCCCAAGCAGCTGGATGAAATCGATACCGGAGCCGCGGACCCATCCGAGGCAACGGAGGCCGCACAATGAATCCCGGTCAAGTTCGTCTGCTGATTATTGTTGGTTATTTGCTGCTGTTGCTGATCCTTGGTTTTATTGCCAGCCGATCGTTTAGCGGCACGAAAAAAGATTACTTGCTGGCCAGTCACTCGATCGGCCCGTTTCTGCTGTTAATGAGCGTCTTCGGGACGACGATGACCGCGTTCGCGCTGGCGGGATCGACCGGTGAAGCTTTCAAGGAAGGCATTGGCGTGTACGGCATGCTGGCTTCCTCCAGCGGCATCATTCACAGCCTGTGTTTCTTCGTGATTGGCGTGAAGATCTATTCGTTTGGGCGGAAGTACGGCTATACGACCCAGATTCAGTTCTTCCGTGATCGACTGGAAAGCGATCTGATTGGAGTCCTGCTGTTCCCGATTTTGGTGGGGTTGATCATCCCGTATTTGCTGATCGGCGTGATGGCGTCGGGAACCGTCATCCAAGCCATGACGGCCGGAGCGTTTCCGGATTGGTCGGCTTTTGCGTCGTTAAAACCAGACGGAACACCGACGCCACTGCACGGTGGCGTGCCGACCTGGTTGGGCTCGCTGGGCATTTGCGGCGTCGTCCTGATCTACGTTTTCTTCGGTGGAATGCGGGGCACTGCCTGGGCGAACGC
>CAZLFF010000131.1:0-9931 GCA_964558755.1 uncultured Pirellulaceae bacterium
CTCTTCCTGCGCTTCAGGTGAAAGCCCTTTCGCTCGAATCTGTGTTTCATCGGTGACTTTCAGCAGGTCGTCAACACGTCCCAGCTCTTTCAGGTCGCCCTGATACAAAATTGCGATTCGATCGCAAACGTCTTGAACGTCCGCCAACAAATGGCTGCACATCACAATCGTTTTGCCTTGGTCGCGGAGCTTCAGGATCATGTCCTTCATTTCACGCGTACCCAATGGGTCCAAGCCCGACGTCGGTTCGTCCAGCAAAATCAGTTCTGGGTCGTTGATCAGTGCCTGAGCCAAACCAATTCGGCGAGTCATCCCTTTGGAGTACTCTTTCAATTGCCGGTGCTTGGCTTTGGTGAGTCCAACCTGCTCGATCAAATCTTGCACGCGTTCTTTGCGAACGGCGGCCGGCATATCGAACAGTCGCCCGTAGAAGTCGAGTGTTTCTTCGGCGGTCAGGAATTTGTACAAGTACGACTCTTCTGGAAGGTATCCAATCCGCTCGTTCTTGGTAACCTCGGTCGCGTTCTTGCCAAACACCAACGCTTGACCGCTGGTCGGGAACAGTAGTCCCAGCAGCAGCTTGATCGTGGTGGACTTGCCGGAGCCGTTGGGGCCCAGCAATCCAAAGATCTCACCCTTGCGGACTTCTAAGTCCAACGCACTGAGGGCACGGACTTTTTGTCGGCCCCAGAAGTCCCGATAGATCTTGGTCAGGTTCTGAGTCTCGATCACCACGTTGGGATCATAGTCCGGGTTCGTCTGCTCGAGTCGAGTCGCTTGGCCTGCTGCGGCCGGTTCTTCGGTCGCCGTCGGGTTGGATTCGTCAGTGCTCATAAAAGAGTGTCTCGGAGAAGCCGTGATTCAATGTGGACCGGTGGCGATAGACCGGACGGTTTATTCGATACGCGGCCTAAGCCTCGGCGGTTCGGTAACCTTAGCCTCAAGCCCTCGTTCTACTTAACGAGTATGATAGATGTCGCTAAATTGCGGTTCAACCAGACGTAAAACCTCCGCGATTAAACCAGACAGATCGACGTCGTCGTTCAACATTGCCCCAATCTCGGCTCAACCTTGCCGCTCGATGAATAAGCCCGCCCCGAACACGACATCCGACGCCACACAAGCTCAACCGGCCCAACCGTTGGCCGAGCGGTTGAATGCGTTATACCAACGCATCAATTACGAGCGTCAGATCAAGGTGTCCCCCGACGGGTTTCGCCTACAAAGTATGCGCGAGCAACTGCGGCGTTTGGGTGATCCGCATTTGGCTTGTCCCGTGATCCACGTCGCGGGCACCAAGGGAAAGGGCAGCGTATCCACGATGTGCGGCAGTATTTTGACCGAGGCAGGCTGCCGCGTCGGGGTTTATACGTCGCCGCACCTCGAGACCATCCATCAACGGATGGCCATCGACCGTCAGCCGATCAACGACCAGCAGCTGCTAGAAATTCTCGAAACGATTCAACCCATCGTCGCCGCGATGGATGAAGTGGCCGATCCAGCGACCGATCCGACGCTGACTTTTTTCGAGATCACGACCGCCGCCGCGATGCTGTTTTTCGCCCGCCAGAAAGTCGACTACGTTGTGCTTGAGGTAGGGCTGGGTGGGCGTTTAGATTCGACCAACGTTTGTCAGCCGCAGGTTTGTGTCATTACTAACATTAGCTTCGACCACACTCGGCAGCTAGGGAAAACGATCGACCGCATCGCTCGCGAGAAAGCCGGGATCATCAAACCCGGCGTGCCAGTCGTCAGTGGAGCCCTGAACCCGGAAGCCGCTGCTGCGATCACCGAAGTCGCCCAGCAAAAGGAGGCTCGGCTGTATCAGCTGGGGCAAGATTTTCAGGTTGGCGATGACGAACCCTCGGCTACCGACGATGACGCAATGCCAAGCTTCTCGTTCCGCGGTCGGTTCCCAGGTGACGAAAAGCAAAACGAATCCAATCCAGACGATCAAGAACTTGTATTACCCAAACTGCAAGTCGGTTTGCCCGGGGCCCATCAACGCACCAACGCAGCGCTCGCCGTCGCAGCGGTCTCGTTGCTGAACGAAAGTCGCGTGACACCCGCTGCAATCGAGCAGGGTTTGCGTCGGACCCGGATGAGCGGTCGGACGGAAATCGTGAGCCAGCGGCCGCTGGTCGTGCTGGATATCGCTCACAACCCGGCTTCCGCGGCCGCACTGGCTCAGGCTTTGGCGAGCGAGCTGGCGGCATGGAAAAATGCCCAGCGTCGGGTTTTGATCTTCGCGACCAGCCGCGACAAAGATGCCGGCGAAATGCTGAAATCGCTGGCCGCCGAAGCCGACGAGGTCTGGCTAACGGAGTATCAAACGAACCCGCGGGCGTTTGAGCTAAGTGAGCTCTCGATGCTGGCCGAGCCGCTGGCGGGAACGGTCCAATCCTTGCAAACTGCGGCGACGCCGGTCGAGGCGTGGGATGGCGTCTTGCGGGGGCTCGGGCCAACCGACGCCGTCTGCATCGCGGGATCGGCGTTCCTGATTGCCGAACTTCGACCAACGGTGCTCCGCTGGGCCGATTCTCATTGAGTCCGCCACGCGTTTGCGTTAAACTACGCGGCCCCGAAATCCGACCTAAAGCCCGTCGGCTGTTATCCAGTTGGCGGATCGGAGACCCGATCTGCCGCGAACCCAGTAATCTAGGACTGAACTTATGCGTAACGAACGCCATCGTGAACTTGCCCGCCGCCGCACACGCCGCAAAAAACTGGCGCTGATTAAAAAACGAGCCGAAAAGGCATCCGCTTCTGAGAAGCAGGTTCTGGCCGCCAAGATCCGTCGCTTGACGCCCGGTGCCGAGCAGTTGATCGAAGCCTACGGCCTCTCGAAGTAAGTCAACAGGAAAGTAGCGTCGCGATGAGCGATCCGTCTTTCACCGGTTTCACGCCCGACACGTTTCAGTTCCTGTCCGAACTGCGGGCCAACAACGAGCGTGATTGGTTTAACGCCAACAAGGATCGCTACGAGGCCGTCGTCCGCGAGCCCGGTTTGGCGCTCATTCGGGACATTGCCAAACCGTTGAGCAAGGTCTCGCCCTTCTTTACGGCTGTTGCGAAAAAGTCCGGCGGCTCGATGATGCGGATTTACCGCGATGTCCGTTTCTCGAAGAGCAAACTGCCGTACAAAACGAATTTGGGTATCCAGTTTCGGCACGAGTCCGGCAAAGACGTTCACGCGCCGGGGTTCTATTTTCATATCGCTCCCGACGAGATCTTTTTTGGCGCGGGGATGTGGCAGCCCGCCAACGATCGCTTGGCCGATATCCGCCGCCAAATCGACGATGACCCCGCGCGGTGGAAACGCATTGTGAATCGAAAAGCGTTCCGCGAAACCTTTGATCGTGTCGGTGACAGTCTCAAGCGTAAACCTCGCGATTACGATATCGACCACCCGTTGATCGAAGACTTAAAGCGAAAAGATCACATCGGCGCCACCAGCCTCAGTCGATCCGAAGTGCTCGATCGTAAGCTAATCCAGACGCTGACCGCGCACATGAAGACCTCGCTGCCGTTCGTGCGTTTCCTGTGTGATGCACTGCACTTGCCAGCGTGACTTGCTGTGTCGCAGCCACTGTCGAAGGAAACCACGTGCTCCCAACTCCCGACATTTTGCTCGAAGACGGCGCGGTGTTCGTGATGAACAAACCGGGCGGGATGTTAACCCAAGGCCCGCCGGGAATTGATAGTTTGGAGCTGCGGACAAAGCAGTTCTTAAAAGTCCGCGATCAAAAGCCGGGCAAAGTTTATTTGGGCGTTCCGCATCGTCTCGATCGACCCGTCTCCGGCGCGATTACCGTCGTGAAAAACGTGCGAGCCGCCCAGCGCATCTCAAAGCAGCTGGAAGATCGCACGGTGACCAAGGTTTACTGGGCGGTCGTCGAGGGCCAGCCGGCCGATCGTCAGGGACGCTGGGAACATTGGATGCGAAAGATCCCCGATCAAGCGAAATCTGAGATTGTGGCGGCCGATCACCCAGACGCTAAAAAAGCAATTCTTGATTATCAAGTTCTCGGTACCGACGGGAAATTGTCGTGGCTAGAGATTCAGCTCCAGACCGGACGGACCCATCAGATTCGGTTGCAGTGCTCCGTTAGCGGGCTGCCGATCGTCGGAGACTCACTTTACGGATCATCGCGGGCCTTCGGCCCGGAAACGTTTGACGATCGAGAACGTTGGATCGCGCTGCATGCACGTCGGTTGGCGTTTGAGCACCCGATCCATAAAACGCCAATCGATGAGGTTGCTCCGCTGAGCGACCATTGGACGGCCTTCGAAGCGTTTCGCGAAAAGATGTTCGCTTAAGATGTTCGCGCAAGGCGGACGGGTTTTCCAGCGTCGTGCCAGCCCGATTCGGTGCTGCCGTTCCTCTTCACTCTTCTTAAAGCCAACCAACGCAGCCGCCGCGCAATCTGCCCTCACCGAGCGGTGTGGCGATGGCTTGCCCGTGGCTGGTTTCCTCTGGCAAGCACGCTCACGCTGGTCACTAAACCAAGCATGGAGGGCCCGCGGGGACTTCGTGATCGTTACAGCTTATCGTGAATTGCTATCACGTGAAGCTTTTTCGATTAGCGAGCTTTGACGGAATGCCCTCTTCTGTCTCTTGTCGGTTGAGGGTTTGCCCGATACGGATTATGCCGCGACTACGTGCTGTGCTCGTTGTCCCAATTGATGCTATGAGAGCGGTTTTGTCGCAATACGGCCGCTCCTATGGCAGATCCCAGATCGCTTGTCCGCTTTTGCGAGAAAGATAACGATGGTTTTATTCTCGAACCGACACCGCAATTCACTCTTTTCAACGAACGCCTTCTGTCCGCTGCTTAGCTTTGTGGTTATCGCGGTGGCTTGTCTGGCGACGCCGTCTGAAGCGGAGATGATTTCATTCGATACCAGCGACTGGGATCACAATAACGGCAACGGATCGCAGCAGGGATGGGTTGACGGTGAGTTCGCGGGCACGACTCCGATCGGGACAGATCAGTTGACGATCGACACAACGGCAGTGGGGAGCACGGTATACACAGGAGATCATTTTAGCCGCATTAACGCTGCGTTCTTTACCGGTTTTGCGTTCCAGCTGGATCCGTCTTCTACGGTCAACACGACGTCGTTTGACAACTACGCCCGCTACGATTTCTCATTTAGTTTCCCAGTCCAGTTGGATAGTTTCACGTTGACCGATGTCGATCGGGCAAACGGTCAGTGGTACGACGTTATCGCGGCCGAAGGATTTTCCGCCAGCGCTCCGGGCACACCGGGTTCGGGATTTGCTGCGAACTACACGTTTGAAAACCCGACGAACATGGAAACGTTTACCGAGTTCGGAATCTTCGGTGCTCGGCCTCAGGCAGCGACCGGCAATGTAACCAACACCCCGCCTAATGACGTGACTTTTAATTTCACTCAAGCGATCCAGTCGTTCAGTATTTATCACTGGAACGACAACGCGACCGACGACGCAGCGTTCAGCCAGACGATCGGAATTCGAGGCAATGAGTTCCAAGTTTCGCTCTTTGGTTCCTCTGCCGTCCCGGAGCCCAGCGGTGCGTTGGTGCTTGGGTTGATGAGTCTGGGAATATTGCGTAGGCGTAGAAGTTGCGAAACGGAATAGCGTCACCCGTTGCGATTTCAATTTGTTTCCACGGACAATCAACGTCCTCGTTCTTCTTCTGGTTTCTGTCACGCGCGAGCCGGTTTGGTTCTGCCGAGGAATCTGCTCGTCTCGCACGTCTGAAGCGTCGCTGGCCCGCCGGCGAGAGACAGCCGCCGCGCTTCGCCTGCGATGGTAAAGGTTGACGGTCGTTCCCAATTTTCTGGCGTTCACCGTTGTGTGGGCCGTGCTGAATATAGCTTCCATAGCGGAGACTCCTGCGATTCCGATGGTTCCAAGTGACAGCATTGCATTTCTCAATGTGATGGGACATTTGCTTCGATCGTTCGGGATGGTCCGACGATGACCTAAGCATGTTTTGTTCCGATTGCAGGCATCTTGTCGATCGGTTCGCTTCATTGTTTTCAGGTCTCCGCATCGCGTTGGAAGGCCCAGCGAAGTCTGAGAGAGAAGCCATCATGAGAAAGTTCGTTGGACAACTGGCCCGCAATTTCGCACTCGGTTCCTTGGCCGCGTCGCCGCTCTTTAGCTCAGCCGCATTCGCTCAAGAATCGCCAGCGATCGAGGCATTCATCGCCGGCATCGAAAACTACGACGAGAAACGCGTTGTGACTCCACCGGTAGAGGGCAACCTCAAACTGCCGGCCAACGTTTTGCCGGGCAACGAACTGCCCGCAGGCGATGGCGATGTCGTCGTGGGCTCACCGCTTGTGCCTCCGCAACGTCAGTCGTCGTCCCCTGAAACACTGAACAAATCATTTAGCGAAACGGTTGAGGCCCCTCCAACGCCAGAGGCAACGTCGCTGTCGCCTTCGTCTTGTTCTTCCTCAAGCTGCTCCGCTTCAAAAGAACCGGCGCCCGTTACGCAGCCGATGCCGACCCATTTGGGCGGCACCGTGATCCTTGGCGAGCACGATTACTTTGAATCCGGTTGGGCGTCGCAAGTCATCGAGCCCGCAGTTACGGCGCGCTGGATGCTGGGTGTCAGCGTGCCCTTGATGCGACGCGATTTGGATGATGATCGCATGTTCTCGTTCAATCCTGCCGACCCCGCACAGATGCTACGCAATCGCGATGCTCAACCGGGCGACGCCATTGGACTCGGGCTAACACTTAGTCGCCGAAACAGCTTGGGCCGTGGCTGGGAAGCGGGTTACTGGGGGCTATCGGCTGCTCAAAGCGTCGCAAGGCTTGACGGCGGCCCCGACACCGGGCTCCAAGGTCTGTCGTCCATCAGTGATGGTGGCGTGACGGTAGCGGATACGTTTAATGCAGCCGATTCGCATACGCTGGGGCGTGATTACACGCTGCACAATTTTGAACTGAACAGGCTTCGCAACGGCGGGGTCAGAAGGCCACTGAATCGATGCATGACCGTCGAATGGCTGTCGGGCCTGCGATTCTTGAGGTTCGATGAGCAGCTTCAGTACGCGGCGATTGCTCCGGCAAACCCCGTCGTCCGATCGGAACTTGACTCAACCGTTCAGAATACCCTGTTTGGTGCCCAGATTGGTGGCCGGACGGAGTGGCATTTGCTCCGCCGGTTTTCGCTGACGATGGGTGGCAAAATCGGCCTGTTCAATAACCGATCCAACAACACGTTGACCGCACGCAACCGCGACGCTGGAGGAGCGTCTTCGACGCCGCAAATCAACAACGGGCCAAACGCGGGTGATCCGTTCATGTTCGACCGCCAAAAGGACGATCTGGCCGTGGTTGGCGAATACGAGTTTGGTGGCCTGTATCGATTGTCAATGCGGTCACGTATCAAAGCCGGATACCGTGTGCTTGGCGTCGACGGCATTGCGGATGCCGAACAGAACATCCCGGCTGACTTCAACGATGTCACGCGATTGAGAACGATCGACAACCACGGCGACCTAGTCCTGAGAGGGGCGTTCGTAGGCGTCGAGTGGGTACGGTAGTGTCCGTGTAGATTATGGCAGTGGGCGTGCCAGTTCCTCAAGAATCAACCGATGTTTCGCAGCCCTCGTACCATCGCCTATCGCCAAAGCGGCGTGAACAATTTGACGATGGGCCGCGACATGTTTTGGGTCAAGTTCGATCGCCCGCTCCAGCCGGGTCAACGCAGCCGCTGGCTTTTGCAGCTCAAGCAAGCATCGACCAAGTGCTACCAAGTAATTTGCATTGTCGGGTTGCAACCGCGTCGCCCGGTGCAAACAACTGGCCGCTGACGCGAACGCTCTTAGGTCAAGCAACGCGAGGCCAATGGACGCTTGAAGTTCCGCGTTCCCGCCAGCAAACTGGGCGGCCAACGCTAGCGTACGGGTCGTCGGTTCCCCGTGATCGTCTTGGTTGAGTGTGGCAATCAGTTTGTTCGCCAAGCGACCACCGCGTGTGAGTTTAGGAAGTGTTCGAAACGCTTGCTGGTAGCTGGTCTGCGCAACCTTAATCCAGTCAGGCGTACGCGAGACCTCGGCGATCGCGGCGTCCAAAAGTGCAACGCATGCGGAATTCATGGCGGCTGGGTCGGCGCTCTCCAGCATCACTAGCGAGTTAGTTTCCTCCGACCGAAGTAAATCACGCAAGAAAGTTAGGTTTTGAACTTTGTCGTGTGTCTCAGCCGTTTCGACGTTGGCCGACGCGAATCGTTCCAGTGCCGGTCGGTCGGCCGTGTTAATGGGCGTCGCCGGGGGTAGCTTGGTGGCGACTTCTTTCGCGTCCAGCCAAACCATGCTTCTGATGTCGTCAGCCGACTGCCAGAAATAACGAATTAATGTGGCGGATTGTTTGAGGTGAGATTTGGCTTGATCTGGATTCCAGCCAATTGCGTTCCGCCGTCCGACCAAATAAACCGAATCTGGGGCCGCGATCAGAACGCCTCCGTGCGGGAACGACTGAGCGAACGTTTTCAGGATCGTCTGAGTTTCGGCCAACGGTGTCGCCAACGGCAGCCACTGCACGAAACTCCCATGCTCGGTCAGGCGATCGCACGCGGTGCGATAATAATCAGCGGAGAAGAACGCGACGTTACCCACGTGTCCCGGCCGCGACTTGCCGTCGCTAATAATGGCGTCGTAGCGGTCGAATGTTTGACGTAAGAAATGAATGCCGTCTGATTGTAGGACGGTAACGTTCGGGGCATTCAATACGTTGCAATTACTGGCATCGAACAGCGAAGCCGCCTCAATCACAGCGGGCGATAGTTCGACGCACGTCACGTGCTCTACCACCCGTTGTGCGGCGGCCTCGCCTGCGAGAATGCCGGTGCCCAAACCGATGGTTAGCACTTCGATTGATCTCGGTGACGAATTACCCGCCATTGCGTCAATCACCAGCGGCAGATGAGCCAGCATGCGTTGCTTTTCATCGACGCCCCCATCGCTCTCGCCGATCACGACTCCGTCAACACTCAAGGATCGAAACGTTCTCTGTGACGGTCCGTTTTCCTCACCGTGTTCGACGACGCTGACCAAATTGGCGGGCCCTTCTCGGTAATATAACAGCTCTCGGGTCTCGACGCCGGGATCGAATCCGATCGGTGGGCGATTGATCGAGATCGCGCCTCCAGCGACCAACGCCGTTAAGCCGAAGATCCAAACGATGTTGCGGTTGCTTGACTTTGACCAGCTGATTGAGGCAATCATGGCCGCGACCAAGGCAAGGCTGCACAACACAAGAGCCGATTGTTGTAGGCCCAGCGCAGGGACTAAAACGAATCCACACAGCAAGACACCGAACACGTTGCCGACCGAACCCAACCCGTACACCCGCGCGGTCGCGGCCTGAGTCAATTGCTGCTGACTCGCTAACGCGGCGACCGCTGCGGGAAAGCTCGCTCCGACGAGCATCGTTGGCAACACTAGCAGCCCAAAGCAAATGGTGAAACGTTTTGCCAGCGGCGAAGAAAAAACATTCGTTGTCGCCAACCATTGTCGCCCGCTGCTCGACGCGAGCTCGCAGAAGGCGAGCAACACGCCGACCGAAACGACGGCCAAGGCAAATTGCAGCCAAGCGAATGGGAGTTGACCTCCTGGGCCGGAGTTCGGGTTGCTTCCCCAGCACCGTGCCGCCAATGCGTACAGCTGAGCACCAAAACAGACGCCCAGTAAATAGCTGGTGACGACAATCGTATAGCTATAATTGTCTGTGCCGACGATCAAGATCAACAGCCGCTGCCAGACGACCTCCATGCCAATCGAGCCAACGCCCGCAACTAAGATCGCCAGTAGCATCGGCCAGTTGCTTGTTTGATCGAGGGGTAAGTCAACGAGTTGTGGTGTCGGCGGAGTGCTAATGTGGGTTTTCGAAAAAACGATTCCTAATGCGCCGACGCTCAGGCCG
>CAZLFF010000132.1:0-1798 GCA_964558755.1 uncultured Pirellulaceae bacterium
CGCTCGGGAACTCTTTCAAAAGTTTGATCCGTGGAACGGGATGCAGAACAGCCTGATGCTTTCGGTCGGAGCCGGTGTCTTGATGGCATTGTGGGGCCTGTCCAGCGGCAGCCAATTCATGGCAATTTTCTTCGGCTACATGGCGTGGGAAAATTACCAGCGTCTGCAACAAGGCGGCGGCACCCGACGGCCTTGGTAGGTCGCGTGGTCAGAGGTCGCGTGGTCAGGTGAGGGGCCGACTTGGGTTGGTGATCCGCGTAGCTGTTATCGAACCCGGCACTCGAACCGAATGACGCCGCCTTCGCTGGCCGGGATGGGGTCGGTGATTTCCCAGCGTAGCGTTTGTGAGCCGACCTCGTTGCGTGACGTTCGCAGTTTGGCCGGCAGCGAGCACTCGGCCGAATCGACGATGTACTCCAACCGAGTCGTTAAGTTGTCGATGATGGTCACGTTGCCGATTCGCTTGCCGCTTAAGTTGTCAAACCGGATCGTGAACTGAACCTTCTCGCCTGCTCGGGCTGCGATCTTCGATGCGATTTTGACAACACGAAGAATCGCGTTCTCGTCGTCTGATTCAATGTGGACCAGCTGTTGGACCTTCGCTACGTCGTGAACGATCACCGGCTGAGCCCGATCGGCGACGACTTGCAGCTCAAGATCTTCCTGCCATACATCCGCCGACTGCATGCCCAAGGCCAAGCGGGCGGATTCTGATTCCTCGTAGCGGCCTAGACGCATCAACGACAAGTGCTCGTAAGGCGAGAACGAATTGTTGAAGCCGAAAAGTTCCGTTGTGTTGTCCGCCAGTACGCCCCGCGTCCGATCGCGGAAGCTGCTGGCTCGATTTGATCCTTCATACCGACCGACGGCCGTGTGTTGTTGACTACTGGTCGAGAAATCGGCTGCTCGCGAGGTTGCGATCGGCTGCCGGTCTTCGTAGGCCGACGGCTGTTGATTCAAGGTCGCGTTGTAAATGCGATCGACGCGCCGAACCGACCCGAACCGCGGCGCGTAAATCGCGACTCGGTTGCTGGGGCTGACTAAGCGCCGGCCGTCGAGCGTGTCAAAGTGCCCAACGGTGTCCTCACTGTCGAGCCCGATCATGTTCCAAGATCGATCGACCTTGACCCTCTTGCCGCGATCGTTGCCATCGTAAATGTACTCGTCGCGTCGCGGTTGACCGTACGGACCCTCAATAACGGGCTCGTTCCAAGTGGTTCGTTGAATTGAGTTACCGTGCGAATGAGCGGTCGACTCGCCGCGGCGAGGCAGCCGTTGTGCGCTTGGGCGGCGGCTAAAACCATTGAAGCCCTCGAACTCCAACACGTCGGCCTGCCAAGCTGTTTGAGCCAGCCGGGCGGTCGATTCATCGCGGGCCGGAATCCGCATCGCAACGTCTGGCTGGTCGTCCGCGTTTAGAACATCCGTATCACTGGCGTCGTCGATCTCGAACGAGGGCAGGGCAGGGGACTGGCCAAACGCTTTGTAGTCAAACGTTAGGGGTAAGCAAACGGCAATCGCGATGGTTGCCACAGTGGCGATGCTGCGTGGAAAACTTGAGTGTTTGGAAACCAGCATCAGGCGGCTCGCAGTGGGTTGTGTCTTCTTCAACGTACTCTCTAGCTTTTAACCGCTAGCCTCTAACGAGCGTACAGGTTCGGTCTAGTGACGCTGGGCTGAGCGGCACTCCGGTCCTCGCGGTGTTTGTTGCCCGGCACAATCGGTGGCAGGAAAGCCGGTTCGCGTTTGGCCGTCAGCTCGGTCTCGCGCAGCTGTTGAATCATGCGTTCAGCTTCCG
>CAZLFF010000132.1:1808-9768 GCA_964558755.1 uncultured Pirellulaceae bacterium
AGTCCCACCTGAACCGGTTCCGGCAAGATCGTTGGTGCGGGGCCAAGTGTTTGCATACCGCCGTTGAGTTCGCCCTGAACGGGAACCCGAGAACCAATTCGCAGAATCGCCATCGGGCGGCCGAGTGCTTTTGAGGCACGCAGTGGATCTTGACTGGCGGGAACGTCGAAATTCGGCTGGTGGTCGGTTGAGTGACGATGCGGAATCACCATGTCGCCGTCCTCCAGATAGATCACCTTCGTAACCAAGTGGCCATCGATGGCTTGCAGCAGATCATCACGCGTGATCTCGACTTCGATGGGGAACTGATTCTCCATGCCCTTAGGTGGGTGCAGCCGTCCTAGTACTTCGATCGAGGGGTACAGGGAAACGGATTCGTTCAACCGCAGACCCGAGACTTTCAGTCGGTAAACCGGACCGATCGCTAGCCCCATCGTGACTTTCCCATACGCGGCAGTCAGCGAGCCGCCGCCGGAGAGAACTTCAATGGTGGTTTCCGCAGGAGCGATAACACGAACGGGTTGGATGACATTCGCTAACGAAGGGTCGGCCAAACGATAACGCTCGGCCGCCAACCCCGGCGGCATGTCGCTACGAACGTCGTTATGCATCACCTGAGCTATCGCATGATCGGCGGACAGCGTGCAGAGCACTACCGCCGTAACGGTGGTGATGACTCGTGCGAAATCGGCACGCGAGCGAAGTCGTTGGATTGGACAACGAAAATTTTTGATCAGCCAAAGCAGCACGAGGACTGTCCTGTTGATTGAGGATGGACTGGAAGGCCTTTCAAAACTGGCTTTTCAACCCGATGCGTCAGCGAGGTACCGATCCCTCGCGACGGGGCAGAGTGTGGTTTTGAAAGGTTCTCTATGATTTGGGATGAGGATTTGGTGAATCGGGACATGAAAAGAGCCGCGACGGGGTTGCCGTCGCGGCTGTGGTCATCGTGGTTTCGACTAGCGACGAAGTCGTCCGCCCACCGGCCCTGTGCCACAACCCGGTGGCAACTGACCATGAACCATGTCGGCTGGAGGCTGAATGTTGGCGTGCGGCGGTCGGATCGTGTTCTCTTTGATTAACACGCGATCCACCGGACGCGGGTAGCTCAAGCCAGGTTTCTGCTTAACGTGAACGTTGACTTTGCGTGTCGGAGCAGGAATCTGCATCGCCGTATGATTGTGCATCGTGTAACGCTTCAGACCAGCAGGACCGCCCAGTGGAATGTGCGGTGGACCCGGCAGGCCGATGTTTGTGCCGGTACTTGGCATGCCGTAGTGAGGCCCGGTGACGCCCGAGATGTAATCGTTGGTCGAACCACCGGCACCGGCGGCTCCGCCAAACGGCATTCCACCAGCCGATAGCATTGGGTCTTGGCCGGGAACTTCGAGGTCTTTGTTGCCCAAGCGAACGATCGCAAGGATCGAGCCACGACGATCGGCTTCGGTGATCGGATCAACGCCCGGATCGAGGCGAGTGCTAACCAGCGTGTCGACGCCCGCCAAAGCCAGTTCTTGGTACTCGGCATCGGGAACGTAGATAACTTTGGTGCCAAAGTTCGCGGCAGCTACTTGATCAAAATCTTCGGTAGTGAACTGATTTGGAATCGCCGAGTGAGCTAAGTATGCCGCTGTGCGAGGTGATGCGACACCGATCTCCAGTGTCGGGTACAGCTCCATGCCGGGGTGGCCATTGATACCGCTGATCTTCAAGCGAAAGATGCCGCCTTGGGCAAAGTTCTGACGACCAGGCACCAACAGCGGAGCCGAATCGTAACGACCGATACCGCTAATGTCCCAATTGACTTGCATCATCTCAGGCTTGTCGAACAAGACCTGGACGGACTGTTGAGTCACGGCACCGAACGGTCCGTAAGCTGCGCCGCCAACGGGACCGCCGGGATTGGAACTCGCGTTCAAGACGCCGGGGCCAGGGCCGCCAACGCCGGGGCCGGGCTCCATCAGCATCTGTGCCGGTGGCAGGTTGTGTCCGTGAGGAACTCCCGTGCGAGCCAACGCGATTTGGCCGTTGGCCGTGCCGGTCGATGCGGCGATCGCCAACAACGTTAGGCTCGTGCAAATTCGTGCGTACATCAGTCTTCCCCCTGAGAGTCCCCGGTTCAACAACAGTAGGTCGTTGAGTGCGGGCGTCAGATTAGTGTTTTTGCGTCTCAAGACGCGTCGTGTCAGTTTTGTTTTCCGCGACCCGTCGCTGCCAAGCAATTGCTTGGCCGAAGCGCCGCTGGCCACCACGCAAAACTGACATGGACGCCGTGTCGGCGTCGATCCTAAGATGACGCTCCGGCACTGCCGCGCAGTTACGTGTGCTTGTTGGTCATTCGGCGTCCTACAACGCTCTTCTTTGGAAAAATCGGCACAATCGTTTCATGAAGCAAGAATTACCGTTCGCGCCGATTGCTTTGTGCCTGCTAGCAGTGATGGCAGCCGCGTGGGCGTGGCAAACGTCTCCCCTGTCGCTCGCGCAGCCCGTGACAGCACGCACGGCGGCACTGGGCAACGCGAGCCGCATCGTCACTCGCCATTCACCGCGTTCAAATTCGCCCTCACGGTTCAATGCGTCGAGCGAGTCCAACCTGCTGGGGCCCGATCGACTGCCCGCCCACTTTCGTGCTCCCAAACTAAAAACTGGCGATCGCGCAAATGCTGGCACTAATACGCTTGCTCATGCGGAGATGTTACTACGCCGAGCCCAGCACATGATTGATGACGGGCCAGCGTTTGAGTCAGCCGTCCAACTGAGGGCGAATTTGTTCGGCGAACCGATCGTCGGCGCCGGGACCTACAGCCAAGCAGGGCAGGGCAGTGGTCAAACAAGAGCGACCCTGCAGTTTCGCATGCTTGATCAGCTCGACAGCCAGCCGCAGCAATCGCTTGTGAGCATTTGTGACGGCCGGTTCATCTACCGCCTGCACCAAAACTTGATCGACGGTCAGCGGAGCCTCGAATTTTACGACCTGACAGAAATCCAACGCGCGGGCGGTTCGCAGCGGTTGATCGCGGCCGCCATTCCGATTGGCCCGGGGCAACTGATGACGGGCGGTGTGGCCGGTTTGCTCAAACAGTTGTCTGAGCAATTTGAGTTCACGAGCATCGCGACTGACCCTACGGTTAGTGCCAATCAGAACGTTCACACGCTGCGTGGGACTTGGAAGCCGCCCCAACTGCATCGCTTACTGCAAAATCATCCGGACTCAGACAATCAACGGGCTAAAACTTGGGATCAGCTTCCGGCCAATCTCCCGCACGCCGTCGAAATCGTGTTGGCCGAGACCGAACTGGCGGGGCTGTTTCCTAAACGAGTGATCTTTTACCAATTCACAACCAAGCGTCGCGTCACCAAGGCCCGTCCGATCGTGGCGTTTCAGTTTGCTGATCCGCGACCGATCCCAAATCACTCCCCTGATCTGTTCGTGATGAAAAGCGATGACCTAGAGGCCACCGACGTTACGCAGCAGTATCTGTCCCGATTGCAGGCGAACGAGTCAAACGCTTTGCGATAGCAAATGGTCACCAAGCCGTTTTCGCCAACTAGCAAACTGAGTCCTAAGGCATCACACCATGCGAGCCGTCATCCAACGTGTCAGTCAGGCTTCGGTCGTTGTCGATGGCCAAACCGTTGGTGCGATCGGCCAAGGGCTGTTGGTGCTGCTTGGGGTCGAGAACGAAGACACCGCGACCGATTTGCGGTACACGCTTAACAAAACGCTGGGCCTGCGTATTTTCGAGGACGACCAACAAAAAATGAATTGGTCGGTCACCGACGTTGGCGGTCAACTGCTGGTCGTCAGTCAGTTCACGCTCTTAGGCAGCGTCCAAAAAGGCAAACGGCCCAGCTTTGGTGACGCCGCGCCGCCGGAGATTGCCAATGCGATGTACGAGCAGTTCGTCGCCAGTGCTCGTGCGGCAGGTGTGACGACCGAGACCGGTCAGTTCCAAGCCGATATGGCTGTCAGTCTAATCAACGACGGCCCCGTGACGATTCTTCTGGACAGTCGCAAGCGTTTCTGAATTGCGTTACCGCATGAACTCGTTTAGCTGCGGCTGCGCGGCATAGTCGTGCAGGTGATTGTGACCGGGTTCGTGACTGTGATTGTTTAGTAACTGGCGCATCCAGTCGAATGCGGTTTGCGGCGCGGCATTCCCGTCCTCGCAAAGACAGTCCATCACGTATTGATCACTGGCGATCATGATCATTAGTACCAGCAGTTTTGAATAGATCATGATGTTCAGGATCGGGCTCTTGCCGAACAGCTTTAATGCGGTGCCAAAACTCCGCTTGACGCGTATCTTCTTTCCCTGCCAGTCGACCGAGTAAATTTCATCGAGCACTAGGTGAGACATAAAGCCCATCACGACGCCCCAGGCTTTGAAAACCCGCAGCTCAGTCGTGCCTGAAAAACTAATCAGGAAAGCAATCATCCCTGCGATCAATGCCGCTGGAATACTATGCCACATGCCGCGGTGTTTGGCGTAACGTTTGAACAGACCGCCGACGCCGAAACGAATTCCCAGATACAAAAAGCCCGCCGCCAACACCATGTGCTCAGGTTTTAAGCCCATCGTTTGAAAACGCGGCATCATTAGCATCGGGACAAAGACCGACAAAAACGCCAACATCTCGCGCTGAGGGATACCGGACCCGCTGTCCAGATCCGGTAGCATCCCCGAAGCACTGCAGAGCCCGGCCGCGATCAAACAATGCTCGCCCGGTACGCCAAAATGGAAGTACCCGGTCGTCGCATAGATCGCGCCGATGCCCGTGCTGAAGGTGATATGAGTTTTGAAGTCAGCCATGACGATCCGTCAGCCAAACGAAAGTCCCTTTTCGTTGTCGCGCTTCAATAAAGCGGCGGTCGATCATTAAACAGCGGTTGCTACGGTGGGCTCAATGCCGATTGAGTTGTTTGCAACAAACGCTAGCAAACCTCATGCCGAGTTTTTGTGAGCGATTGAAACGCTGGTGTGCGCAAACGGCTTTCCCTCTAGCTGCGTATTTCTATTGAGTCACTGGGCCGATTCCTCTCTAATCCCGTCGACCTAATTCTTCCCCCCGTGACGCTCTGGAGAAACAACCATGTCGATCTACGACTTGGCAATGATTATTCTTTTCGTTGGCTCAATCCTGTGGGGATTTTGGAAAGGGCTTGCGTGGCAAGTTGCCAGCTTGGCTGCAATTTTTGTCAGCTACTTCGTGTCGATGACTTTCCGCGGCACCGTCGCGCAGTTTATTTCGGCCGAGCCACCTTGGAACCAGTTTGCGGCGATGTTGATCTTGTTTCTTGGTTCGGCGCTGGTCGTTTGGTCGATCTTCGCCGTGGTCAAAAACCGCATCCGCGAGATGAACATGGGAGGCTTCGATCGCCAGGCGGGCGCTGTCGTCGGAGCGGTGCAGGGCGGTTTGCTATGCATGGTGGTCACGATGTTCGCTGTCGCCCTGCTCGGTCCCACCGCTCGCAATGCGATCTACGCATCACGATCGGGTGGCTACATCGTTCGCGGAATCAACCAAGTTTCGGCAATCGTTCCTGCTGAAATCCATGCCTACATCGATCCCTACATCGCTGACTTCAATCGAAAGATCGTCGATCCTAACGGCAACCTGCCGTACGTCGAACCGCTGTTTGGTACTTCGAATACGCAGCAGGTCAACGGAACCGGCGGAACATCCGTCAGCAATGGCGGCGGACTATGGCCCAACCGCAGCATTCAAACCAACAGCCAGCAACAACCAGTTTACGGCCAGCAACGACCGACCTACGGTCAGCAGCCGCAGCCTCGTCTTGGAAACGGTCTGCCGACCAGCGGTCAGTACTCGTCCGGCAGTTACACTCAGAATCCAGCTCAATTGCCGACCTACCAAAGTCAATGGCAAACGCGACCGCGAACCACTCAGCAGCCCGCCTACGGGACCAACGGTGGCTATCCGAGCAATGCGAACAACGGGTACCAAACTCAAAACGGCTACGCGCCCCAAACGGCTCAGCCTCAGTACTCGGCCCAGCCTCGGACGGCCGAGTCGAATTACGGTTTCCGAACTCAGCCGCCAGCTGCTCAAAGCAATCCCAACAGCGGCAACTCAGCCAATACCTCCAACGGCTGGCCGGATGTGAACTTCCAGATTAACTCCAAAGACTTGCTCAACCGGGCCATCGACGGCACCCGCCGTGCGATCGAGAACTCGGCCCGCTAAGCAGTCCGCCGAGAACCATGGGCGTGGCCGCGGCATCTTCTTGGTCGTGGCTCTTGTTGGTTGGCCGACCGCTGGACGTGCCACGGCGAGCGTACCAATAGGGCGGCGTGAATCACTTGGCAAAGCAAACGTGCCGCAACGTCACGCTTGGAAGCACGAAACGGGCAAAAGTCCGTAAGTCCAAGGAAACACGGGGCTCTAACCGAACATAAGAAACATTATCGGACGTTGGGTGGAGGCCGAAAAAGCCCGCGTTTTGTACTGTCGGCACGAACAAGCCCGACTGTCGTTCGGTGAGTTGGACGTTGCTTAGCGAGCGAATTGATGGACTGGTTTTCGGTTCAATCGATTGTTGCATGGTCGGATCGCCGGCGCTTCATCAACCGCTTAGCCAACCGATTCGCCCTCGACGAACTCGCCGATGCGGCGGAACTTTTCATAGCGACCTTCCAGCAGCGAAGCCATGTCTTGGGCCTTCAAATCTTTTAGTTGCTTACCCAGATAGGATCGCATCGTGGCGGCCATCTTGTGGTGGTCCCGATGAGCGCCGCCCAGCGGCTCCTTGATCACGTCGTCGACGATGCCCATCTCCAGCAAGTGCTTCGAGGTGAACTTCAGGGCCGTCGCGGCCTTTTCGGCGTGCTGAGCACCTTTCCACAGAATGCCCGCACAACCCTCAGGACTGATTACCGAATAATAGGCGTGCTCGAGCACCGCGACGCGATCTCCGACGCCGATCCCCAGCGCGCCGCCGCTCCCGCCTTCGCCGATGACGATGCAGATGATGGGCGTTTCCAAACGAGACATCTCATACATATTCTCGGCGATCACTTGAGCCTGCCCGCGCTCTTCGGCACCGATACCCGGATAAGCACCGGGCGTGTCGATTAGGCAGATCACGGGCAAGTTGTACTTGGCCGCCATTCGCATTTTTGACATCGCTTTGCGATAGCCCTCGGGATGCGCACAGCCAAAAAAGTTCTCGGTGCGGTCTTTAAACGTGCGACCCTTTTGGTGACCCAGCACCATGACCTTCGTTCGATCAAGACTCGCGAAACCGACTCGCAAGGCACGGTCGTCGCCAAACAATTTGTCGCCATGCAGTTCGACGAACTCGTCGAAGACCAACGACAGGTAGTCGATCGTGTGGGGGCGATCTTTGTGACGAGCGACCTGCACCGTTTGCCACGGCGACAAGTTGTCGTAGATCTCGCGCGTCTGATCAGTCTGTTGACGACGCAGTTCGCGAATCTGCTCAGCCGCTTCGGCCGATCGTTCACCTGCGGACTCAATTGCTTCGATCTTCTGATCGAACTCGCCGAGCGCTTCTTCGAATTCTAGGTAGTCTTGCATGGGAGCGAATCAGTTTTACGTGGTTAGGTATCGAAATGGAAATGCCGCTGTGTGCGAGTGGGTGAACTACCGCACGTAGCCTTCGGGGCGTTTGCCACCCCGGAAGATTTGAATTTTCTTCAGCGCGTCTAGGAAATGAGCCATCGACTCAAAGCGATCTTCCGGTTTTTTGGCCAACATCTTTTTGACCAGTGCCGCCATGTCGCGTGACGCGCCGCTGTAGGCTTCTAGCGATGGGATGGATGCGGTCAGGTGTTTGTTCAATAGGTCGTCGGGCGATGTGCCGCTGTAAGGTGTGCGGCCGGCCAGCAATTCAAACACCACGCAACCTAATCCGTAAATGTCTGTTCTCGCATCAGGTGTCTTGCGGCGAATCTGCTCCGGTGCCATGTAGCTG
>CAZLFF010000133.1:0-5923 GCA_964558755.1 uncultured Pirellulaceae bacterium
TTCTTTGCCCGTCATGTCGTGGCGGGCCACTACATTCGCATTTTTCCAATTTTTCAGTTTTCACTGTCCCAATGCTCGATGGTTTTTTACGTTCGAGCGAATTTCTAGCCGGCGCCTTTGTGAGCGTCGGGGTGGTTTGTTCTGAAACCTTAGAATTGGAGAGAGTGATGTCTGTGCTTCTTGAGACACGGTCCGCCAATCATCTTCCACCTCAAGACGAGCGGCGCGTGGGGGATGACGAAGGATCGCAACAGGCGTCCCCGGTTGGTCAAATTCAGCTGACTCCATCGCAATGGGAAGCGGTCGCGGGGCGTCTGTCGCTGAATTCACGCGAGCTGGCTGTTTGCCGGTTACTGTTCGATTGTTTGACCCGTCAATGCATTGCCGATCAGATGGGAATCACGAACCGGTCGGTTCGGCATCACATGGAGCAGATCCATAAAAAGCTGGGGGTCAAGAATCGGGTGGGCGTCGTGTTGCGGATCATCCACGAGCGTGACCGAGTTTGAACTTGGCTACGTTCGTTCGTGACGCGTGGGGATAGTTGGCCGCAAGTTTTGGCCTATAACCGGCCTCCAACTTTTCTAAGCTCGACGCGCGGTGATCTTAAACAGCATCACGTAGTTTCATGGCGGGCGGGTGGAAGTCAGCCATTTCGCGCAGCAACTGACGCCAGTTGCTGGGCTTGCCGGGGGTGATTCGGCCTAGAATCCGCTGGTCAGTCGCCGTGGTAAGCGATGGGACACTGGCGGGCATTTGGTCGATGTGCAGGAAGCCGAGGATCGCCGTCGTCGTTGCGTCATCCGTCCGTTGGCCGGTTGATGAACGTTTCGCTTGCGGGTTCCCCGCGCCGATTTGCTGCTTTGGACCGAGCGTTCCAATGGAACCAGCCGAGTGAACGTGGGAAACGTCCAGCCCCGATCGTTGGATAAATTGATTGACCAAACAATAGGTAAGCGGTGTGTCGGTTGAGAACCAGACCTCATCGACTCGTGCTTGGACGGGGGAAACACTGTCGACGACCATTTGAATTAGCCACACGACCGCCGTCCGTAAAATGTCGGCGGCCGACAGGTCACGGAAATTTGCCTCGGACAGCACGCCGATGAGCTTGTCAATCGTGTCGGCGTTTGAGTCGTCGCATCGATCTGAGTTGGTCGGAAACGCGATCGATCGCGATGAGCAACGCTGGGGGCTGTGAGTGTCCCAGCAGTCTGCCCAGCTTTCTAATAGGGTGTCGGAGAGTGAACCCTGCGCATAATGCCCGTCTAGCTCATGCTGCTTGAGCGTTGTGCTGCCACCGATCTCGGTCAGGTTGAGCGTTTGCAGCAGTCGATCGAGAAACACAACACCCGGTGTCGGCGCGATGTTTCGGATATTCGGCACGGCGGCGTCCAGCCCGTCCGAGGCGGGCAGCCAGTAGCCGGTCGCGGGCTCGGACAATTGGATGACCAGCCGATGGGCTGCGGCGATTCCGTTGACTCGATCGGCCCGCAATAGCCATTGTGGCAGCGCGTCGAGCGAACGACCGGAACCGCCTGCTGCGATATCGGCCGCCGGAAAATCATCGATCACCGTCACGCCAGTTAGTTGGCTTAGCCGTCCCGGATCACACAAGCCAACAAACTGCGGCGAGCCGTCGAAGTCTTGCCACCGGAGGCCTGGATCCGAAACAGCGACCGCGAGAATACGGTCCACGTACTTCCCCGCACGGCATTTTACTTGTTCGAACAATTCCGCTTGGACCAACGCCAGATCGGCGGTTGCTTGTTTCAACTGAGCCACTGTCGGACGGGGCTCGTTGGTCAGCTGCTGCAGTGAGTCAGTCAGCGGTTTCGGAATCGTATGCGATTGGCCCTCGACATGTTTGACGCGCAGGTATTTGCCGTGTCCGACGGTCACCAGCAGTACCGCATCGATGCGATCAAACCGGTCTGTGACATGCAGGCCGGCGATGAGGCGATGTCCACGGTCAACCAGCGTTCGATCGATTCGTGCAGCAGGGTCATCCGGAGCTTGCCACGACCATGATGGAACGAACTTGACCATATTGGGGCTTCGACCCCAGTGGGTCGAGGGAAGGAGTTACATACGAAAACGCGCAAGCAAAAAGGCATTGCCGATGTGGTATCGGCAATGCCTTAATGGAAGACGCAATGATACTCGGCTTTCGAAACGCTATGACGCAATCCGTTGCTTGCTAGCGGCTCGTTTTGTCCTGTTTTCTTCCGTGAAACGCGGAACTGGCAACCGAGTTAAACTGCGCGGTTTTGGCGATGCAGATGGTTTGCGTTGCCAGCGGTTGGTTTTCAATCCGTTTCGACCAAGCCGCCTGTTTTTAGTCAACGCGATTTCGTGCACACCTTTGATTTGACATTGGGGTTAGGCTGCCACGCGAACGTGAGCGCCAACTGGCTCGCGGACGAGGTCTAAGAATTCCTCGAAGATTCGCACGTCTAGGGCGGATGCGGCGGCGTTTTCTGGGTGGAACTGCGTCCCGATGGCGATCCAGTCGGGCATTTCGCTTTCGATCGCTTCTACGATGCCATCGGGACAGCGAGCGGTGACGACAAAGCCCGGGGCCAGTTCGTCGATGGCCATATGGTGGCGGCTACTGACGCGGATTTCGCCGTCGCCATAGACCCGGCCCATCAGGGAATCTTGGACGACTTCGAGGCCGTGGCGATGGCCTGGGTCAAGCGGATCGCGGTGAGGAATTGCAGTCGGCAAATCATCGGCAATGTTTAAGAACAGGTTGCCGTTCATGGTGACGTTCAGCAGCTGCATGCCGACGCCAATACCGAATACTGGCAGCCGCATGTCGGCAATCAGTTGCATTAGTTTGCGGTCAAAGTTCTCGCGTCGTCGATCGAGCGGACGAACGCTTGGGTGCAGCATAAAGCCGTCTTTTCGTGGGTCCAGGTCAGCACCGCCGACCAAGACGAAGCCGTCTAGTTTTTCGAGAATGGCATGGATGTCGTCCTCGTCGCTCATGGGTGGCACGATGACTGGGATACCACCGGCCTTGATGATGCTGTCGTAATAGCCAGCAGTCACAACAGAAAATGAAGGCTGGTTTCCTTCGGCACTGCGGTAGTCAGCGTTAATTCCAATCAGGGGCTTCGTTTGCATCTCGGGCTCTCCTAGGTTTCGAAAAAGTTCTTCATGAACTCGAGCTGACGTCGCCATCCAATTTGGCAAAAGTCGCCAGCGTCGATGCTTTAACCCGTTGGCCGAACCGCCTCGACGAAACACAGAAGATCACGTTTGATGCCCCGTCTCAAATTAGAGAACACGGCTGTGAAAACGGTATCAAGGAGCAATGCATTTGGGGGTGAGAGCGAACGGTGAACTGGTTATCATGAACCGTTGTTGTTTCCGAGTCGCTTATCCCAGACGGTTGCAAATCCTGTGCTTGCGTCGGAGCAGTTAGGTAAAAGGGGCTGTGAGGTGTCGCACTCATTTGCGACAAGGACAATTCTGTCGGCAATCCCAGCCCCGTCAACAAAACCCTACATCTTCCTCTTGCCATAGCCTGAGTCTCTGTATTGTGTGATAGCACTGCTGTCACTGCTAGCGTCGGGTCGTGCTGGAGCGTTTTTTTGCCGTCTGGAACACCGTTAAGGGTTCGCAATGTATGTTCAGAAACCCTTAAAAAAGACAGTGTAAAACGGTAGATGACGGAGATTTCCGCCCGCTCGCCGAAAAACCCCATGAATTATTCACACGTCTGCCTTGAGTCGTTTGGCTATACCCTACCGTCGGAAATCTGGACCACGGACGAGGTTGAGCAGAAGTTGTCGCCGCTGTACGAGCGGTTACGGCTGCCCGCGGGGCGGTTGGAACTAATGACCGGGATTCGGGAACGTCGCTTCTGGCAACGTGGTGTACCGCCGAGTGAACTAAGCATCATTAGCTGCCGAAATGCTCTGGAGGCCGCGAATTTTTCGACTGGTGAGATCGGCTGTCTGATCCACGGCTCGGTTTGTCGTGACCATTTGGAGCCCGCGACAGCCTGCAAGGTCCATCATGCGGTTGGTTTGCCCCGGCAAGCCATGGTCTTCGACGTGTCCAACGCTTGCCTCGGCATTTTGACTGGTGTCGCTCAGGCGGCCAACATGATCGAACTGGGACAGATCAAAGCGGCCTTGGTCGTCGGCAGCGAAGGAGGCCGGCAGCTGGTGGAAACCACGATCGATTCGCTCAATCGTGACACCTCATTGACGCGCAAATCGGTTAAGTCTGCGATTGCGAGTTTAACCATCGGTTCGGCAAGTTGCGCGGTATTGCTTGTCCATGATTCCATTAGCCAGACGGGCAATCGATTGCTGGGGGCGGCCGTGAATGCGAACACGGTTCACCACGATCTCTGTCAGAGTCATCAAGACCAAGCCGGGGCGGACATGGCACCGTTGATGCAAACGGATTCCGAAGCGTTGCTTCATCACGGAGTGGAAACGGGTGTGGCCACGTTAAAGGATTTTTTCGCGACGACCGGTTGGTCTGTCGAGAGCGTTGATCGGACGATCTGTCATCAAGTCGGCATCGCGCACCAAAGGCTGATGCTTGAGAGCTTTGGCTTTGATCCGTCGAACGATTTTGTCACCTTCGACACGCTCGGGAACACCGGGGCCGCAGCGTTGCCGATTACGATGGCGAAGGCGGCGGAGGCAGGGTTCGTGCAGCCGGGACAGCGGGTGGCCATGCTGGGCATCGGGTCAGGGATCAACTCGATGATGATGGCCGTCGATTGGCAGCAGACGCTCGTTAAAGGCGGGGAGGTTTGAGGGAGTGGCAGATTTTTAGAACACTGAGGACAGGTCACAGACGACTGATTCCATGGCAGTGTGGCGAAATGTTGGGGCTTAAACAACGAACACCTAAACCCGAAGGCCGCCTCAACCCTAAGCCCTCAACTCTGAACCTGTAACCTTCTTGGTCACTTAAAATTCCACTGGCCGAAGCCGGGGAAGACACCTCTTAGCAACCGCTTGACCATTGGCTTCATCGGGATGCCCTTTAGCTTTTGACGCCAAATGTAACGCTGTTTGGCGACGTTGTACGCCAGCGGGTTGAAATTGACTTGGCCGCAGCTGACCGTTTCCCTGCCGTTGCAGAACCGGAACTTGTATTCGTCGTCGCCGTACCCCAGGTCGACTTTCGTCACGCCGAGCCTCGCGGCGGTCTCGGCTGCTCGCAGCAAGATTTCGGTCCCCGGTGAGTACCGTTGGAACTTTGGGTTGAAGACGGGGAACCAGTAATGCAGCAGGTTGTCAGTGAGCATCCCGCCGTGTACTGCCACCAGATGATCACCCGCCCACAACGCAGACATCAGGCCCCTGAAGCCCGGTTCGTTCACACGCACGACCTCGCGCAGTAGGTTGCTGGCCCACTGGACGGACAGAATGTCAAACGTGTTGCTGCGTTGATACTTTGCACGTTTAAGATCGATCAGCGTTTCAAGGACTTCTTCTTGCTGGCAATCAAACTCAAACCGAACTTCGCCCACTTCTCGACCCATCTTGCGGGTCTTTTGTCCCTGTCGTTTGATCGCGACGCTGTTCTTGCGAGCCCACTGAAAGTACTCATCCCATCCATTGGTCATGTCCATGTAGTGCGAACCAAGCTCGCGGAACTCGAACGAACTTAGACTGGGGGATCGCTGCGACAGAGCGTGGAATTCGAATGAATCAAGCCTTGCCGATTTCATGACTTGTGAGATCAGGTCTTTGCAGTCCAGTCGTGACACCGCATTCTGCCGAATCAGCAACCCGTGCGAGTCATTTAGCCGCCCCCCAATCGGCGCCGCGCGGCGCTCGGATGTGCGTTGAAACGGAAGAAGGGCAACGACTTCACCGCCGCAGCAGAAAACCGCGATTTCGACATCATCCCGAGTTCGCGCGACTGCCCGGGTGAAATGTAA
>CAZLFF010000133.1:5947-9592 GCA_964558755.1 uncultured Pirellulaceae bacterium
GGCTGCGAAGCTCCGGGTTGCTGGCTCGGATTGACTGCCAGCTGTCCGCGAGCTCCCCGCAAAGATCGATCGGTTTCACGAGATCAAGGGTAGGGAAAGCGACATTGGCCCGGTCAATCACAGGCTTTAGGGGCACGGTGGGTTGTGCGTTGGTGGCGTATTGTCCGGTCAGTGACATGGTGGCGAAGAGCAGGTCTTGCAAGTGTAGGTGGGGCAAGTTTAGGTGAGCTCAGATCCCCTATTTTATTCAAATCCAACCGGATGTATAGATTTTCACAGAGTGATCAGGCAAGTTTTGATCGATGCGTAGTTGCAGCCGCTGAATTATCGGAATTGCGATCCGCCCCATCACGGAGGATCGCATTCTAACCACGCACGCCGGCAAAATATTGTTTGATTTCCCACCGTGTTACCGTTGCGGTTGTGCAGGTAGCAACGAATGTGAGTGCGCCGTCGAGCCTTCTGGGGCTCGAGATTCCTACAAAAGTGGTCGGTTAGCGACCACCGCTTGCTTGGCCTCGCGACCGCCAAGGTGGAGCTGAACTCGACCTGTCATGCGGCAGAACGGCGGGCGAATCTCGAAAAGACGGCGGGAGTGCTCGCTAGCAGTTGCCAAGGTAAACGCCCGAGAGGTTCTGATTCCAACATGTTGAATCGGGCTTCGAAAAGCCGTTGTCAAACTTGTGAGTTCAATCTTGGCGTCTGTTTTAGCTTTTGCTAACCTCGCCCGCGATGGTAAGGAAGCCAGGCCACTAACAAGCATCTTAGGTTTGGACCGTTGGACCGCGAGGACCCTTTGGCCAAGATCGTTTGATTGCTTGAACGAATAAACAAGGAAGTTTTGCATGGACGCAACGAACGATTTCGACATGAATGTACACATCCGCTGGATGATTCGGCGCGACATGCCAGAGGTGTTGGGGATCGAGGATGAGAGCTTCGAATTCCCGTGGTCCGAGGATGATTTTATTCGCTGCTTGCGCCAGCGAAATTGCATTGGCATGGTCGCCGAGTACGACGAGCGTGTCGTCGGCTTCATGATCTACGAACTGCACAAGGATCAACTGCATGTGCTGAACTTTGCGGTGCGGTCAGACGTGCGGCGGCGAGGCGTCGGGCAGCAGATGGTGCAGAAACTGATCGGCAAGCTCTCGCAACAACGTCGCAATCGAATCATGCTGGAAACGCGCGAAACCAACTTGGCAGCGCAGGTTTTCTTCCGAAACCTTGGCTTTGTTGCCACTTCGGTCCTGCGAGACTACTACGATGACACGACGGAAGATGCCTACGTGATGCAGTTCCGATATCGTGAAGAGTCCGTCGAAGCGATGGAGCCGGTCAACCGAATCACGCGTTTGGCGGGTTGAGGGCAAGTTTGAAATTGCCAGCCATCGCATAGCCGCGGTGTGCTGGTGCCAGCGCTCTCGTGCGGCGTGCGAAGGTAATCACTACTGCCCTTGGTTTTCCATCACAGGGTTCGATTCCCCTGTGACTGTGATCACCTGCTGCCGAAAACGCTCACTCAGCTCTTGCAGCTGGACGACGCTCAATTGCTCAGTCCGAGCATCCGCGCCGAGGCTCATTGCTTCGAGCACCTCGTCTACTTGTGCTTTTGTCAGCTGGTTTTTGAAAGCGGATACGGCGACGCTGCGCATGAATTTTCGGCGGTGGAAAAACATGGCCCGCACAAACGCGTAGAAAAAGTCGACGTCGGGGATCTGCGCTCGCTTGTCCGGTCGATGTTCAATGTGCAGGATCGCGGATTCGACTTTTGGCCGCGGCCAAAAGACTTTCGGGGACATGATGCGAACGATCTCCGCATCGCACAGGCTCTGAATCCAAATGCTCAGCGCGCCGTAGTCTTTGCTGCCGGGCTTGGCAACGATTCGGTCACCCAGCTCTTTTTGAATCGTAACCGTCATGGACGCAGGCACGACCTCGCACCGCAACAGATTGGCGATGATCGGCGTTGCGACGTTGTACGGTAGGTTCGCAGCGAGTTTGAAAACCCGATTTTCGTCGACCGCCAAGTGGCGCTTGATGGCCGCGATGACCTCGGGAGCAAAATGGTTTTTGTTCTTCAAGCAGTCTTGCTTGAGCATCTCGATGTTGTCGTAGTCTTCAAGCTCTTCGCGGGCCATCTGATGGAGATATTGATCGATCTCGACGGTAATGACCTGTGCGGCCTCGTCGGCCAACATGCCAGTTAGCGAGCCCATGCCGGTGCCGATCTCAAGCACAACGTCGTTGGAGGTCAGCTTGGCGCTGCGAGCGAGCAACTGGATCAGGTTAAGATCGATCAGGAAGTTTTGCCCATGTCGCTTGTTCGGGTTGAGGCCGACTTCCTCGAAGCGATTGGACAGGTAAGAGATCGTTTGGCGGTTTTGTTTAGCCATGGAAGCGAAAGCGAAATGTGGAGTACGGAATTTGGATTGCGGGCGGCCGACTAAGCGTTTTCGGCGGCTGACAGTTGGGCTTGGACATATTTTGCCAAGAGGTCAGTTTCGATGTTGATCAGGTCACCGACTTCACGATCACCTAGGGTCGTGACTTCGAGCGTGTGTGGAATGAGCGCGACACTGAACCTTTCGGCTTCGACATTAACCAGCGTCAAGCTAATCCCATCCACGGTGACACTTCCCTTGCTGGCCATTTGTCTCGTCAGGTGCGGTGGCACTCGGAACCAGAATTCGGCCCACTCGCCATCGTTATTTCGCTCGTCCACCGTCGCCAACGCATCGACGTGACCGGAAACGTAATGCCCGCCCATTCGCTGTCCTACTTTAAGCGAACGCTCTAGGTTCACGGGACTGCCGACCGCCAATTGGCCAAGATTTGTCCGGCTGAGCGTTTCTTCGCCTGCTTGAAATGTCAGGACCGGACCGTCAATTTTGACGACCGTTAAGCAGCAACCGTTCACAGCGATGCTGTCTCCTAGGGCCGCATCCTCGGATACGAGCGGGGCTCGAATGGAAATATCGGAGGCATTGTTCATTGATTTAAGATGCTCAACAACACCTTTATCTTCTATCAACCCAGTGAACACGTTTGGACTCTTTCTGAATTTGCGTTGGCCAGCCAGCGGCTTTGATCGGGTTATCTTAGGCCAATTCTTGACTGGCTATCAGGCGGTGGCCACAACGAAATGCTGCCCGTCGCCCCTTCCGAAAATCGAGTCTTTGGGCCACAATTGCCCGCTCAAATTGCGTCAAATTGGACCGACAACGAAACCATCAAACACTCAATCGGAAGACTTATGGACAGCATTGTAGACATTAAAGGCCGCCAGATTCTTGACAGCCGCGGCAATCCCACCGTCGAGGTCGATGTGACGCTGGCCGACGGATCGTTTGGATCGGCCGCCGTTCCTAGCGGGGCGAGCACCGGTGCTCATGAAGCCTGGGAGATGCGTGATGGTGACAAGTCTGTCTTCTTGGGCAAGGGGGTCCTGAAGGCTGTTGACAACATCAACGGCCCGCTGGCCGACGCCTTGGTGGGGGCTCCTGCGACTGACCAAGCACTGATCGACCAGACAATGCTGGACCTCGATGGCACGGACAACAAAAAGAACCTCGGTGCCAACGCATTGCTGGGGATCTCGCTGGCGACCGCGAAAGCCGCTGCTGATCACACGCATCAGCCGCT
>CAZLFF010000134.1:0-9383 GCA_964558755.1 uncultured Pirellulaceae bacterium
CAAGAACTGCAGTGCAAGATTCTGTCGGTCGATACCGATCGCCGCCGAATCGCATTGGGCCTCAAGCAAATGGGAACCGATCCATGGGATGGCGACATTCCAGATCGTTACCAAACCGGTCAGCTGGTCAAAGGTAAGGTCACCAAGATCACGAACTTCGGCGTTTTCGTCGGACTGGAAGACGGCTTGGAAGGCTTGCTGCACATCAGCGAATTGTCGGACGACAAGATTGACAACCCAGAAGATTTCGTCAACGTGGGCGAAGAGATGGAAGTCAAAGTTCTTCGCGTCGATACCGATGAGCGTAAGATTGGCTTGTCGAAGCGACGGGTCGATTGGAGTCCTGAGCAGGAAGCGGCCGAAGCGAAAGCCAACGGCGAAGTAAGCAGCACGAGTGTCTCGTCTGCCGGCGGCAAGCAAATTGCCAACGCCGACCTGAAAGGTGGCTTGGGCGGTGGCGGTCTGCTAATCGAGACGCCAACCGCTGCAGAAGAAACGCCCGCAGAAGAAGCACCGGCAGCAGAAGAGAGGGCGGACGACGCTGAGTAGTACTCGGTTGCCCGTTGACAATTGAAAATCAAAAAACGCCCAAGCGAATTGCTTGGGCGTTTTTTTTTTGCCAATCTTTCCCCGTTTGGCAGAGTCGTTTGTCTTAGGCCGCGGTCGGGCCAAGCAAAATACCGTCGTTAAGGCTCCGGAATCTACGGCGATGGAATCACTTCGAAGTATTGAATCAACGTGGCCGAATTGAGTGGGGTTACCTCGGCAAACACGAGCCCGTCACGTTCCACAACGAACACATTTAGGTTGGCGCTCTCAGGCGTCGACGTGTCGACTTTGCCGGCGCCTGCTTGATCAACAAAGACGATTACTTTGTGATCGTCTACCATACCGAGCATTGCTGTCGTGTTCCGGCTAATGCCGCCCGGGTAAGACAGCCCAAGCATCCGAGTTCCCCCGGGCATTTCCGTCAAAGCCAGTGCTTTTCCCTGGCGGTTTTTAAACGTTTCCGCAAACCGCTGTTCGTCGTCCACGCAGTTGTAGTACGGACGAAAACCCGCATTCACGGTTTCTTGATACAGGGCCGCGACCGAACGACTAGCAAAGAACGGGTCATTCGAGTCTCGGTTCATCAACCACATGCCACCCGTTGTCATCGCCAATAGCGAAGCCGCCAAAGCAGCGATCGCGAATCGTCGGCGAGACACGCTCTCTGAGTCTCTCTGCCGCGATGCGGGTGTGACTTTCTCAGTATTGCGATTCTCGAAAACCTGTCGAGCAATTTGGTGCTCTTGCTCGGCATCAAATGGTTCAAACTGGTACAGCGACTTCAGTGAGCTGTCAATTTCATCCTGAATGGCCCGAGCCTTCGCGATCTCATTCGGATCACTATTCTCGAGGAATGCACTTTGCTCTTCCTCGGATAGTAACCCATCGAGGAACAGATCCAGCATGTCCGATTCAGTTTCAGAGTTTTGATTAGCCATTGGCTTCTCCTTCATGCGAAGGAACGTTATCGGCGCTGTTGTCGGTTGATGTGAGTAACTCACGCAATTTTTTCTTGCTGCGATGCACGAGATTCATTGCGGTTCCTTCTGGCATGTCCATCAACAGCGAAATTTCTTTGTAGTCTAAACCTTCAACGGTCCGCAGTAGCAAGCAGCTGCGAGCTTTTGGCGACAGTTCTGCCAAAGCAAGCTGCAAGCGGTCGTCGAACGAGGTTTGAAGTGGTTTCAGTTGCCCCGTCTTTTCATCCACAGGACTCGTCGTGGACTTGGTGTTCTCCACACTAACCATTTCGCTAGGATCGGTGGGCTGAGTCTTTCTTCGAATGGACTTGCGTCTGTAGTTCAAAGCACAGTGTCGAACAACGCCAGCCAGCCATCCCGTAAAATGTGACTCAGATTCAAATTCATCATTCTTTTCGATTGCAATGACAATCGCCTGCTGAACAATGTCCTCTACGTCCTCACGGTTTCCAACGATTCCTGCGGCAACGCACGCCAAGCGGGTCGATGCTTGTTTGCACCGGCTGGCAAAGTTCTTTGCGGTATCAGTGGTGTTGGATTTCAATGAGTTAGCGTTAAAAAAACCGAGAAGTAAGATGCGAAGACATCAAGACATCCGATCCCCTCTCACCAATAAAGTGTCACCAGCCTAGCCGCCCATTGCTTTTTGAGACACTTTTTTCAAAAATAAATTCTGTGTCACAATCGCGGTGGCTGACGGCCCCACTTTTGGCCGTGCCCGGGGGAAGCGTTATTCAGATTAAGCTTTTTATACGCTGTTTGGGTCCAAAACGTAAGTAATGCTCCGAAAAGCAAGCATGAACAGAAAAGCATCAGGCTTTACGCTGATAGAGCTCCTTGTCGTCGTCGCCATTGTTGGAATTCTAATCAGTTTGCTGCTACCTGCGGTTCAGCAGGTGCGAGAATCGGTACGACGTACTGCGTGTCAGAACAACCTGCGGCAAGTTGGTCTGGCGATCGCTAACCATGAATCCGCTCGTCAACTGCTTCCACCGGGCAGACTTGGTTGCGATGATCAAGGCGAGACCGTGTCGATCCAGGCGTGCGAGCTGAGTCTGACGAGTCAAGAAAAGAACGGTGCCAGTGGGTTCATTCCACTCCTTTCGTTTCTGGAGCTAGCCAGTCTTGAGGACCAGTTGGCGGTTAACGCTGGCGGTTTGTGGAATCGAGACGTTGATGACTTAACGTGGTGGCGGGATTGCCCAGAAAAGGGGGAGGCTATTCTTCACGAATTACCCGTTTTATGGTGCCCCAGTGAAACTGGCGAACGCGTTAGCGAGGTGTATCAGCCGGTCATCTCTGCCACCTCCACCTATGCGTTTTCGACTGGTTCCTTAGGCCCCAGTCACATGGTTCAGATTACCAAGTACGACAACAATGGAGCATTCATTTACAAAACGCCACGGACGCTGGCGGAAATTGAAGACGGATTGTCTAACACGTTTTTGGTGGGTGAAGTGACTCGTCCAGATATCTGGGAATCTTCGAACATCTGGAGCTACGCAATCGCAAATTCGGATTGCCTTCGAACGACCGACAACCCGCTTAACACAAGGCCTGGCGTGGGGGATGCACCGGGCGAAGGCAGCCCGATCGATGCGATTGAACGCCGCAACGGAGCGTTCTCGAGCTCCCATCCAAACGGCGCTCTGTTCCTGTTCGGTGACAGCCACGTCGCTTTTGTCCCTGACTCAATCGAGCTGGAGACCTACCAAGGGCTATCGACGATTAGCGGTGCAGAGGTCGTTGCTCCGACGTTTTAAGCCTGACGCTTGGGGTTAAGGTGTATCGTTACTAGGGCCTCGGATGTTTCTGGCTCCGTGATAGCCGCTCTAGCAACAAGCCGGTTCAGTTGTTTCAGCTTGCGAACCGCTTCCGCAAAAAACTGGCTATGATCGGTGGAATCGAGTGCGAGCGCCAACTGGATTCTTTCCGGTGCCTCGCCAATCAACAGTAGCTGCACAGCTTTACGGCGGCGTAGTAGCAAACGGCTGGCCCATCGCTTGTTGGATTGGGCAAAAAGAGCTTTCAGGATCGGGTGATGCTGATGCTCTCGATCGTATTCCATGCCAGGCTGCCTTTCTTTTACCATCATTACTGTGCGGTGTTTCTCAAGTCCGACACTAACGGCGATTTTCAGGGCCCAGAAGCGGAATTCGATGGCTGGGTCATAAGTGTCAATTTCAGCGTGAATCGCGAGCGCTGCGTCAATTGTCACCAGCTGACAGAACGCTTCATCATGGCCTCTGGCCATAAACACCGTTTGGATATCGGGGTGAATCATCCGGCTTAAAAGATCGATCGTGGTTGTCGGTTGTCGGCGATCGCGTGCTGCGCTCGATCGCGGTCGGTAGTTTGATGGGTTGGCAACCATGATCCAATATTCCTTCACAAAGCGAAGTAATGACGTGGTTCGGCCTCGTGCGAACCTTCTTGCTTACTCCTCTTCTGATGTCGCTGGTTGAGCGATCCATTGCACAAACTTGCAGGATTGCATTTTTTTTTGCGAAACACGATTCGCACTCTGAATAAGGGTGGGGATGAGCGGGCATCGTTTCGCCACATTGTTCTGTGTGCCATTGCACGAACCTTTGTGGACTGCCCAGCAAAAAGAGCCTTTTTGACTTTTTGCTAAAGAACATGCAATGAAGTTTTCGGAGCACGACATCTGTCTGTAGCCCAAGGGCAAGATGCAAAAACTATTCGCTCCCAATCAATGAAGAAACTAGTCCCATGAAAATTTTTCGATTCAATAACCTGATGCGAGCTCTGGTAGCTACCTGTCTGATTGCAGGCACCAGCGTCTCCTTTGTTTCAGCACAAACGACCGAAACCACGACCCCAGCCGCAAATGAGTCTGTTGAAGTGACCGACATGCCGGCGACTTGGGTTCAAGTCTTGCAAGCCAACGGGATCGAAATTCCAGCGGGTGCGGATGGTGTTGTGATCAGCAATGGCGAAGGCGGTAACATCACCGCCTCACTAAACGCGATTGTGACTTCTGCAGACACGACCATCATCAACGCCGGTAACATTGCTGGTGGAACCAACGCGATTAACTTTGTCAACGGACAAGGCACCGGTTCGGTTACTAACCTCGACGCGGGCGTGATCCGCAGTGAGAGCCGCGCGATCAACATTGGTGGTTCGGTCGCAGTTTCAAACGCAGGCCAGATCCTAGGAGACGGCGACCAACGTAACGGAACGATTTACGCGGACGGAGTCGCCGACAATTTTTCGGTTGATAACCAGGCGGGCGGCTTGATCGACGCCGGCGCCGGTAACCAAGGCTCGGGTGTCGGTGCTGAAATCGGTGATGCTGCTGACGGTGCCAATACGTTCAGCCTAAGCAATGCCGGCAAAATCCAAGGCCGCGGGAACGCGGGTGCTGCCAGCAGTTTGGCCGGTGACGGTGTTCGCGTCGGCAACGTGGGCAACATCGGCACGGCCGAAGCAACCATCAACAACAGCGGTACGATTGACTCTGAAGGTGCCAACGGAACCGTCGCCGGTGTTCGTTTTGTGAACGGAATCTCGTTCGCAGGTGAGCTAAACAACACAGGAACAATCTCGGGTACCCAGAACGGCTTGTACTTTGGAAACGATGTCAACGGCCAGGGTGCCGATCACTCCGACGGTGTCGTCAACAACTCAGGCACTATCAGCTCTGACAGCCGAGCACTGAACATTGATGGCTTGGGCCTGACCGTTAACAACGACGGAAAGATTCTTGGAACCGGCAACCAACGCAATGGTACGGCCTACGCAGACGGAACGGCCGACGACTACACGATCAACAATCGCGCTGGCGGTTCGATCGATGCAGGTGCGGGCAACGAGGGTTCGGGATTCGGTGCCGAAATCGGTGGCGCGGCCGACGGTGCCAACACGTTCAGCCTAACCAACGCCGGCAAAATCCAAGGTCGCGGAAACGCAAGTGCCGGAGCCAGTGGTGCGGGTGACGGGATTCGCATCGGCAACGTGGGCAACATCGGCACGGCCGAAGTTTCATTGACCAATAGCGGTACGATTGACTCCGAGGGAGCCAACGGAACTGTCGCCGGTGTTCGCTTTGTCAACGGAATTTCCTTCGCAGGCGAGCTAAACAATACTGGTGTGATCTCTGGTACGCAAAACGGTTTGTACTTTGGAAACGATGTCAACGGCCAGGGTGCCGATCACTCAGACGGAGTCGTCAGCAACTTAGGCGTCATTAGCTCTGACAGCCGCGCCCTCAATATTGACGGCCTTGGTTTGACGATTAACAACGACGGCCTAATTCTTGGTACCGGCGACCAACGAAACGGTACGGTCTACGCGGATTCGACCGCTCAAGACTTTACCTTGAACAACGCCGGTGCGATTGACGCAGGTGTCGGCAACCAGGGCGCTGGATTCTCTGTTGAGCTATCTGACACGGGCAACGCGTTCACCATCAACAACAGCGGTAACTTGCGAGGCCGCGGCACTGCGAATGCTGGATTGGCAACGGCTGGTGATGGAATTCGCCTAGAGCGTTCACGAGTCGGCGGTGTCCTAGAAGGTTCGACCACCGGTTTGTTCACCGGCGTGATCAACAACACCGGTTCCATCACCTCGGAAGGTGATTCGGGGACCACGGGTGGTTTCCGAGCCGTCAACGGCGTTAGCTTTCAGGGCACGCTAAACAACTCGGGCACGATCTCGGGTGTTCAAAACGGCGTCTACTTTGGAAACCCGACGCCAGCGGGCGGTGGCGATCACACCGGCGGCGTCGTCAACAACTTTGGAGTAATCAGTTCTGACAGCCGAGCGTTCAACCTGGACGGTGAAGGTCTGCAAGTGAACAACTTTGGTGACATCCTAGCAACAGGTGCCCAGCGTAACGGAACGTTCTACGTCGACGGAACGGCTGATAACTTTGCCTTAAACAACAGTGGCTCGATTGACGCCACCGGCGGATCTGGCTCGGCGGTTTCGATCCAGGTTGGAAGCTTCGATGGCGACGTTCAGAACGGCCAGATCGTTAACAGCGGATCGTTTATTGGTAGCGGTGATTCGGGTGTCGATGCAGGACTCCGTTTGTTCACCAACGCCGAAACGGCTACCTTCAGCGGGGACATCATCAACGAGGCCGGTGGAGTGATCGCGGCCGATGGCAGCCCTGCTGTTTTGATCGAGTCGGATGTTTTGTTTGGTGGCACGCTTGTTAACGCCGGCGTGATCGATGGAAGCATCGATCTTGGATCGGGAAACCTAGAACTTCTTGATTCAAGTTTCTTGTCTCTGGAGATCGGCAGCTACACCGATTTCGAAACGGTTGATCTGACGGGCGATCTGTACTTCGATGGTACGTTGGAGCTGGACTTTCTCAATCCACTCGCCTTCGAAGTTGGTCAGACAATCGATTTGTTCAATTTCGGTTCGGCGTCGGGATCGTTCGATACGATCCTGTCGGGTGCACTGACGCTCGACGTCAGTAACCTGGCTTCGCAAGGAACGGTAAGTGTCGCGGCCATCACGGCCGTCGCGGTACCTGAGCCATCGGCGTTCAGCTTGCTGGCCCTAAGCGGAGCCGTATTCTTGCGACGCCGCCGTAACGCGAGTTGCTAACGAAGCATCATGATGGGTTGGGGTCGGCAGCTGTCGGCCCCGCCTCCTAGAGCGAAGGCTCCATCCAGCCGGGTCAAACCGGCTGGATGTGAGTCTTGGTTTTTTGCGCTGTCACAGGTCACAGAAATGAGCTGCCAAATGATTGCCCGCGATCCGGGATCGCCCGTGATCCGGGATCGCCCGTGATCCGTTTTCGGACGAGCCATTTGGCAGCGACTTCTATTGCTACTTCGCTGCTGCCAACGCTGCGTCGTAGTTTGGCTCGTCGACGATCTCGGACACAAGCTCGGTGTAAGCCACTTTGCCTTCACCATCGATCACCACGACGGCTCGACCTAGCAAGCCCTTCAGCGGGCCATCGACCAAGGCAATGCCGTAGTCCTTGCCAAAGCCATCGCAGCGAAACGCCGAAGCGTTCGTGACGTGTTCGACATTGTTGGCTTCGCAGAAGCGCCCTTGAGCAAACGGTAAATCCTTGGAAACGTTCAAAACAACCGCGTCACCCAGGTCACCGGCCGATTCGTTGAACTTCTTAACCGACGCCGCGCAGGTGCCCGTGTCAAAGCTTGGCACGATGTTCACTATGACCGTTTTGCCCTTGTGGGCAGCCAGAGTCACGTCCGATAGATCGCCACCGACCAGCGTAAAGTCAGGTGCAGTGGAGCCCACGGCAGGCAAGTCACCGGACGTGTTGATTGGGTTTCCTTTGAGTGTAATTTCAGACATCGATCTATACTTTCAGCAGTAAGTTAAACGGAAGCCGCCCGCAGCGAGCGTGACGGATTTGAATTGTTGAATCAGCCAATAATTTACCGTCCCCAGACATCACCCGTCGAGTGCCTGTGCGTCGGTGATCCCAGTGTCGGCTGCCAGGTTGGTCGTAACGTCTTCAGGCGCCCCAGCACCCGAGCGAACCGATGATTTGGGTAACGATCGAATGGCTGCCAAGACGGCCCCAGCCATTAAGACGAACGGGTTGCACCGCCGATTCTGGTTGTTTGCGGGCCGCCAGTCGTTCGCGGCGCGAGGCACGCACCAAACGCCTTGACACTATGTTGGGCCGGTGATAATCTTTTGCCTCGCAAAACACGTCCCACCAGCAACGGTGGGCGGTTTTCAAACGGGCCCATAGCTCAGCTGGGAGAGCGCTTGCATGGCATGCAAGAGGTCGTCGGTTCGATCCCGATTGGGTCCACTTTCATAAAGGCCCGAAGCATTCCGCTTCGGGCCTTTTCTCGTTGAAGGAACACGGATTTCTACGATTTGACACGAATATGGAGCTTGAGCAAATCAGCGGTTCCCCAGTTTTTGATTTTTGATTCGTAAAGATTGGTGCCAATTCGTGTTCTCGCTCCGAACCGTGCATCACGAATTTTCCAGCCGTTGAGCAATCGCTTCAATGAAGTTGGGCAGATCCAATGGCCCGCGGCTGGTCACCAGCCGATCGTCAATCACCACAGGTTCATCCACTAGTTGGGCACCGGCATTCTCAAGGTCGACCAGCATCAGCGGCCAACTGGTGGCTTTTTTGCCAGCGACCAGTCCCGCACTGATTAACACTTGCGGCCCATGACAGATCGCGCAGATCAGCTTTTCGTCGGCGTCCATTTTCTGGATAAAGGACAACGCGTCGGGATTACCACGAAGCAGATCAGGGTTCCACGCACCGCCCGGGATGATGACCGCGTCATAGTTTGACGGATCGGCTTCGGATAACCAGACGTCGACCGGGTGCCAGCCGGCAGGTTCGATAAAGCGAATGGTCATGATGTGTGACTTCCGCGTCGCCGGCATGATGATTCCCAACGGAGGAATATCAGACGCCCCTGGAGCAACCACATGAACCTCGGCCCCCATCTCTCGCAACTTTTTTAGCGGAATGGTTAGCTCGACTTCTTCCACACCATCGGTCGAAAGAATCGCAATCCGCTTACCGCTAAGTTTCTCCCTATCCTCGTTCCGTTTCAGAAAAGCGAGCAAATCACGATTGGCATCGTCTGGATAACTAAGCAGCAGATTCGTATCGAGAGACGGAACAAGCGACGTCGCCGCGGTCGACTTAGCAAGTGCAATCGCCGCTTGGGTTTCGTTCTGATCGGGCATGGTTGATTAACTCCCCTCATAATTCGTAGGCCCCACTAAACCGTAACAGCCGCGGCCCAGTCACGGAAGTGTTGGCGAAGACTTCCTGCAGCAGCTTGCCCGCGTAGCAGCACATGGAAATGCTCTTGCCGCTGCCCTGCGTGTGCCAGAATACGCCCG
>CAZLFF010000135.1:0-9220 GCA_964558755.1 uncultured Pirellulaceae bacterium
TGAGCTTCCAGAAGAAGCGTTGGGTGTTCCCGGTCGAAGACTGCGTGCTGTTGCCGATCGCCAACACGACTGCCGAACTAATGGCGTTGCATATTGCTCATGAACTGCGGCGCAGGACCGGTGATTTGTTTGGTGATCATATTTCTAAGCTGAGTGTGTCAGTTGACGAGAACCGAGGCCAATGGGGTGAGGTTGAGATTGACTGGTGATCAACCGGGTTTTGCCCTGCCCCTCGCCTTCGCACGTCTACGTTTTTGAGCCCCACGAGGTAGCCCGCCGCGATGTCGTCCGAGGAACGTCAAATTTCGCTGCCAGTTGCAACCGCAATTGTGGTCGCCAACATGGTCGGCACCGGTGTCTTTACGAGTCTCGGCTTCCAGCTGGCAGATTTGCCCAGCGGTTTTTTGATCGTTTTGCTGTGGTTGTTGGGAGGAGTGATCTCGGTCTGTGGTGCTCTTTGCTACGCCGAGTTGGGTGCGATGATGCCGCGAAGCGGAGGCGAGTATCATTTGCTCCGCGAGGCATATCACCCGCTGCCGGGATTTTTAGCAGGTTGGGTGTCGGTGACCGTGGGTTTTTCAGCACCGGTTGCGGCCGCTGCGGTCGCGCTGGGGGCTTATCTGTGTGCGATGACCGGCTGGGATGCGTGGTGGTTTTCGATCCCGGCCGTCCTTGTCGTTTCGGCCATTCATCTAGGAAGCGTAACGGCGACGGGCCGATTTCAGTTGGTGGCGACATCGGCCAAGATCTTGCTGATTCTGATCTTCATTTCCGCCGCGTTTACAATCAGTCAACCGCAGGCGGTTTCGTGGTGGCCCGGCCCGGAGGATGGAAAGCGACTGCTGAGTCCGGCCTTTGCCACGTCATTGGTGTTTGTCATGTACGCCTACACGGGTTGGAACGCCGCGGCCTACATCGCAGGCGAAATCAAAAACCCTGGCAAAAACTTGCCGCGCGCGCTGATTGCCGGGACGGTTTTCGTGACGGCACTGTACGTGTTGCTGAACGTCTCATTCCTGCGAGCAGCGCCGATGATGGAGCTTGAAGGCCAGCTTGAAGTTGGGCTTGTTGCCGCCAAATCCATTTTTGGGGACCGCGGAGGAACCCTGATGGGCGCGTTGATTAGTTTTGGTTTGCTTTCAACGATCAGCAGTATGACTTGGGCCGGCCCGCGCGTGGCCGCGACGATGGGCGAAGACTACAACGCGTTTCGCTGGTTGGCTCGGCGGAATAGGTTTGGAGTTCCAGCGTGGGGTATTCTATTGCAGACCGTTCTTGTGTTGGGCCTAGTGATCAGCATGAAGTTTGAGCAGCTGATCTACTACATCCAATCGATCTTGATCTTGTCGAGTCTGATGACAGTGCTGGCTGTCGTTTGGTTGCGCGTGCATCGTCCGTTGGCGGCACGGCCTTATCGAGTCCCAATGGTATGGTTTCCGGTTGCGCTGTTCGCGACCATGAACATTTACATGCTCTGGTTTCAGGCGTCGCAGAAGCCGTGGGAGCTAGGAATGGGCATTGCCACGTTAGCGGTTGGAGCTGGCCTGTACGTGATGATAACCCGCAGTGACGGGTCGCCGACGCAAAAAGTTCGGTAGGAGCGTCTTATTCGCAAGCGACAGGCTGATAAGCTCGAGCCTTGCTCAATTTCGCCCCATCCCGAATCGCTCAGGGTGTGAATTCATATTCGAGAGCGCGAAAAAACAAAGCCGGCGTCGCAGCGAAGACGTATGCGTTTTCGCTGCGATGCGCCGGGCACTGTCAACTGGCCAACGGGATTAGGTCCGATAACTCGTTCGCCAGCCAACGTATGGAATTCATAGGGGCACTACCCAACGAACCAATCGCTCATCCGCTTTAAGAACGATGGTTTATTCAGCACGTGATTGGGAATCATCGGCTTGTCGTCATCGGTGGGTTCTTCAGCTTGCTCCGCTTCAACTTCGGGCTCTTCGGCATCAAACTCGCCGATAAGTAAGCCTTGTTCCACTGGCAGACCTTCCACAGGAGCCGCCTCGCAACCGCAATCAGGTTCCGTGATTATCTGTTCACACGGGGCGACATGAGGAACTGTGTCGCAAGGAGTTTCGATGACTTCACATGGCGTCTCAGCGACTTCCTCGCAGCCGCAATCATCTTCTGGCGTGCCTCGATCGATGGAGTAGCCACCCGAAACCGGCTGCCCGCTGTCAAGTGATAACGGATTCGAGTTGGTAAAGATCTGATCGCCTCGATAAATCGGACCCGGACCCGCCGGGATGAACCCGCTAATTCGAATCGGGGGTTGGAAGAACAGCGGTGGCAGGTTGGGTGCGAAGCCGCTGGTGGTTCCACCTTGGATTTCGCCAAAGTTATAGCTGAATGTGTTGTCGCCCCAAGTCAATCCAAGATTGCTGAAGCTGTCATTCGAAACCGTCACCAATCGGCTGCCGATCTGTTCCTGACCATCGGCGAACTGGCTTGGTTGTGCTTCCGTCAGCGAGTACGTTCCGGCGTACAGACCAGTAAATTCGTAGAATCCGTTGGCGTCTGTGATGGTGGACGTGTTCACAGCGCTTCCGAATACGTCGGTTCCGGTTAAGGTCACAGTAACACCTGGAATGCCCTGCTCTCCCACGTCAAATATGCCATTGTCATTGTCGTCAACGAAGGCGTAGCCATCGGTGCGAGCTTCCGGGACTTCGCTGAAGTCGTAGTTGATACCGTCTTCGTTAACTCCCAAGTTGATTCCAGACAATGTGTCATTCTGGAGCGTGTTGCCAGGATCATCGCCCGACAGGGAGCCCTGTGTGTCTAGGCCGTCGACGTAGTTCGGTGACGACGCGGTCAGCGGAGCGGACGTCGGCTGGGTCTCGACAATGGTGTACGTTCCCGGTGGAAGATCGCCAAAGCTATAGTCGCCATTGCCATCTGTTACGGCGGTTCTAGTGAAAGCTAGGCCGCCCGTCGTCACGCCGTTTAGCGTAATCGTCACGTTCGGGATGCCCGGTTCGCCCGCGTCTTGAACGCCGTCGATCAAGAACGGTTCGGTGTCGTCATCGACTCCGTCTTCGTGAACGGTTCCGGACAAGCTGCTGTTTCCAGTCAGGCCAAAATCGACATCCCGTCGATCCTCATTCGGGTTAAGTGTTCCCGTGAAATCATCGGTTGCGCCACCATCGGCACTGAAAGTCCCCACGTATCCCGGCGGCGTGTTGCTGATGGATACGAATACTTCGCCCGGTGGCAAAGTCGGGAACAGGTAATTCCCATCGCCGTCAGTCGATGTCGTTTCAGTAAAGTCCGTGGTGCCGTCTCCATCAATGTCGATATCGATTCGCACGTCCACGTTCGCGAGCCCCGGTTCCCCAGGATCTTGAACTCCATCCGCATTGATGTCGAACCAGACGCGATCCCCAAGAGACGCATCTGGCAGCACGCCTGCGTCGATGTCGTTGTTTGTTTGGCCAGCAACAATCGTGAAGGTCTGATCGGTGACGCCGGTCGTGAAGTTTGCATCGCTATCGGTCGCTTCGTCTGCACCTCGGTCAGCCACTGTGAAAACGTGATCAGCCGGCAAGGCAAATTCGACGCGGTAGTCACCCGTTGGCAAGCCGGGGAACTCGTACATTCCGTTTGCATCGGTCACCGCAACGATGTCATTTCCGTTGGCGTCCTGAATTCGATTTCCCGCGGCGTCAAGCAAGTACACGTTCACTCCAGCGACGTCGCCCTCGCCGATGTCTTGGAGGCCGTTGCCCGTCGTTCCAGTCCCCGTGTCAAAGAAGACGCGATTCCCTAGCGACCCCAGTACGTAGTCTTCGACTTCCCCATTGTCCCATTGGCCGGAACTCGATCGGCTAACGCCCATGGCGTCACTGGTAAAGCGGAATCGGGCCGCCATGGTGCCGGTGGCATCGGTCGGGACATCGGCGGTCAGTCGGTGAGCGCCCGCCGTCAAACTCAAATCTGAGATCGTCGTCGGAGTTGCCAACGCAACGCCGTCGATGGCCGTGATGGTCACTTCGTCGAGCGTGCCATCGCTATTGAAATCGATCCAGCCATTCAAGTATCCGTCAGACCCGGCTTGGACGTCGATCGTTGCCGAAGTTCCCGGTGCCAGCGGCGTCACGAACACGATTCCGTCCTCGTCATCACCAGCATTGTCATCCGCCATGGCGTCGGCTGAGTGCAAACCATCGGAGTCGACGTCTACGCCAGCCCCCAGGAATGTTGCGCCGTCAACAATGTGTCGGGCTCCGTCGTCAAACAGCGACGTCTGGCCGTAGATTCCTGGCAAGTCGCCAAAGTCGAACTGAACCAAACCCGCGTCCACGCTGTTGTCGGTCTGGCCACCCGCCACGACGACAGGGTCAGACATTCGCATCGCGGCATCAAAATCACTGTCGAGCGCATCGTCTGCTCCAGCGTTCTGCGAAGTCAGACCATAGTTTGCCGGCAGTTCGACTTCGATCGTGTAGGTTCCGTCTGGCAAGCCAACGAACTCGTAGTTTCCGCTGGCGTCGGTCACCGTTGAAATGTCGTTGCCGTTCGCGTCTTGGATTCGGTTGCCCGCGGCATCTTTCAGGTAGAGCCTTACGTTTGGCAGCGGCGTCTCGCCGGGTTCTTGAATTCCGTCGCCGTCGTCTTGGAACACGAGGTTGCCAATCGAGTTCAGCACGTAGTCTTCGACCTCACCGTTGTCCCAATGCTCGTTCGGTGTCAATGTGCCCCCCGTGCTGTCGCTGGTGAAGCGGAATCGCACGGCCAAAATTCCCTGAGCATCCGTCGGAACGTTCACATTGATCGTGTTGGCTCCTGCGGTCAGGCCAACATCCGTCGCGATCTGCTCGCCACCATCGAACGTCCCATTACCGTTGAAGTCCACCCATGCGTTTAAGTATCCCGCGGTTGACGCGGTTACTTCAATCGCAGCCGTCGTTCCAGCAGCCAGCGGAGTCGTGAACACTACGCCGTCTTCGTCGTCGGTCCCGGCGTTGTCATCGCCCAACGCGTTGGCCGTGTTGGTCGCGTCCGCTTCACCGTCCACGGTGGCACCCAAGTACGTCGAACCGTCAAGCGTATGGCTTGGGCCGCCGTCGGCGATCGAAACGTCGAATCCGCTTGGCAGGTCGCCGCGATCACGGGTCGTCAGGCCAGCATCGACGGCGTCCTCTGTGGTATTGGCACCAATCGTGTAAGTCCCCGTGATGCCCGTCATTTGATCGGCGTCGGAATCAATCGCGTCGTCAGCACCTGCGTTCTGCATCGCAATGTAAGTCCCCGCCGGGGCGACGAACTCAACGCGGTAGTCGCCCGCCGGAAGCCCAGCGAACTCGTACATCCCCGCCGCGTCGGTCGTTGTCGTGATTGGATTACCGGCCGCATCGTTCATGCGATTACTGGCAGCGTCCAACAAGAACACTTCGACGCCAGCCACCGGACTTTCTCCGGTTTGCAAACCATCATTGTTCGCGTCGCTGAAGACGTAGTTGCCGATCGACCCAAGCACGTAATCTTCGACTTCACCCGAAAGCGATGTGCCTGTCGTGCTTCGACCCGCACCCATTGCGTCCGCCGTTAACCGGAATCGAGCCGCCATGTTGCCCGTCGCGTTCGCAGGAACATCGAACTGAATCGTCGTGTTGCCAGCCGCCAAAACCAAATCGCTGACTGTCGTACCGGCCGCCACGGGAACACCGTTGACGTGTGTTACGCTGATCTCGTCCAGCGTTCCATCCGAATCAAAATCAATCCAAGCATTCAGATAGCCGTCCGAGTTTGCGTTGACCGTGATACTTGCCGACTGACCTGCAACCAACGGCCCGTTGAAGGTTACGCCGTCTTCGTCGTTGGTCGCGTCGTCACCAAGGGCATCCGCCACGGGTTGGCCATTGCTTTCCCCATCGACCGACGCACCGAGATAGGTCATCCCGTCGAGCACATGTCGGGCACCGCCGGCCACGTTCGTTGTGCCGTAACTGTCGACCAAGTCGCCGTAGTCAAACTGTGCCACACCCGCGTCTAGCGTCAGATTTTCGCCGCCCGCCGCCAACGTGATTGAGCCTGTCGTGCCATCGGCAGTGCTCGCGTCACTGTCGACCGCATCGTCCGCACCCGCGTTCGCCGTCGTGAAGCTATACCCAGCCGGAGCCACAAACTCGACCGCGTAATCACCCGCCGGAAGCCCAGCGAACTCATAAAGCCCGCTCGCATCCGTCGTCGTCATCACATCATTGCCGCCCGCATCGGTGACGCGGTTGCCTGCACCATCCAGCAAGAACACTTGCACTCCCGCAACTGCAGGCTCACCTGCGTCTTGAATTCCATCCAGCGCCGTTGCGCCGCCCGCACCGTTATCTTGCCAGACGTAATTCCCGATTCGGCCAAGGATGTAATCTTCGACTTCACCGTTATCCCAAGCCCCCGTCGAATCGAGAGCCCCGCTCGGATCGTCGCTGGTGAAGCGGAACCTTGCGCCCATCAGCCTCGTCGCGTTCGCCGGCACCGTCACGTTGACGATGTTCACACCGGCCGTCAGCGGAGTATCCGTCGCGATTCGCTCGCCGGCGTTGAACGATCCGTTGCCGTTGAAGTCAATCCAAGCGTTCAAGAAACCGTCGGTCGAAGCCGTCACCTGCACGCGAGCTGTCGTTCCGGCCACGATCGGATCGAGGAACACCACGCCGTCTTCGTCGTCGGTCGCGTCATCGCCAAGAGCATCACTTGAAGGCTGCCCATCGACTTCCGCATCAACGCCCACACCGAGGAAAGTCGTTCCGTCGATTCCGTGCGAAGGCCCGCTGTTCGCGGTCGTCGTGTTGTAGCTGTCAGGCAAATCACCAAAGTCCTGCTGCAACAAACCCGCGTCGACCGTCGTTTCATTCGTACCCGCAGCGATCGAGTAAACCTGGTTCGTCAAACCCGTCGTGCGGTTCGCGTCACTGTCCGTCGCGTCGCCGCCCGTGTTGGCATCGGTGAACTGATACCCGTTCGGCAAATCGAATTGGACTCGGTAATTACCCGCCGGCAAGCCCGGGAACTCGTATCTTCCATCAGCCGCCGTCGTTGTCGTGATCGCATTGCCATCCGCATCGACAACCGGATTGCCCGCCGCGTCCATCAACCGAACCGTCACGCCCGCAACCGCCGGCTCGCCCGCGTTCTGTTGACCATCGCTACCCGTTCCGCTGCCGTTGTCCAGCCAAACGTAATCGCCGATCGCACCCAGCACATAATCTTCGACTTCACCCGTCGCCGCGAAACCAGTCGTCGCCCGAGCCGCACCCATCGCGTCCGCCGTGTAGCGGAACCGAGCCGCCATCGTTCCTTCCGCGTTCGCAGGCACATCGAACTTCAACGTGTAAGTCCCCGCCGCCGCAAAGTTCAAATCGTTGATTGCCGTTGGAGTGATCGCCGAACCATTTATCTCCGTCACGGTGACTTCGTCCAGCACACCATCGCTGTTGAAGTCAATCCATGCGTTCAAGTAACCCGCCGACGCCACTTCGATTTCCATCGTCGCCGAGCGTCCTGGAGCAAGCGGTGTCAAGAACGTCACGCCGTTTTCATCGTCGCTTGTCGCCGTGTCATCGCCGGTCGCGTCAGCCGTCGGAGCCCCGTTGCCTTCGCCATCGACACTGCTTCCAAGATATGTCACACCATCAAGAGCATGGCGCGGGCCGTTATCGACACTTCGCGTGTTGTAAACATCCGGCAAGTCACCAAAGTCGACTTCTCGCACACCGGCATCCACACTCACATCTGTCACGGCCGGGCCGATCGTGTAAACCTGCGCAGTAATTCCCGTCGCCACATCGGCGTCACTATCAAGCCCGTCATCGCCGCCTTGGTTCGCGTCCGTCAGAACCAAACTTCCCGGCGAACCAAACTGCACGCGGTAATCACCGGCTGGCAGACCAACAAACTTATAAGTCCCATCGGCCGCGGTCGTCGTCGAGATCGCGTTGCCGTTCGGATCAAGAATCGGACTTCCCGCCGCGTCAAGCAGCGTCACCACAACGCCCGCCACACCGGCTTCGGTTCCGTTTTGAATCCCGTCGCCCGGCACACCGCCAGCACCGGTTCCATTATCAAGGAACACAAAATCGCCAAGGCAACCGAGCACGTAGTCTTCGACTTCACCGTTGCCCCAAGCGTTATTCGCACTGCGGGCGGCACCCATCGCGTCGTTGCTGAATCGGAACCGAGCCGCCATGTGCCCGTCCGCGTTCGCCGGAACGTCGATCGTCAAAGTCGTATCACCGGCGGTCAACGCCAAGTCGTTGATGTTCGTCGGAGTGATCGCCATCCCGTTAACCGCCGTCACGGTCACTTCATCAAGCGTGCCGTTACTGTCGAAGTCAATCCAAGCGTTTAAGAAACCATCGACGCTCGCGTTGACACGAATGTCGGCAACACCACCGGGTATCATCGGCGTCAAGAAAGTCACACCGTCTTCATCGTCGGTCGTATCGTCACCGGTCGCCGTCGTGTTCGGCTGACCGTTGGCTTCCGCATCGACGCCCGCACCGAGGAAAGTCGTGCCGTCAACAACGTGCTTCGCCGCACCCGCCGCCGAACCGTTGGTCGTGCCGTAACCGTCCGGCAAGTCACCGTAGTCGTACTCAACCAGACCCGCATCGAGCGTGTTGTTGATCTCACCAGCGGCCAAGCTGACGGATCCGGTCTGTCCGTTCGAAGGGTTCGCATCTGAATCCAACGCGTCGTCGGCACCTTGGTTGGAGCGAGTGAACTCCATGCCAGCCGGAGCCACGAACTCGACTCGGTAGTTGCCCGCAGGCAGACCCGCGAACTCATAGAAGCCACTCGCGTCGGTTGTCGTCATCACGTCGTCGCCATCCGCGTCCGTGATCCGATTGCCCGCGCCATCGAGCAAGAAGACTTGCACGTTCGAGACGGCGGATTCACTGTCGCCTTGAATGCCGTCATACGATCCGCCAAAGCTGTTGTCTTCCCAGACGTAGTTTCCGATCGCACCGAGGATGTAGTCTTCGACTTCACCGTTATCCCAATGTCCATCCGGGCCAAGAGCTCCAGCCGGATCATCAGACGTAAATCGGAATCGAGCCGCCATGGCTCCGGTGACGTTGGTTGGCACACTGACCGTAATGTCGGTATCGCCAGCGTTGATCGCGAAATCGGTTGCAATCTGTTCGCCGGCGTCGAACGTACCATTGCTGTTGAAGTCAATCCACGCGTTCAAGAAACCATCGCTGTT
>CAZLFF010000136.1:0-9194 GCA_964558755.1 uncultured Pirellulaceae bacterium
GGATGAACCAGCTCTGTCGCGGGTATTGGATCAGCGGATCGTCATCGGCTCGCCAGCAGAACGGATACTCGTGCTCGTACTGATCCAGCAAGTACAGCTTGCCTTCCTCTTTCAAGCGACGAGCGATCGGTTTGTCGCAATCCTTGACCCATTGCCCTTCGTAATCAGGGGCTTCGCTGGTGAACTTGCCGTTCGGTCCAACCGCGCAGATCAGGCTTGGGCCTTCACCCGGTACGAAACGATCCTGTTCGCTGGCCAGCAGCTCATAATCAACCTCACCAAACGCCGGAGCCTCGTGGACGGCTCCTGTTCCGCTATCGGTCGTGACGAAATCCGCAGACGTAATACGCCATGCCGTGTGCTGGGTCTCGCCCGATTTTAGTTTGCCCGCTTCGTCGCCTTGAGTCTTGTAGTAGTAATCAAAAGGTGGGACGTAGCGCTGGCCAACCAGTTCGCTGCCCATGCAAGTCGATTTGATCTCTAGCTCTCGCTTTAGCTTGGCCCCGATCGATTCGACCAAGTCCTTGGCCAAAATGATGTTTTGATCCAGTTCGGGATCATACGCCACCGAGTACTCGATGGATTCGTTGACCGCCGCGAACTGATTCGACGGCAGTGTCCAGGGTGTGGTGGTCCAGACCAACAGGCTGGTGGGTTTGTCGTATCCAGTTTGATCGACCAGCGGAAACAGCACGAAAACCGATGGGTCTTTAACGGTTTTATAGCCCTGCCCTACCTCGCCAGCCGATAACGCGGTGCCACCTTGGGCCCACCACCAGATGATTTTGTGGCCTTCGTACAACAAGTTGCGATCGTACAAGTTCTTTAGCGACCACCAAACCGATTCGACATAGCTTTGATGGTAGGTGACGTAGGCTTCGTCCAGCTTGACCCAAAAGCCCAATCGTTCAGTCAGCTGCTCCCATTGTTGCATGTACTGCCAAACGGATTGCTGGCACTTGTGGATGAACGGCTCGATGCCGTACGCTTCGATGTCCTCTTTGCTGTGGATGCCCAGCTCTTTGCAGACCTCCACCTCAACCGGCAGTCCGTGCGTGTCCCAGCCAGCCTTTCGCTCGCAAAAGTACCCTCGCATCGTTTTGTAACGAGGGAACAAGTCCTTAATCGCGCGGGTTAGGCAGTGGCCCGGGTGGGGTTTGCCATTGGCGGTCGGCGGTCCTTCAAAGAAGACGTATCGCTGCTGTCCTTGGCGTTGTTCCAGCGATTGTTCGTAAACGCGATTTTCGCGCCAGAAGTCGAGGATCGATTCTTCGAGTTTTGGAAAATTAGCGCCGGGTTGGACGGGCTCGAAAGGCATGGCAACGACAAAATAGCAGAACGATGAAGACGTAGAAACGAAAATAGCCGCCGGTCCGAAACCAGCGGCTCAATCGAACGCTTCTTATTATCCGCGAATGCTTGGGGCCTGTAAATGCGAGGCCAAAGACCCTATTTCTTCTTGGCTTTCTCTTTCGCTTTCTCTTTTTCCGCTTTCTCCAGCGCCCGGTTCTCGGCAGCCTTTGCTTTCATGGCTGCCTTCCGAGCCGCCGCGCGAACGGGATCAGTCAGGTGCCCGAACTCCCGGTCGAATTCCTCGCCGTATTTGTCGTCCTCAAGATCGTACTCGCCCTTGATTTCTTCCTCGAAATCGTCGTCGAAGTCCTCGTCAAAATCAGTCTCATCGAATTCATCAACCACGTCTGCGGTCGGGTCCTCTGGGATCAGCTTCTTGTCTTCCAACGGCGTGACCAGTTCGGCATCGTCGAGCATATCCAAGTCAACATCGTCGGGACTGTCTGCGCTGTTATCTTGAACCATGAGTTTCTCGTTGGGCAATTTTGGGGCTGCGAGTTGGGCGATTTCAGTAGAGAAAGAATATTGGGAAGCACGCAGGTGTCAACCAATAGTCGGCCATTTCACGGCAAATCGATGGGAAGAGTGACTGCTGGCGGCCGGAGATCGCGGTTGGGCAAGGGCTCGGTGAGCGCGACACGGATCGAGAGCCGACGGCTGAACAAATGGCGGGATTGGCACGACGTGGAACCGCCTGCGGCCACCGCGACAGTCACCGGCTAAGTCGTGTATTCCGAATTGAATTCCACATATGCGGTGGTCAGGTCGCTAGTCCAGTGGGATGCCGTTCCGCTCCCTGCGCCGACGGTTAGTTCGATGACCGTTTCGAACGAATCCGCGATCGCTTGGCTGACGGATGCCTCGTCGAACGCGATGGGCTGCCCCGCCGAAAAGACTGCGTGCCCGTTCAGCTTCAGGCCGACTTGGGATGCGTCGAAGTCAACGCCGCAGTAACCGGCTGCTGAAACAATCCGGCCCCAGTTCGGGTCATTGCCGGTGACGGCTGTTTTCACCAAATTACTCGCTGCAATCGCGCGAGCGATCGTGTCCGCGTCATCGTCCGAAGCAGCGCCGGATACTTCGATGGCGATCGAGTGAGACGCTCCCTCGCCGTCGGCCGGAATTTGCTGAGCCATTTGCAAGCACACGTCGTTCAAGCCATCGGCAAACGCGGATCGTGATTCGGCCGAGTCCAACTTCGCACTCGATTTTCCGCTGGCGATCAAAACCAACGCGTCGTTGGTGCTCATGTGGCCCTCGACACTAATTCGATTGAATGAGTGATCGGCCGCCGCACGAATTAACTCTTGAGCTATCTTTGGTTCTATGTGGGCGTCGGTTGTCACGACCGCCAGCATTGTCGCCATGCGAGGCCCAATCATCCCAGCACCCTTGGCCATACCTGCGATGCGAATTTCTTGGCCGTCAATTGTGACCGTTCGAGTCACTGCTTTGGTGCCTTGGTCGGTGGTGAGGATCGCTTCACTGGCGGCAGTGAAGTGTTCGGTTGAGCTACCACCGGCCGAGACGGCGGCCGGGATTCCCGTTTGCAGTTTCTCCATCGGCAGTTGATGCCCAATGATGCCGGTGGACAGCACTGCGATTTGCTGCGGATCACAGTCAAGCTGCGCCGAGAGCAGCATCGCCATCTGCTCGTTCGCGACGACGCCCTCATCGCCCGTGCACGCGTTCGCGTTGCCCGAGTTAATCACGATGCCTCGGAATTGATCGCTTGGTGTGATCGACCGGTTCCAGTCGATGCTTGCCGCATGAACGAGGTTCGTCGTGTAAACGCCTGCGGCAACAGCAGTGTCGTCGGTCGAAATTACCGCAAGGTCCCGTTTCCCTGAGGCTTTGATGCCACAGGTGACGCCGGAGTATCGGAAGCCGAATGGGAGGGTCATTTTTGAATGCGGAATTTGAAGTTTCAAATTTGTATGGTGAGATTTGAAAATTTGCGTTTGTGATGCGATCTAGCTCGTCGCACTACTACTTTAACGCGGTTGCCTCGTCGAAACCGAACATGGCGTTGAAATTTTGCACCGCCGCCCCGCTGGCTCCTTTGATCAGGTTGTCCAGAACGCTAACGATCACGAAGCGACCACCGCATTGGCGAACGGTGACGTCACAAAAATTGGTGTGCGCAACGTCTTTGGTGATCGGCAGCTGGCTGGTGACGCGGACGAACGGCTCACGTTTGTAGAAATCGTTCAGACAGTCCATCGCCGAATCCACTTGAACGCCCTCGGCCGGGTTGACGTAAATCGTCGACAAAATCCCGCGGTCCATCGGAATCAGGTGAGGTGTGAAAATGGTCGATGTCGTGCTACCGGTGAAGCGGCCGAGAATCTGATCGATCTCTGGCATGTGTCGATGCGTTCCCACGCCGTAAGCGGCGACCGACTCATTGCATTCGGGATAGTGGAATTTAAGGTTCGGCTTCCGCCCTGCCCCCGACACACCCGTCTTGGAGTCGACGATCAGCGAACTCCCATCGACCAGCCCGGCTTTGACAAGCGGCGCCAACGGAAGAATCGCGGAACTTGGGAAGCACCCAGGGTTGGCGACCAGATTTGCCGATCGGATCGATTCACGGAACAACTCTGGAATCCCGTACGGTACCCTGCCGACTCGGTCCGCATCCGGATGAGTCACGTCGTACCATTTTTCGAACGTGGCGACGTCGTTCAAGCGATAGTCCGCGCTGAAATCGACGACTCGAATACCAGCGTCGATCAGCGAACCAACGACAGCCGCCGAAGCCGCGTGAGGCAAACAGCAGAACGCACAGTCGACGTCTTTGGCGAATGATTCAACGTTCAACGTTTCGAAATTCAGGTCCAGGCGATCACGTAAGCTTGTGTGAACGTCGCCCAAATGAGGATGGGCCTCGTCGCGCGAGGTCACACGGGTAATCTGGACTTCTGGGTGGCGCAGGAGCAATTTGATTAGCTCGACCGCTGTATAACCCGTCCCGCCAACAATACCAACTCGAATCATAGTCGCTTACCAAAACCAACACGAACGGTCCGTTCGCGTTCAAAGAATCATGCGCAAAATTAGGTGCTGAACAATTGTAGTTCCCGAGAGCCCCAAACAGCAACGAGGGTTCACGCGATTGATTTAGGAAAGCGATTGTCGAGCTACGGTCGAGCGTTTGGCAGCCGCGGTTTTGCGTCGCTTACTTCAGAGTCGTGTCAGCCAGCACGACTCGGTGATCGCCCGAGCGAAAGATGATCTGTGCGGGGATTGCGCGGTCGTAGACGGTGCTCAGGATCTCGATATTCTGCTGCGCGATGGTCGTTTGTTTCTGGGCCTTCGTCATGTTCGACTTGACTTTCGCGACATATTCCTTGAACGCAGTGATCTTGCCCTTTGGTGCTTGAAGGTCTTTCTTTGCGTTGTATTCCTGCGCATACTCGGCTGCTGCCTGCCGGACGGAGGCTGCCAACTGCTTTAATTCGGCTTGTGATCTGACTGGAGCCAACGTGCCTTCGGCATGTTTCAAAACCAGTTGCGTTTCGAGGCTCACTTTCTTTCGCATGTTCGTGTTGATCTGCAGGAAGCAAAACCGGTTGCTGACCGCTTCGTGAAAGTGAACGACTGCTGACTGCCCAACGGGAACGATCGCGGGTTCAATCCATGTTTCCGGCATTCCTGCTGCTTTCCAGGGCAATAGCTCGACTGTGATCATCTCTGGATTTGGCAAGTGGTCAATCATGCAGTCGGCGCGACCGGCGAGTGTCTTTGCAGATAGCGTTAGGGGTTCCAGTTTCAGTGGTTTGCGAAGCCCGATCGTTCGCGATTCACTAGCGACGGTTAGTTTCAGTCCGGCATTTCGAATGTTGTTGGCGAACTTCGAACGTGCGGCGTCCTCGGTCCACTGGAAATCGAGCCGCTCCGTCTCCCAGTCGAATTGAAATTTGCCAATTGTTTTTCCCTTCGCTCGAGGGTTACGCTTGACCTCCAGGTTCCATCGCTGCTTATTCTTTGGGGCACGGGTGGCAACGAAGGTTGTTTTGCCGCTCGCGATTCCGGCCGGTGCGATCAATTCCAACCCCAGCAAATACGTCGAACCCGTTTTGATTTTCCCCAGCTCAACGGCGTCGAGAGACTCAGTGTTGGGCAGGTCGACCGTTTCAGCAAGCCTGTCGAACGGCCCGGTAGCTTCCTCTTCCTTTTTGTTCTGTTCGTGTGGTTCTGCGGCTGGCTTTTTCCCGGCGGCTTTGGATTCGCTCGTTCCTTCAATTTTCGTTGCTGCCGGACCACGCTTTCGGTTGGCGGTTTTGGCGGCGGGTCGTTTGGGTTGAGCCTTAGCCGTCGGTGGTCTCGGAGTGTTCGGTTTCGGGTTTGGGGCGACGCGTGTCACGGCCGAAATCGGTTCATTGCCGCGCTGCTTCGCTATACGCTGACGCGTTGGAAGGGTTGTCTTCGTTTTGGGCTTGGTTGGGGACGCGTTTTCTGGGGACGAGTCTTCGAGCGAACCTGTTGATGGAAATCCGTCGACGCCCGGAGCGGCGCTTGGTTTCTTGCCGGGAAATTCGGACCATTCGATCCTCGAAAGCTTGCCTGAACCCGTGTCTTGCATTTGATTGGATGCGCTGGCCGAAACGGACCTAGCCGCCGAGTTCGTTCGATTCAATGTCAGACTCGATGGGTCAGAAGATCGATTAACCCAAGAAAATCCGGCAACCCCAAGCCCGCCAAGCAGCAATGATACAGCGGCGACTCCTGCCAGCAGCCACGAGGTTGGGAGAAATCGATTTTCTTCATCCGCGTTCGCTGTCGCGGAGGGCCGTTCCGCCTGGTTCCTCTTTGGTTGGCCAAGCGGTTCCTGCAATTCAGCCCAGTTTGATTCTTGCTGGCCCCGTGGCGGGCTGGCCGGAATCGGTGCCGCAGCAGTTGGATTGGACGTCGCATCAACCCAACTCGAAAGCGTCGAAAATGCGACATCAAAATCGGAGGCGCTGGCTAAGCTCCCGCGTAGGTTGGCCAGCAAGGCAGTCAATTCTTCACGTTCTTCGATATGAGCCGTCCGAGACGCCAATGCAGGACCAATTTCGTTAACGACCGCCACAAGGTCGGCGAGCGGTTCGTCGGTCGCTTGATTCGCCAGCGGAGCCAGGGCCAGTTGGGTTATCTTGGCGGTTCCAGAATCGGTGATGAGCACGCTTTGCTGTGTCATCCGGCCGTGGGCCAAGCCGTTCGCATGGGCATGTTGCAAGCCCGCGATTGCGTCACGGACGATTCGGCCGACCGCCGCGGGGGTAAAAGACTTGTCCGCTAGGTTGGCCAGTGATTCGCCTGCGACATGCTCGGTGACGAGAAAGTAACGTCCCTGGTCATGGTCGATATCGTAGACATGAAGCAAATTCGGGTGGTCCAGCTCGCCAACTTTTCCAGCATTCGCTAAAAACGCCTCGCGCTGGTCCGCGGCTGCGGTAAGCTCCATCGGTAAGACTTGAATCAGCACCTGACGCCCGAGGTTTGGGTGTACCGCGACGAAGCGATCGCCAAACTCATCGCGGTGAATTCGCTCCAACAGACGGTAATTTCCGAGATGCAAACGGTAGCGGCCTGAAAGCAGGTATTTTGCTTGCCACTTCGTTAGGTGTCCATCGCGAACTAGCTGGGACGCGAGCCTCATGTCGTCGCACGAATCGTGCTTCTGCAGCCAATCGGAAACGACTTCTGGCGAGTGAAGCTGGCTTAGTTTTAGGCAACTCGCAAAATCGCGTTTCGGCCGCTCGTTTGTCTGGTGTTTCGAGTTGGGCTTGGCGTCTGGCATCGCGAGTCCATCTGAACAGTCGGGCGGCAGACTATCATCGCAGCGACCTCCTGTGGTTTCAACCGTTTGTTTTGCGATCTGAATGACAACGCGTTGGATCAGAGCGAATGCGTGTGGCCAGTGACGAGCGTTTTGTACTGCCGTTTAAGCTGTTCAGCACATCGGGCGATCGAAAAGCGTTGGCCGATCGTTTCCACGAGCCGCTTGGAAATTTCGGCATGTCGTTGCGGGTCATCTAGCAGACCTGCAGCTGCGGTTGCAAGTTCGGCAGCATCGTCACAAGGGACCAACAGGTCTGCCAAATACTCCCCGCATAGAATTTCGCCCGTACCGCCAACGTTGGTGGCGACGATCGGCAGGCCCACGGCACCGGCCTCCAGCAGCACACGGCCCAACGGTTCTTGCCGCGCGGCGTGCATCAGCAACGTGCTTTGTTGCATGATTGCCGCAACGTCCGACCGACGGCCCAGCCAATGAACTTGGTGGTCAAGCTTCGCAGCAACGATTTGCTGACGAAGGTTTTGTTCATACTCGATCGCTTCTTGCTTCTTCGAGTGACGTTCGCCCACAATCAACAGGTGGAGCGGGACGCGGTCGGCGTGGCGAAGTCGACAAAGTTGGACGAAGGAATCAATCAATGAATCGAGTCCCTTTCGCATGCCGATCTGGCCGCAGTATAGAATCAGTTGCGAGTTTGGTTCGATCTCAAGCTGCTCGCGAATCGACTTAGACGCTCGTTCGGTTTGCTTCGGTTGGGCTGCCGATGCCAAGAACGCCTCGCGATCAATCCCGTTGTGAATGACCAAAGAGCGATCTGCGTCCAGACCACGATCAACGTGATAATTTCTCGTCGCGGCAGACACGGCAATGATTCGATCCAGCTGATTGATGTCCTCCATCGCCTTCTTGCTGATCTTGATGATATCACGCAGGTAGCCCAACGATGGGACTTGCAACGATCGGCAGACCGGGCCGCACAACCGACTCATCGCGAGGCTATTGCAATGGACAAGATCAGGTTGAACGTCCTCGATGACGGTCGCAATTCGCTCTCGCACATCAGCTTGAGAGAGCCTTGTGCCGTCCGCCGTGTGCGGAAGGAACGGCCGCGTTTCGATTGACAACGCGTGCAGTTGCCCCTCAAGCGGCGAAGTGGGTGGAACCAGCCCCGTGAAGGTCCAGCCGGCCTCTCGCAGCGAGCCGATCAGTGTCAGAAACGAGTTCTCACCGCCATTGATCGAGCCGAATTCAAACGTTGCAAGAACATGGCCCGGCATGGCAAACAAATCCTACCGCTTAGGCAAACCAGCCCTCGTCAGCCGCGAAAGCAACAGAGCTTTCACGGTTAAAACGACCCACCCCGCACACCAACGAAACGCTTGGGCCAATGAGCGTCCAATCGTGGTTGTTCCTTCGGCTGGGCACCCGAAACCTATTCGGCGTCGACTACTCGACCGTCCAGGTATCTCCACCAGCGAACAAGCTCGCCAGTTCGCCTTCGTTTTTCTCTTGGCGAGCGTCGGCCACTTGGGCATTGATCAAATCGTCGTAGGTGTCGCGCTCAATGTCTCGGAACACACCGATCGGTTCTGGGAATTCTGGGTGCCGCATTCGAGAAAGCAAGAACGCCAATTGCGGAGTCGTTGCTTTCTCGTCATGGAAGAGCAAGTCATCTTGTGCCACATTGCCATCCAATTCGACAACCTCGGGTGTGAACCCGTTCAGGCGGATGCCCTTGGTGCCGTTGGAGAAAACCAGTGGCTTGCCATGCTGCAGCTCAACGGTGCAGTCGGCCTTGGTGTCCTTGTTTTTGGCGTAGTCCCAGGTTCCGTCGTTGAACACGTTGCAGTTTTGGTAGACCTCGACGAAGGACGTGCCCTTGTGTTCGGCCGCTCGCTTGAGCGTTTTCACTAAATGCTTGATGTTCGTGTCGATGGACCGCGCGACGAAAGTGGCTTCGGCGGCGATCGCAACGGAGATCGGGTTGAGCGGATGGTCGATCGATCCGCGTGGCGTACTTTTGGTAACCGAGCCGACCTTGGATGTGGGTGAG
>CAZLFF010000137.1:0-9116 GCA_964558755.1 uncultured Pirellulaceae bacterium
CACCCCCTGGCCCACGCGACCAATTATCGAACGCCTGCTCGCGAGGTGTGGCACGCGGGGGGGGGCAGTTTTCAGGGTTCAGGGTTCAGGGTACTGAGCATTGAGTACCCCTCTAAACACCTTGTCCAACTCGCGCTACCCACGTGCAACGAGTCGCCAACGCCACCCTATCCAACATCACCCTCGCACGGCCCGCTCTGATCAAACAACCGGACCCGCATCGGCACGGTTACTGCTAACGCTACTCCGCTTGCCCCCGATCAGCGGCTGAGCGACGATGGGATGCACACCGACCGACGCGGCAACCTCCATTTTGCAGAAGTTGTGCGCAACGCACTCCGAGAACGATATGGCCCGAGTATCCACCGAGACAAATCGCGAACGCCCACCGCAAAAGATCGGCACCTCGGCGGGCCACTGGTTCACCCGCGGACTGGCCGGTGGATTTTTGCTGATGGCCGGGGTCAACGCGGTCTCGTTTTTCTTTCGCACCGGCGGGTTCGGATCGCTGTTGGGTTACCCAACGCTACCGAGTGAATCGATTGGTTTTCCGTTACCCGTGTGGGAAGCAGGCAAATTTTATCGCGGCGCGTTTGTCGATTACCGAGCCGTGATGATTAACATCGCCTTCGCACTGATCCCCGGACTCGTTTTTGGCTGCGTGGGCGTCTGGGGACGCGAGCACTTTAACCAGTGGGTGGAAGAATTTGAACGCGAGCAGGCGGATTCACAGCGGTTGAGGTTTCAGTTTTCGACCAAAACACTGCTGGTGCTGACCACGGTCGTCGCGTTGGCCATCGCTGCGATTTCATCGTATCGCCAATCACGAGTGACTCTGTTGGCCGTGTATTTAATCGGCCCCGCCGCGTTAATCGGGCTGGCGATGCTGCCCGACCGTATTCGCTGGTATTGGCGAGCATTACTGCTGGTGATTGTCGCCAAAGGATTGATCGGCATCGCGATCTCGACCGGGTTCGCTCTGGGCATGCCGCTGGACAAAGTTATGTTCGGCATTTTTGTTTGTTGGGTGCCGCAAAGCGTTTTCGCCGCCTTCGGCATCACCGTGGGCTTGGTTGTCGCCGCCTTTCGCTCGCGGCCCAAATCGGATTCGTCAGAAGGTTGAGACTCGCTACCTGCCGGCCGCTGCCCAGGAAAACGTCGGCTTGCGTGGGGATAGATCAAGATTGACCTGTTGAATGGAATCCCCTAACGTCCCGACAACGCCGCAACCATTTTTTGTCTCAAACCTCGGAGCATCCGATGTTGCAAATCGTCTTTGTCAAATGGGGAACCCGCTACGACGCGCGACTGGTCAATCGACATGTCGCTGCGATCACGGCAAACGCGACCTGCGACTTGCGTTTCATCTGCATCACCGACAACGCTGAAGCAGACTTGGACCCCCGGATCGAGACGCGACCGTTCCCCAAGTTCGCAGTTCCCCACGAGCAATTGAAACCCGGGTGCCGACTAAAACTTTCGATGTTCAAAGAAGGGATGCTTGATCCCAATGTCCCCGCCGTTTTCTTCGATCTCGACACACTGATCCAAGGCGACGTGAATCGCATGCGGGAGCACGTGTTGGCCAAGGGCGGGATTAGCATCATGCCCAATCACTACATTCAGTGGTGGCCCATCCAGCGACAGGTTCGCAAAGTCTTTCCCAACAAGTACTACTTTGGGAACTCGTCAATGATCGGCTTCATGCCGCGCGATTACACGTTCCTGTTCGATCAGTTCAACGAAGAGATCATCCAACCTCGCCCTGAGTGCGATGACGGCAAGAAGCTGACTGTTGACGAACGCTTCATCAGCTACGCGGCTCGGGACACGTTGCGAGTGTTTCCGAACACGCTGGCCGTTAAGTTTGCTGAGGAATACATGCTACCGATCGCTCGGCTGGAAGCATGGCGATCGAAACTGCCTTGGGTGGCCAAACGGCGTGAGAACCTGATCGCCGTGACCTTTGTGTCAGATGACCTAAAGCCAGACAAACTGATCGAGATGCAAAACGGCACGCTGGTTCGTTACAAAAAAGTTTGTGTTCGCTGGGCGTTTCCGACATACACCCAATACTGGCAGGAGGCCAAGGGCGTCGTCCGCGCAGCCTAGCGAACAATGCCAGATACTGCTCGTAAGTGACTCCTTTTGGCGTCCGAGCGCACGATTGCCCACCCGACCTCGAAGTCTGCCCGTCTTGTGTGCGGTCAGTAGAAGCTGCTACGACGAACGGCGGCGGCAATTGCCTTTACGCGTCGTACCACTTTGCCAAACGTTCGGGCGAAACGCCGGCTCGGTAAGCCGTCGCAATGAACCAGTTTCGTGTCGTCTGCGCCAGCACCCCGTTTTGACGCCATCGCCGTGGGCTCACGCTGATCGGACCAGGCAACAGCGCGGGCAGCGAGATCTTGGATAGTCGCTGCGAAAGTGCGAAGTCCTCCATCAACTGGACTTCGGGGAACCCGCCAACGTCAGTGAATAGCTCACGCGAGACAAACAGCCCCTGATCGCCGTAGACTAATTTCTGATACCGAGCGCGAAACGCATTGCCACGCTCGAGCCAACGGTAGGCAAAACCGCTTGCGTCAATTCGCTGCTCGAAGCCGCCCCATGCCGTGTCACTCTGTTGGAACGCGGCCTGAATCTGCTGCGAAGCAGTCACCGACAGCCGGTTGTCACAGTGCATGAACAACACGACATCTCCAGAAGCAATCGCGGCTCCCGCATTCATCTGAATCGCTCGCCCCGCCGCTGATTGAATCAGCGTGCAGTTCAGCTCGGCAGCGATGCTCTGCGTCTGATCCTGGCTACCACCATCGACCACGATCACCTCCGACGCCCCCGCAGACGCGGCGTTCTCAATCGCGGCCGCGACATGATCTTGCTCGTCGAGCGTCGGGATGATGAACGAGACTCGCACCCGCATTTAAGTAGACGCAGTTACTTGCCAACCACGGCGTCGGCCATGCTGGCGGTGCGTGGGCTGTTGGCTTGGGCGACGAAAGCCTCAACGGTTTCCGGCGTTTGAATCCCACGCAGATAACGTCGCACCCATTGGTCGTTTTGCTTCTCGAACATGATTAGCTGGGGCACGCCGCGGTCACCGATCAACTGGCGAGCCAACGGCTCTTCGCGGTCGAGATCAACCGTCGCGTAGTTGAATTGCTCAAACGCCTGCTTCCGCATCAAAGTTGGGATCGTCGTCGATTTCATAACTTGGCATGGCGGGCACCAGTCAGCCGTGACCAAGACCAACAACGGTTTGTTGCCAGCCTGGGCCTTCTTGTACGCTTTCAAATAGGTGGTCGGTTGCTGAGCGGTCGCTGGAGAAGTGAAGACAACAGAGCAGATCAATACGAGCGAACTGGCGAGCAAACCGGAAAAGAAACGAGTTGACAGCATGTGAGGTTCCTTAACCGTTGGTCGATTAGCACTTGGACAGAGTACTAATAAGCTCGGCCCAAGAGCCGATTCGTCGCCCGCTCAATTCGCGGATTGGATTCACTCTTTTGCTGTCTTTTCCCGAATACGATAAGGAGTACGGGATTTTCGGACCGACGGTAGATGACCGTCACAATCGCAACGCGACCCATCATCGGGTTATACTGACGGTCCGTATTGCACGGCGTGGTCGGTCGCGAGCCGCATGTTTTCACGCCTGATGGCTTAAGCCCTCGACCGTATACCCGCATCGCAGTTTTTGATTTAGACCGAACGGAAGAATAAAAGCATGAAGCTTCGCGTCGGAGTCGTCGGTCTTGGGGATCAATGGGAAGGCCGTCAGTTGCCTGCCCTAAGGGCTCTGTCGGATCGATTTGCCGTTCGCGCGATCTGCAGTGCGGTCGGCGAGCGGGCTCGGGCGGCCGCCAAAGAGTTCGATGCCGACGTAAGCGACGGGTTTCGCGCCGTTGTGGAACGTGATGACATCGACGTAATTCTCGCGCTGTCGCCCGAATGGTACGGACCGCTCCCGATTTTGGCGGCCTGCGACGCAGGAAAAGCCGTCTACAGCTCAGCCGCTTTGGATTTGTCACCCGATGAAGCGGCAGAGCTACATCAGCGGGTCGAAGCATCCGGCATCGCGTTTATGGCCGAGCTACCACGTCGCCACTCTCCCGCGACAATCCGGCTAAAAGAGCTAATCGCCACCCGATTGGGCCGCCCGCGACTGATGTTCTGCCACGAAAGACTGCCGATCGAATCAGGCACGAGCCGTGGTCGGCAGGGTGACCATTGCTCACTGGCCTGGCGCAACCTAATGGAACTAGTTGATTGGTGCCGGTACGTGGTCGAAGCCGACCCAGAATCCGTGATCAGTGCCGCTCACACCAGTTGCGATACCGGGCCCGCTCGGTTCTATCAGATGCTTAGCCTCGACTTTCCGGCAGAAAGCGTGTCGCCCAACGAGCAGAATCCAAACGAAGCCGCTCGACCGATCGCTCAGATAAGCACCGGGCACTACATCCCCGAGACCTGGCGTGACGCAATGTCGTTCAATCGCCCGGCGTCGTTGCAAATATGCTGCGAAAACGGAATGGCCTTCATCGACCTGCCGTCCAACCTAATCTGGTTCGACAGTGCAGGGCAGCATACCGAGTCACTTGAATTCGAACGGCCGGTCGGTGAACAAATGCTCGACCGATTCTATCGAGCAGTGACGAGTCTGATCCGCCGCACCACCGATCCGCAAGACGCTTACCGCGCGATGAAGATCGTATTGGGTGCGAAGCAAAGTGTTGTCGACGGTACTAGAGTGACACTCAAATACGACACCTAAGGTTAAGCGGGTCGCCTAGGATTGGGGGACGTTCACCGTGACAGACGGCTGCGACCGGGTTCGGCGACTCCATCCAAGGACCGCCAAAAACCCGAACAATGAGGACGACGCTGGCTCGGGAATCGCAAGCACCGTCGCGAGTGTCTCGAAAGAATAGCTAACCGAGAGACTGTCGTTGTACACACGAAACGCTTCTGCCCCCTGATTGAATGAGTTTGTTTCTGGCAGGGTCATGCGGACGCGAACCCGCGATATCGGAGCACCGTTTGTGTAACCACCGCTCAGTGAGGCGCTTGAATGGACGCCCGACTGCGCTTGAAAGGTCGATTGAATCGCACCATCAAAAAAGAGAGCGAAATCAATCGCGTTTGGATTCCGTGGATTGAAGTTCCGACCGTTGAACTCCTCGTTTGAATTGAAGCTGGCAGACAATCCAAACGTGCCCGGAACGTACTCCGATCCGACGCTTGGCAGGTTGACGACCCACTCGGCCCAGCCGCCCGTAAAGTTCGCGCTGAAACTGACGAGGTCGCGGCCAATGATGTCGCCGACCTCCGGTGAAATGGAACCCGCCATATTCAAGTCAGTGTTGTCGCCTACAATTCGTACCGCCGGAGATACGCTGCCGACCTGTCCAAAATAATCGCGGTTGTTCCCACCAACTCCGCCGCCGTTAACCGTGGCAATGTTATCGGTCAAACTACCGCTGACAATGTCAGCTGACGCGCTGTCGAAGTGTTGGCCCCCGAAAACGATAGCGATAACGGCGATCAGGGCGCGAGTTCTTAACGTCATCGTTTGGACCTCTTCGATAGCTCGTAGGTAGGTTCCGCTTATAGCGCGGGGTGAGAAGTACGACCGGATTGATCGCGATTGGTAGTACGATCGAACGAAACGGGTTTACCCTTACAGCACGAACCGAAAAGGACCGGTCGTATCGATTGTGCGGATTCTCTGGAAACAATTGCCTCCTTGAATCTTCCGGGCGTAACTGGCATTCAACCTGAGAAAGATCGTTCTGCCGGACAGCGCATGGGTCAGAAGCTTTGACCCTACACTCGCTAGCACTGCCACCGCTAGCGACTCATGCGTCGAGGCCAACCGTCATAAGGTAACCTGCCGCCCCGATCCATCACGATCAGGACTGGCACAGGATTGCGCAGAACGTAGCGAAGAGGCCCGGCCCGACCGTTGGTGGACGGATCATTAGGAACCGTGTCGAGGGACGTCGAAAATGACTTCGGGCTTGGTGGCCGTTGAGCCTGCAGCAGGTTGTGACGAAGCTTCACCCGCTGAACCGTCCGCTTGCCCTATCACGCGTAATGAAGGCTGGTCAGCGTCGTCGAGCGGTTTTGCGTCAGGATCCTCTTTGCAGAAATACTTACCGAGAGGCCCCGCCAGCAAAGCGGGCAACAAAATCAAATCGCCCACCAACGCCATCGCCAGCAGGAACAGCATCAACGTTCCAAAACGCTGCGTGGGCGTAAAAGTACTGAGTGCGAACGCGGATAAGCCGAGGCCACCAATTAGTGTGGTCTGAGTCATCGCGGTTGCGACCCGCGAGTAGGCGACGCGAATCGCATCAAGCCGTTGCAGTCCCGACTGAAGTGCCTGACGGTACCAAGTCAAAAAGTGGATCGTATCATCGACAGCGACACCCATCGCGACACTGGCGGTCATCATCGAACCGATGTCCACCAGAATATTTCGATGGCCCATGAACCCGAAAACAATGACGACAGGAAACACGTTGGGCAACATACTGATCAGACCGCCACGAAAGTTGAGCCCGTTCTTCCAAGAAAATGGGGAACGCCAGTCACGCAACAGCAGCATCATGACACCCATAATCATGACAAATGCCAAACCGATACTCTCAATTAGACTCCACAGCAACGCTCGCTGAGCCTTGTAAACGATCGGAATAATGCCAGTGTAAATCGCCGTGATGCTAACGTCCTCACCCGCATCTTTTCGCTGCATCGCCGTCAACATTCCGGGCAAAGGAGACCGCGTATCATCGGTGACCTTGTACTCGTGATCGCTACAGTCGACGAACGCATTAGCATGCCGTTTAACGAATTCCATGTCGAACAACGGGTCGTCCACGATCATTACGACGCAATCAAAATTGTTAACCAGATATTTTTTGAACGTGTCAGGCTCCAAAAGCTGCCGCCGTGCCGCGCGCTGTTTCTCATCCAAGTCTGGATTGTCAGGATTGCATTTGTCCGGATCAAGCCAGCGAAACGTGCTGCTTCCCGCCGCCGCCTTGGACGAGCGGCTCACAATGCCGCTGTTTTCCAGCAGATCCTGCAACGTGTTCGAGAAAATGTAAGTCTGATCGATCAGCTCGGATGTCGTTGCACCCGCCGCCATTTTGGCTCGTAAATCCACGTCGTTGAAATCAGGATCGCGACCAAGAACCAGAATCCGACTCTCGTCGAGCGATTTCTCGCCCAGCTTTTTCTGCAACGTTTCAATGATACGCGTTCGGTATCGGTAGGCCGACAAAACCGGCTCGACCACTGATTTCAGGTCGCCAATAAACTCGCCATAATCGACGTCGCTGAGCGCTGCCAGGCGAATACTGATTCGCCACATCTCACGACCACGGCGTTCTTCATCTGCTAGATCCTTCTTTCGATCCTCTTCGTCAAGCGTCGAAATCCCCTGCACGGCATAATAGTCTTGCTCGAGCATGTCACTCTGCTTGTCATACAGCGAGCCACTAAAGAGCTTTCGCCCCCGCGACTCAACCTGACTGTCAACACGGTGCAGCGGTGTGAATACATCGGTCGACATGCCCGATCCAACGTAGCCCAGTCCGTCGGGGCCGAAGAACCGTTCGACTTGCTCACGAACGCGGTTAGACAACTCGACACGTTCGAGCATTGAGTATTTTCGTTCGTACGCGAGACGATCGTAGTTGACGACCAGATCCTCAATTTCTTGCTGCAACTGCTCCTCGATCAGATCCGTTCGCTTCTTTAGTTTCGCAACCGCCGCTGCATGTTGTTCCTCGCGATACGGTTCTTTTTGAGCCTCCCGGTCGACGTTGATGACCAGCTCGGCCGGCACCAGTTCACCCAAATTCTCTTCCATCCACCGGTAGTCTTGCAGGATTTTTGCGCCGGGATCAAACAGTTTCAACAGGTGTACCGACGTTTCAATTTTGGCGATGCCTAGGCAAAAGTAGATCATCATCGCGACGGCGGTTGTCGAAACCAGCCAATGATTCCGCAGCACCCAATCCCCGATCGACTGCCAAACTCGTCCAACGGTCTCGGTCAAACCAGACTTCTCGTTCCGCTGATCCGCCTGCTTCTTGCGGTAGCCAACCGGCCAGATGGTGAGTGCACTCGGCAGATAGGTAAACAGCAACACGACGGTAACCATCGTCGCGATCGCCGAGAATAATCCGAATTTGAAAATCGGCGTAAGGTTACTGGTCGTCAGTGAAATCAAACCGAGCGCCGTCGTGAACGAGGCCAACGCACACGGGAACAAGCTGTGCTTCACCGCGATCTCAACCGCGCGGCGCGGCCCGTGCTCGTAGCAGGCTTCCCGGTAGTAGTTCACGATGTGGACCGCTCCTGAGAGTCCCAGCACGTAAACCAATGAGGGCATGGACATCAGGATCGCGTCCATGGTGTAGCCACCAAACCAAACGTAAGACAGGCTACTGATCGCCGCCACACCGGCGACGAAGAACAACATGCACGCGACGCGGATACTGCCAAAGCTAAAATACGCCAGGCTGAAACCGATGATGCCCGATAGTCCCACCAAGCGGAGCAGCGTTGATGTGCCTTCCTCGTCGATCGCCACGTTGTCGCTGGGCGGACCTCCGATGTGCAAGTTTTCCGGCTCGATCCCGCACTCGCCAATCGCCAGCTCAAGAATCCGGCCGCGCGGTTTGCCCATCATCGGGCGACCGACCGCGCGAGCCAACTCTTTGAGAATCGGTTTGTTCAGCGTCACAATCAGGCAGGTCTGTCGCGGCGGCGGCTCCATGTCTAGCTCGAACCACATCCGATACCACATCTCCAACCGCTCGCTCGAAACCGCGTTTTGCAGATCGGCAAACTCACCGTCATAGTTTTTCTCAGCTTGCGACTCAATAAAGTTCGCAAACCGCTCGCGGTGTACCGGATCGGACTTCAACAGCACGCGACGCGTCTCGTCAACGTTGGCCAGCAGCGATTCAAAAGTCCAATTGAACTCTTTGCTGGGCGTCGGCCCAAAGACCGCACCTGTCAGCCGTTTGTGAGCTTCGATTTTCGCCTCGAAAGTGCTGGCGTCTTCTTCGTCGAATTTATTTACGATGGCATTTCCC
>CAZLFF010000138.1:0-8782 GCA_964558755.1 uncultured Pirellulaceae bacterium
CCGCGTCAAAATCGATGAAGTGGAATCGGTGATCCGCGAGCGGTTGAACGGGTGAGCAAGCCGTAAGTTTCATCGATGAAAGAAGGAAGTCCCTTCCAGTGTTTAGCAATTTTCAAGATGATGGGGTTCGCAATGTCAAATCTGGTCAAATGGTCCGGACCAGCTGGTTTGATTGTGGCGATGCTGTCTTTGCTTGTGGCGATCCTATCTTTGCTCGTCAATTTCGGTCGATATCAAGCTGATTGGGCTAAGCCAACGTTATTCGTGAGCGGACACACCGCATTCGATGCTGAACTCCCAATGATGGAACTGGATGTGCAAAACATTGGTTGGGCAACTGCGACCGAAGTAGCAATCGGTTTGAAAGACTTTGATCGAAAGTGGATACAAAATATCATGGTCGAACCGACCGTTGACACTAAACTCTCTTCAAGCGTTAAGAGTGTCGCAACGTTCATCAAGTTCGATTCCCTCGGTCGAGAAGAAGACCTAAACATCAAAATTTTTATACAACCAAAACACCTCGACGCCTTGGTCGAGGCAACAGTTACGTGCGCCGAAGGTGTCAGGCATAAAACATTCCTACCTCGAAAAGCTAACTTCGAAGGAAAGCGGTTTGTTTTTGCTAAACGGGATTGATTTTAAGTCGAGTCAAGCAGACGTAGTGCGGCCTCCTCTTGCGCTCGTAAGTCACAGTTGATAAGATTTTGCTCCATGAGAACAATCTGGTCAAAGTGATTTATCTAGTGCGAAAAACAAAGGACAACTGGACATCAAGGATTTTAAACAGCGACTGCATCAAAGGTATGCAAAAGCTTGATGAGGGCTCGGTCGACCTGGCGTTTGCTGATCCGCCGTTCAACATTGGTTATGACTACGACGTCTACGACGACAAAGTCGATCACCAACAGTACATCGACTGGTGCAGCCAGTGGATCCAAGGCGTGCATCGGGTGCTGAAACCTGACGGCACGTTTTGGCTGGCGATCGGAGACGAGTACGCGGCCGAACTGAAGATCGAGAGCCAAAAAGTTGGTTTTCACTGCCGCAGTTGGGTCATTTGGTACTACACCTTTGGCGTGAACTGCAAAAACAAGTTCACTCGATCGCACGCGCATCTGTTTTACTTTGTCAAAGACAAGGACAACTTCACGTTCCGCAGCGAAGACTTGGAAAACCGAATCCCATCGGCTCGCGAACTGGTCTACAACGACAAACGAGCCAATCCGAAGGGACGGTTGCCAGACGATACCTGGATCATCCCACCTGCCGGCCAAAGCGTAGCCGACACCTTCATTTTGCGCCCGCAGGATTTGCCCGACAGTTTCAACGATTCCGAAGACACGTGGTACATCCCGCGGGTCGCTGGAACTTTCAAGGAACGAGCCGGTTTCCATGGCTGCCAGATGCCCGAGCAATTGCTTGGCCGAATCATTCGGACTTGTAGCGAGTCGGGCGAGCTAGTGCTTGATCCGTTTTCAGGGAGTGCAACCACGCTGGCAGTCGCCAAGAAACTAGGTCGGCAACAAATTGGCTTTGACCTGTCCAAGGAGTACGTTGCTCACGGACGAAAGCGGCTCGATTCAATCGAAGTGGGCGATCCGCTTGATGGTTCACCTGAACCAACCAAGGGCGGCAAGCAGTCAACGAGTGCGAAAACGGTCGATGGGCCCAGCCGAAAAGGCAAAAGCGGGAAGCGTCGAAGCTTGTCGGCAAAATAAGCCGATGGAGGTGACTCGCAACCAAGCAAACAGCAATCTTTGGGGACAAAACTAACATGAGCAAAACGGTAATCGACGTTGGTCAATGCGATTTGGACCACGGCAACATCACGCGACTATTGACGGCTCAGTTCGGTGCCGATGTGGTGCGGGCTCATTCTCACGACGAGGCGATCGAGCTGACGCGGCAGCACACGCCAGCGTTGGTTTTAATCAATCGCCTACTGGATGCGGATCGCAGCGAGGGCATGACGGTGCTGGCTTCGCTAAAAGCCGATGGCTCAACCGCCAACGTGCCCGTAATGATCGTTTCCAACTTCGATGATGCTCAGCAAGCCGCCATCGCTGCAGGAGCTGTTGAGGGCTTTGGAAAATCCGCGCTTGATGCGCCAGCGACCACCGAGCTACTTAGCCAATACTTGAAGTAGAGCCGCTGGGTGGGGTCGAGTCTCGTTGACAACGGCGGACTTCAATACCGTTTCGAACCGCCAAAACCTTCCCGACCTCTGCGGTATCAAGTACCGCAGAGGATGGCGGAAAGGTGTTCGATTCGAACTAGCTCGAGAGCCAGTTTCGTTTTCCTAGCGGCGACGTCGGCCGAGCATCGCGGTGGAACCCGCCAGCAGCAACGCCAATGCGGATGGTTCCGGAACGGCCGCACTTTCTACGACGCGAACGTTGTCCACGGCCAAGGGCTCGAAGCTACCGGTGCTCGTCAGTTGGATTGAGAGGTCCAATGAGTTTCCCGTACCTGCGATGTTGAATGTGAAGTCGGTCAGGTCCGCCGTCAATCTGGCTCCGTCGCCGAACCCATCGCCGTTGGTATCGAGAGAAAGGTCGCCGGATGATTCACCCGGATCCGAGTTTGGTCCCTGAGCAGGTGGTGCGAACACGGCGATCTGCTGAGCTGCACCACCATCGATCGAAGCTAGGATGACGATCCCGTCCCCGTCGGCATTTTCGTAGTTGTCGAAGCCGGCTCCTTCGCTTGCCAGAGCTGCTAATGAAATGACGGTGCTCAAATCAGCTGCTCCCGAAATTTCAATTCCGTTGATGTCAATGCTGACGGTCGCAGAACCGCCTTCGCCGTCATTGTCTTGACTGATGATTCCGAATAGGCCATCCCAACCGTTTTCGAAATCGTCCCGAGCACCGTTGTCCACATCCGGCACGGAGTAGCGATCAAAGAAGTCAAAACTGTCATCGTCAAAGGCAGTAGTAAGCGTGTAAGTCGAGCCCGGAGCGGCTTCGAAGGACTCTTGAAAAATCTGAGCGGTAGCGGCAGTTGCGAACAATGCAGCGACCGTTAAGGCAGTGATGGAAGTGCGAATCATGATCGTTTAGTCTCCAAGAAGGGGTCATCAAAGTTGCGAAACGCCGCTAGGAGAACAGCTAGCAGCCATTTCCCGGCGGGCCACATGATCACGTCTGGGACGCCGTTTTGCAACGGTTGTGCGGAATAAGTCGCGTTTTTGGGCGCTGCCGTGCCCAAAAACAACTGTCGCTCAGTACGAGCCCAGGTTTCCCTCAGGCACAAGCTCCACGCCGCTGCCAAGGGTCGGGACAGTTCGGTTGCGGGCCGTTTTTGGCAGATTTGCGATTACTCCGCGAGAGCCGCCATGACCTCGTCGCTCACGTTGAAGTTGGCGGACACGTTTTGGACGTCGTCGTGGTCGTCCAGCATTTCGATCAACGCCATGACCTTGCGAGCACTCTCGAGTTCCAAATCGACAGTGGTTTGCGGAATCCGAGTGACTTGGCGAGATTGGCAGACAATCTCGGCCGCATCGAGTGTGTCACTAACTGCACTGAAGCTGTTTGGATCACAGATGACCTCAAACACGTCGCCCTGCTGGGCGATATCTTCGGCGCCGGCTTCCATGGTGACTTCCATGAGTTGTTCTTCGTCGACGCCCTCGGCCGCGATCACGAACATGCCTTTGCGGTCGAACAGATAGCCCACGCAGCCGGTGGCTCCCATCTTGCCGCCACCTTTTTCGAACAGCTTTTTCACTTCGGGAGCGGTTCGGTTGCGGTTGTCAGTCAGGATGTCGCACATCACGGCGACGCCGTCTGGGCCGTAGCCTTCGTAGAGGATTTCTTCAAAGTTTGCCGCTTCACTGCCAGCACCGCTGCCCTTTTTGATGGCACGTTCGATGTTGTCCTTGGGCATCGAGACCGCTTTGGCGTCCGTGATGGCCGTCCGCAGTCGATGGTTGGCGTCGGGGTCGGCACCGTCTTTGGCCGCGACGATAATCGCCTTACTTAGTTTTGACCACGCCTTCGCACGCTTGGCGTCGGTGGCGGCTTTCTTGTGCTTGATGTTCGCCCATTTGCTGTGGCCAGCCATCGTGTGAATCTCCAAATTGGTTGGGAAGGTTGCAAAACCAATCGCGTTTTCCGATTCCCTGCGTCGCACCGAAGTCGCTTACCGATTCGAAGGTCGTCGGGATTGCTGCCGCGGTCTTCCGGCGGTCATGCGTTCTATTTTTTTCGCTTTGCGGGCTTCTTAGCAGTCGCTTTTTTGGTGCTCTTTTTGGCAGGTGCTTTCTTGGCTGCTGCCTTTTTAGCCGGTGGCTTTTTCTTTGTGGCTTTCTTCGGCGCTGCCTTTTTAGCAGTAGCCTTTTTCGGAGCCGCTTTCTTGGCCGCCGTCTTTTTGGCGGGCGTTTTCTTCGCAGGTTTAGCGGCGGCCTTTTTGGCAGGAGCCGCTTTCTTGCTTGCCTTCTTTTTCGCAGCAGCAGCGGCTTCTTTCTCGGCGTCGGCGAGTGCTTTTTCGGCGGCCTTCTTTTCGTCGGCCGCTTTCTTTTCAGCGGCGGCTTTCTCGGCGGCCAGCTTTTTCTTGTTCACGCGTTTCGGGAAACGTTCGGCTGCATCGGGAGCCAGTTTCAGGATCTTCTCGCGCACCTTTGTGCTGAACGGAGCCGAATAGAACTCGACGGCGAACGGATGAACATGGGCGGCGAATTCGATGCCTTTTGCCTTTGGAATCGTGCGCTCGAGTCCGGGGATGCGGCCCTTGGTGGCTTCTGCTTCGCTCACGATGCCCAGCACGTAGCACAACAGCATGAAGGATTTGTCAACCGGAATGCTGTGACCACCGAGTCCATTTTGGGCCACGTAAGAAATCACAAATGGTGTGACACCACGGAATTTTTCAAACGTCTGAACCGATTTGCCAAGGTTTTCTTTTTTCAAGAAGTCGAGATCAAACTGATAGTAGGTCTCAAACACGCCCTGCAAAGTTTTGCGAACCCGCTGAGCGGCCTCCAGCGGTCGAGCGACGCTTTTCGTGGATTCGGAAAGCTCTTCAGCAGTCGTGACTCGGACTTCGTTCCAATCGAAGAAGTTCTCTTGCAGTTTCGCGAACGCTTCGTCAGCAGCTTCAGTGGTCGAATCTTCCAAGCAGCAGGCGTACAGCATGTGGTCCAGCACCGAGCGGTTCGATGGCGGCAGCACTGCCTCGTACTCTTTCTTGACGTACTTATGGAGCTTGGTGATTAGGTCAGCGCGGTTTTTAGCGGCCATGGGTTGCTTGTTGGTTTTGTGTCGGAGGTGACCCGTGGGTCTGAGTCACGATTAGTTTTAACTGTGCGGTGCGTGGCAAGCGTTTCGCCTGTTCGGTTGTGGCGACTACTCGTCTTGTTCTTGCTCTTAGTATTCTTCGTGGAGGTCGCCGAATGGAGTCTCTGTTTCGTCTTCTTCTGCGACGACTTCCGGTTCGTCTTTGGGCAGCACTTCGTTGAGAATCTGTGTAACTTTCATGGCGTTTTGCATGCCTTTGTCGAGCACAAACTGAATCTTGGGCGTGTAGCGTGTGTCGATTCGGTTGCCGACCTTCGACTGTAAATAGCCGGCCGAATTCTGCAAGCCTCGCAGGGCCAATTGTTGTTTGGAATCGTCGCCCATGACCGACACGTGGACTTTCGCCATGCGCATGTCACCCGCGACTTCGACAAAGGTGACCGTCACGTTCTGGATGCGCGGGTCCTTCAGGTCGGTGATGATTGCCATGCTGACAACCTCACGGATCGCTTGGGCAGCTTTTAGTACTCTTCGGGAACTCATGTTTTACGTTCGGATTTGAATTACAAATCTCCGATTTCGATCTGGTGCCGCCCTTGTGGGCTTGGTTGTGGGAAAGACGCAGCCCAGCCCGTTGAGCTGGGCTGTTTGAGTGTTGGCCCGTTGAGGAGTCGGTTGTTGAGGCGTCCCTAGGAATGTGCTGGTCTTTGAAAAATCACAGCGTTCTCGCGATCTCTTCGATCTTGTACGCTTCCAGCGTGTCACCTTCTTTGACGTCGTTGAAACCGGCCAGTTTGATACCGCATTCCATTCCTCGCTGGACTTCTTTGGCATCGTCCTTTTCGCGTTTGAGGGAGTCGATTGCGTAATCGCCAATGACGCGGCTGTCGCGAATGACTCGCATTCGGCAATCACGCTCGATGCTACCACGCATCACACGGCAACCGGCGATCGTTCCGGTACGACTGACACTGAAGGTTTTCAGAATCATCGCCATGCCCGTTTCGACAATCTGTTCTTCTGGTTTCAATTTGCCTTCGAGGACCGCCTTTAGGTCATCGACAATCTTGTAAATCACGTCGTAGCGACGCACCTCGACTTGCAGGTCATCGGCCAGCGAACGAGCGTTCTCGTCGGGCACGACATTGAACCCAACGATGATCGCTTCGGAGGCATCGGCCAAGCGAACGTCGGCGACGGTGACTCCACCGGCCAGCGCTTGCAGGACTTTTATGCGAATCTCGGGGTGTTGGATTTTCCCCAACTCTTTCTGAATCGCTTCTAACGAGCCTTTGGCGTCGGCCCGGAGAATCAAATTCAGCGTGATCATCTCGGCCGTCGAGTCCGCGAGGTTGCCTACCTCTAGGCGGCGTTGAATCTCTTCCAGAGAAATCTTGGTCGTGAATCCTCCAACCCTGCTGGTGCGAGATTCGAACTCACGGCTGGCCGCGATCTCCCGAGCCTTCGCGACGTCATCGACGACGTAGAATTTCTCACCGGCTCCCGGCGCGACGTCGAGTCCCGTTAGGTTGACTGGGGTCGAAGGTGGTGCTTCCTTGTGTTTTTGGTTTTGCTTCAGCGTGTCGTGCATCGCTTTAACTTTGCCGAACGCTTGGCCACAGACGACGACGTCGCCGACCTTCAGTGTCCCGCCCTGTACCATCATTTTGGCGACTACACCGCGGTCAGATTCCTGATGCGATTCCAAGCAAGTTCCAAACGCGGCACGGTTCGGATTGGCCTGGTATTCGTGCAGTTCGGCAGTGACAAGGATCGTTTCTAGCAAATCATCCAAACCGGTGCCGTTAATTGCACTGGTCTTCACGACCTCTGTTTCACCACCCCATTCGCTTGGTAGCAGCTCGTGTGTGGCCAAGTCTTGCATTGCTTTGTCGGCCGTCACGCCGGGGATGTCGATCTTGTTGAGCGCGACGATGATCGGAACGCCGGCCGCTTTCGCGTGGCTGATCGCTTCCTCGGTTTGAGGCATGATTCCGTCGTCCGCGGCAACAACCAGAACGGCGATATCGGTCACGTTCGCACCCCGAGCCCGCATTTCGGTGAACGCTTCGTGGCCCGGTGTATCGACGAAGGCGATCTTTTGATCACCCTTTTTGATTTCGTAAGCTCGGATGGATTGAGTAATACCACCGGCTTCGCCAGAAACGACATCAATGCCAATCAACGCGTCCAGCAACGAGGTCTTACCGTGATCCACGTGGCCAAGGAAAGTTACAATCGGCGCACGTGGTTCCAGGGCATCGGGGTCTTCGTTTTCCGGATCGAACAGGATGAGCATCTGGTCTTCCAGTGACTCGGCGGCTCGAATTTCGACATCGGCGTCGAAGTGATCCAGCAGCAGCTCGACCATGTCGTCTTCTAGCTGGCTGTTGATCGTTTTATTAGATTCGTCACCCAACTGCTTGATCGTTAGCAATGCTTGGATCGCAGGAACACCGGCGGCTTCGCTAAATTCGCGAACGGAACAAGGTAACTGCAAAACCACATCATCTTTTCGCGGCGCGGCAGTGTTGATTCCCGATTTGCGACGTCGCGGTTGATTGCGGTAGGGACGGTTGGGGCGACGATCGCGAAGGTTACGGCGGCCAGCATCCTGACGCAGACTGCCAGCGCGACGCACCGACGAGCCCATTTCGCCCAGGATTTCGCCCGAGTCACTTTTCGCGCCCTTGCCCTTCTTTTTGACTTTGTTCGACTTGGTGAACTGCTCCAACGGGGCGGCACCGCTGCGGACCTTTGAGATCGCGTCCTGGGGAAGTGCGATATCGGGCTTTTGGACTTTTTCGCCGGTGTTGGCAGCGCCAGGTTTCGGCTGCTGGATTTCTGGCATCGCGGCGATCTTGACGTTCAGACCGCCCGTCTTCTTCCGGTTCTCTTTCTTCTTTTCTTCTTCGCCCCCATCGCTTGGTTTGCTCGTGCGTTGGTCGAGGTTGCGAACCGTCGCGCTTGCCTTGTTGCGAGTCGGGTCAGGGCGCATAGGAGTCAGCGGACGCACGGTGGCGGGCGTCTTGTTCTTACGCATGCGGTCCAGCAAACTGCCGACCATTGATTTGCCGCTTTTGGCGGGCTTTTCCTCGGGTGCCTCGGCGACCGGTTCTGGCTCGGCCGGAGCCTCTGGCTCGACCGGCACCTCTGGCTCGACCGCCGCAACCTCCTCGGCAGGAGCTTCCTCAACGACCGGTGGCTCGGGGGCCACTTCTTTTGTGGCGACGGGTTTGTCGGGCAGATCGACGATCTTGCGATCGCGTGTTGGCTCGGGCCGCATCGGAGCGGCAAGTTCCGGCTCTTCTTCCACGGCGGCGGCACCACCGCCGTCTAGGTAAGATTTGATTTTGGCAACTTCGTCGTCATCAAGACTAGCTAGCGCAGACCCCTTGCCTTTGATGTTTACTTGATCGCAAACATCAAGCAATTGCTTGTTGTCAAGGCCGAGTTCTTTTGCAAACGCGTAAATGCGTATGGGCACGTGATGTGACCTTCCTGTATCGGTTCGAACCCGTCGCCATTAACGCTGGACG
>CAZLFF010000139.1:0-224 GCA_964558755.1 uncultured Pirellulaceae bacterium
ACCGGAAGAACCCGAAGAATCGTCTCAAGGCGATCCCGATGACTCGACGATGCACAGACCACGGGGTGCCCGTGCGCACACCGTGATGGACCGACTTTTTCGAAAACACTTATGCATGACCCAATAGAAATTTGCGACAAGAGCCAGTTGCTGCGAAGAGCAACCCGTCGGCGGAAGCTCTTCGCGCTGGTCGTGACAGCGTTTGCGTTGCTCGCTGTTGGATT
>CAZLFF010000139.1:234-8663 GCA_964558755.1 uncultured Pirellulaceae bacterium
TTTGGTTATACTACCGAAGAAATAGATCATTTAATTGCTCCTATGGCCATTGAACTTCCAGGGCTTTCGTTCTGAGGCGTTGATTGACCTCGACGGTCGCGGTGAAGTTTCGCGTTCGCAGTTGGTTAATGGGCAACTGCCACCGGTAGTCAATCAAGTGCTCCAGCGCGATACGTTGATCAGCACATTAGCGCAGTTGGAACAAGCGGACTCTTTAGTCAGCCAGTTTCTGACCAGCGGCGACCTAAACCGAGTCAGCTCGCGTCTTTCGATCGGGTTCCGGAACGCCACCGCGAGCAGATCAGCGCAGCTGCGAGTCGCGTTTGATGGCGACGGTCTTCCCGATGAACTTCGCTTCGTCGAATCGATCGCCGAACAGATCGCTCAACACTTGGCCGGCACGCAAATTGATTCAGCGACTCGGCCGAGTGATCGAAACAACGTCCCCGCTCAACTTACGACCTACCAGAGTCTTGATCGGGCTAAGTGGTTGGTCGATCAGATTGAGGAAGGCATTTCGGCCGCTAAGGACCAGACGGTTCAGCTGGTCGAGCAAGCCCCCTCAGTCGAACCGACGTCAGCCATGCACAATGTCAGTCACGTTCGCGTCGTCAGCGGACGCGATGTTAATTCGCTACATCAAACACTTGACAGTGTGGACCTCGCTTCGTTGAAAGGTGTCATTGGGCAGATTCAACAGGCGCCCGCGCACAAGAATGCGGCCGACCTCACGGTAACGGGGCTTGCGACAAAACCGATCGGTGCCATTCCGCCGACTGGATCGATTCTGCTACTGACGATGATGTCGCTACTCGCGGGTTCGGTTATCGCGTGGAACATCCACCCGTTTAGTGAACCCGGATTCCAAAACGCGGACGAAGTCGCCGATCGGCTAGGTGTTCCCATCGTGGCAATGTTACCAGCGTCCCGCCAAACAGTTGACCACAGTGCTACCTCCTGCACCGCGAACGAGCCCAGTCACCAAACGAACTGGGCGAATCAAATGGTTGGGTTGGCTAGTGCCATCGTAACGGCGTTGGGCGTTTTGCTGGGTGGCTTTTGGCTACTGTACCCGACCGTTCGCGAGGGATTCGCGGACAGTGTTTGGCATGGGCTCGCGCGGATCGTGTGGATCTTTGTCGGCTAGCTTTGTCGACCTGCAACATTCAGACAACATTAAAACCAATTTCGACAGGATGTCGTTATGTATCAAGAAGTGTTCAACCTAAACTCGCGCCCGTTCACACTGACGCCTTACATGAAGCATTTCGTGGCAGTTGGCCCCGTGCAACAATCACTTGAGCAGATCAAGCAAACGATCGCTCGTGACGCTGGCCCAAACTTGGTTGCGGGTGATCATGGGATGGGCAAGACGCTGTTGTTGGCGTTGTTGGCTCAGCAATACGCAGAGCAATTCTGCGTGGTGAATCTTGCCTGCGGGCCAATGACTGAGCGGCGCGATTTGCTGCAAGCCATTTTGTTCGAACTGAAGCAGCCCTATCGTGACATGACGGAGGGCGAACTGCGTTTGTCTTTGATCGACTATATCAAGCCGACTGAGGACCGTCCTAATGGGCTGTTATTGTTGGTGGACGATGGCCAGTCGCTGACGCCCGACCTGATCGACGAGCTTCGTTTGATTACCAATTTCGTTCGCGACGGCGTCCCTCGCGTCCGGCTGGTGTTGGCTGGAACCGGGCGACTGGAAGAAACGCTGACCGAACCAAAACTGGAGCCCTTCAACCAACGCATCTCGGCCCGCTGCTTTCTTTCTGGTTTGACGCGTGATCAGGTACAGGTTTACGTTCACGAACATGTCACGCGAGCCGGTGGTGACGCGGCTAACATCTTCGGGACCGAAACGTGTCGCGCCATTCACGAGTGGACGCAGGGCTGCCCTAGGTTTATCAATCAGCTGTGTGAGCAATCGTTGATCGCTGCCGAAGCCCGAGGCATGCTGGTTGTCGAACCAAACACGGCTGCCGTCGCTTGGGCTGAGGTGCAAGGGTTGCCGGTCCCCGAAGAAGCGATCGCTTCGCCCGCCGTCAGCGAACAAGAGGCGGAAGAATGGACCGTCATTGAGTTCGGTAGCTTGGACGATGAAGACGACGTCCAGCCGGCATCTGCTGAGTCGACCAACGCCGAGCAACACGAGGCACAAATCGAGTTCTCGGAAGAGTTCGACTTGGAGGTTTCTGAACTACCAGATCCTTCCGCAGCAGTGGTCGAAACAGAGGTGGTTAACCAGGATCAAGAGGCAGCGTACGAGTCGACGCGCATTTGCGCTGGGGATGAATCCGCACAGGTAGACGCGTTCGGGATCGCCGATCGGCTCGACCAAGACAGCGCGGACGACTTCAAAACTGAGACAGGCTTCGTCGAGGGGACTGATGAAGCGGTGACCACCGTTTTCGAGCCAACCGACAAGTGGAACGCGGACACGGTGGGGTTTGACGGGTCGGCCAACACACCAGATGAGTCAGGCGAACCGCAAACGGGCGAGGTTCTCTCGCTGGACGCCATAAGCGCGCTAAACCAGGATCAGGTTGCCACTTGGGAGGCGGCCGGGGTTGTCGAGGAGGAGCCTGCACCAGAAAGCTCAACTTGCGACGCAAGCTCAGCATCGACGACACCATTCGAATCGACCGACGGAGAATGCATTCATGAAGCGGAGCAGTGCGAGGTCGAAGAAGTTGAATCGGTCTCAGTTTCAACGCCTGTCGAAGTCGTGAACCCGTTCGATGAATCGTTTGACAGCGAGGAAACCGTCAGTGCTCAGTTCTCCGGATTGATCGCTGATCAGAACGTTGCGTCATCTCAGGTGACAAGTTCCGAATTGAGCTACCTGCAGCCCATCGCTCCGACGGAACCAACCGGTGATTCTAGCAAAGACACTCCTGTGATCGCGTACACGGCCAGCCCATTAGCCGCCGAAGAGCTGGATCGGGCTCTCAATGCCTTGGGTGCAGGTGAGCCAGAATCGATGCAAGTCCAGCCAAACGCCGACGAGTCCCGTTCCGCCTTGGGCGCCCAAGCGGACGATTCGACTGGCGGGGAGGGAGCCGTTTCGCATGAGCAAAGCGGTGACTCGTTTGCTGACGTGGGCTCGGACGAAGACGGCAATGAGCTAGATTCCCAGCACAGACCGTCACTAATGGAGGAGGATGATTCGGTTGCTTTCGTTCCGCAACCGTTCGCGCCGTCGGCTGACCCGTTTGTTTCACAAGCCAACGCAGAACCGCGTGTTGCTGACGAACTTGATTCCCTCGAATCTGCCGTCTCCCATGAGTCAGTTGCGCCCGAGGGCTCGGCGAATGACCGAGACTACGATCGTTTGGCTGCTGTGATGGCTTCGCTGGGCGCAGAGTCGGAACCAGCTGAGCCCGTTGCAACTCCATTTGTTGCAGACGCAACGGTGGACGAGACCATGTCGATCGCGCCGGTCGATCAAGAACCAACGTTGACCGCATTCGTAGATGAACTGACCGGTGATGCAACCACCTCTCCAGCGGTTGGCAGTGAGTTTCATGAGCATGTTGACGAAAGCCTCTCGCCAGAGATTCAGCGGAAGGCAGACGAGATCATGCGATCGCTGTCTGTTTCGGTTGAGTCAGAATCTGATCCAGTTTCACATGAAACGCCGGTTTCCCTGCAAGAGACGGACACGTCGCTCCAGTCGGGTCAGTTAGAGCCAGCCGAAGACGCAGAGCTTACTGAGTCGCAGCAAATTCTTAATGAGATTCTCGAGCAGAAACAGCTTTTGGCGAGCCAGTTGTCATCCGATGCCGTTGACGCAACAAGTCACCCACAGGATTTGGCTCCAGAAGTTCAACCGGCCCAGGACGATGTTGGGGCCAGCACAGGCGATTCTGCTGGTTCGCTTCCACTCGAAAACGTCAGTGACGTCGTACCTGTTGATCCAGTGCTCCCAATGACCGCGTCGGAACCGCCGGTGTCGACCGGCAAGGCATCCCGAATGGATTACGAAGCCTTGTTTAAGCAGTTGCGAAACACCGATGACGAGACCTAGGTCAACCTTTTCATTTCGACACGGCTGATCTCTCTTGTCAGTCAGTGCTTAGTAATGGTCGACCCAAATCCGTTCTACCACCCCATTCAATACCGATCCACAACGCATGAGTGTTATCGTGAAAACGGCCACTGTCCCGCTGCTCAGTCAAGATCAATGTTTCCCAGACCGCGGCAAAGAACCGTTTGGGGTATTGAATGCGTCCGAGGACGAGTTGGCTCGTATGAGCGAGGTGACACTCGAACGACTTCGCGATCACGTTCGCCAAGCCACAGTCGATTGCGAACCCGCCGTGGTCACGTCCGAAACGCAACCCGAAGAGCCACAAGTCAGCGAAGCACCTGCGACAGAGACTGTCTTTTCGGGAAAATCGCAAGTCGAAACGGCGATCGAACAATTGGTCGGCACCGTGCTGGAACGATCGATGCCGTCGGTGCCGCTTGTGCTATTGTTTGTCGGATCGGAACCCAACCAGCACGTCGACGAAGTCACCACTCGAGTCGCTGCGGCACTGTGCGATCATGCTCAGTCTCGCGTGTTGCTGATCGATTCTGACAACGTCAGCCGAAACTTAACGGCTGCCGCACGGCAGTCACCCGGGCAGGGTGTTACCGAAGTGATCGAGCGGAATCGTGATTGGCGGAAAACCCGAGTGGTCAACGGCGTCGAGAATCTAGATTTTATTCCTTGCGGAAACGGTCAGTTCGGTCGTTGGAACGAGAAAGAGTTGCTGCGCAAGGCAGTTTGCGAAATGAAGTCTGAGTACCAGTTCGTTTGTGTTTCCGGCGGCGACGCCCACGGCCCAGCGGCTAAGTTGTGGTCCGATGTTTGTGATGGTAGCTACCTGTTAGTGAGTGTGAAAAACTCAAACGGTACGGTTGCCAAATCAGCGGTCACCGAACTGCAATCAAGCGGCGCGCGTCTACTTGGTTGCGTTGTGACAGATGTTGAGTGACCAAGCCAAAGCCTTGGTCGCTGTGGTTGGTTGAATACGTATTCAACGCGCGGCCAGTGCAAGTTGCCCTTCTCACGATAATGGCTCCAACACGGAGTCGAACTTCCTAGCTCATTTTTCAGAGATCATCATGCACGTACTCGTCACCGGTGGAGCCGGATACATTGGTAGCCACACTTGTCTGGAACTCTTAAACGCTGGCCACGAAGTTTCCGTCGTGGACAATCTGTCTAATAGTTCCGAAGAATCACTTCGCCGCGTCCAGTCGATCACCGGAAAGACGTTGGTCTTTCACAGCCTCGACTTACGTGATCCAGCTGCGCTCGAAACGGTTTTTGACGGAAACAAGTTTGATGCCGTCATTCACTTTGCGGCGCTTAAGGCCGTCGGCGAGTCGGTGGCCAAGCCGCTTGAGTACTATGAGAACAACATGACGGGCACTTTGAATCTGTGCTTTGCGATGCGAAAACACGGTGTCAACAATTTGGTCTTCAGCTCAAGCGCGACGGTGTATGGGATTCCCAAATCGTTGCCGCTGAATGAGTCGGCGGGCACGCCCATTCACGAGGTGACCAATACCTACGGCCGCACGAAACTGATGATGGAGTACGTGCTACGCGATTGGAACATTGCTCACCCCGAGGTCAACGTTGCGTTGCTACGATATTTCAACCCCGTTGGTGCGCACGAGTCTGGTCAGATTGGTGAGGATCCCGCGGGTATTCCTAACAACTTGTTGCCCTACGTGTCACAGGTCGCGGTTGGAAAGCTTGAACGGCTGAGTGTTTTCGGTGATGACTACGATACCGAGGACGGCACGGGCGTTCGTGACTACATTCACGTCGTTGATTTGGCGAAAGGTCACGTGGCCGCGTTGAAGAAGCTGGCGACCTCCCCGGGAGTAGTGACCTACAACCTGGGGACTGGCCAGGGTTACAGCGTGCTTGAAATCATCAAGGCGTTCGAAAAAGCGTCCGGCAAAGAGGTTCCTTACAAGGTTGTCGATCGCCGCCCGGGCGACATCGCCGCCTGCTACGCGGATCCGACGCTCGCGACTAATGAACTGGGTTGGACCGCGGAAGCGGGCATCGAAGAAATGTGCGCAGACGGCTGGCGTTGGCAGTCGAGTAACCCGAATGGTTACTGATCCGTTACTCTCACGCGGCTGGCGAACGCGGCCAGTTCGGACCAGTACTCACTGGGCAACGCATCCCAGTGCGTCATCTCAGGTACTTCGAAGAACTGTTTGTCCTTCGTTGGCGCCGCGTTGAACAGCGTTTTTCCCATCGCGATCGGGATCAGCCGATCCGCTCTGCCGTGTGATTGAAACACAGGGCCCGTGTAGTCCTTGACCTTCTCGGCCGACGGAAATCGATTGCTCATGACATACTTAATCGGCAGCCACGGATACTGTACTTGGGCGGGTGAGGTAATCGCGTCGAAGGTGCGTTGCAGGATCAGTAGCTTGGGTTGGTGCAGGGCAGCCATATGAACCGCGGGGCCTCCGCCGATTGAGTGGCCGACGATTATGATCTCGGACAGGGCTTTGCCCGATTTTTGCTGCAACCATTTCAGTGCCGCTTCGCTGTCCTGGAGGATGCCGGGTTCATCGGGCGTGCCTTCGCTTTTTCCAAATCCCCGGTAGTCGAATACGAAAACTTCGGCGTTCAACGATTGGCGTAAAAGGTATCCGTTATGTGCAGCGGCCTGCGCGATGTTTTCTGCGTTTCCGTGACACAGAAGGACTGTTTCAATCGGTTTGGGTGCCGTTGCATCGCGGTTGGTGGCTGACGGATTGTTGGTTGGATTGGGTGGAGGCAAGTACCAGCCGACCAGTTGGGTTCCATCCTCCGCTTGAAACGTGACTTCGTCGAACGGGAACGCGGTAGGTTGCCAGTCGCCTCGCGGATATTTTGATCCGGGGTAAACTAACCGGGTCTCGTTGGCAATCAGGAAAACAAGGATTCCCAAATAGATGATTGCCACGATGGCCACGATCCGGATGAGTAATTTAACGAGCATCAATGCAACAACGTGAAGACGAAGAACAGGATTCGATTGAGAATGGCGCGGGGTTGGTCGTCGTGATTGCGACCTACAACGAGATCGAAAATCTGCCGCGGTTGATGGACCAAGTGTTTCAGTACCTGCCACAAGCAAAAATTCGCGTCATCGATGACAACTCGCCGGATGGAACCGGTCGGTGGGTTGATGACAACGTGAAACGGTTTCCCAGTGGAAGTCTCTCGTGCGAGCATCGTAGCGGAAAACTCGGGTTGGGGTCAGCAACGATCACGGGTTTTGGGTGGGCGATGGAGCAAAAGGTTCCGTTGGTTGCGACCATGGACGCGGACTTTAGTCATGATCCGGCTTCGTTGCCTGCGTTGGTGAAAGCGATTCGGAACGAGGCCGACTCATCGGTCGCGGTTGCCATCGGCAGTCGCTACGTCGTGGGCGGAGCAATCGAAGGTTGGCCCTTGTTTCGCCGATTCGCATCCAAGGCAGTCAATCTGTTCGCACGCACGTGGCTTGGGTTGCCCACGAAAGACAACAGCGGCGCGTTTCGAGTTTATCGAACGGCGGCGTTGGAATCGATCGGACTTGGTTCGATTCGTAGCGGGTCGTATTCGTATTTGGAAGAAGTTCTGTTTCGGCTTATGAACGCGGGATACTCTTTTGTTGAGGTTCCCATTACCTTCCGGGACCGCGATGCAGGTGTGACGAAGACGAACTGGCGGTTGGGCGTAAAGGTGTTTTGGGAGATCCTTCACATGCGCAGTCGCAGAGTGCGGGAGCGGGGGTGACGCTGGGTGGTTTTCGATTGGATGATCGGGGCTTAGCTTTGGCGGGCCGACCGATTTGATTGACACTGGTTTTCGTCGCCTTTACACTGACCGAACTAAATTTTGAACCGCCTTTCTTGGGAACTCTTATGGCTGACACGACCGGACAGATCGACAACGTGATGCAAGAAGACCGGTTGTTCGCTCCGGATGCTTCGTTCAGCGAAAAAGCCGTCATCAAGTCAATGGACGAGTACGAGCAGCTGTACGATTTGGTCAAAGCCGATCCGATCGCCTACTGGGACGCGGAAGCAAAACGTGAACTGCATTGGTTTCGCCCGTTTGATTCGGTACGACAGGGCGGTGGCACCGACGTGGAATGGTTCGTCGGCGGTCAAACGAACATTAGTTACAACTGTTTGGACGCTCATGTCGCGGCCGGCAACGGTGATCGAACTGCGATCATCTGGGAAGGCGAACCGGGCGACACGCGCACGCTGACGTATGCAGAGTTGCTGGCTGAGGTCAGCCGGTTTGCGAACGTGCTGAAAGGTCTGGGCGTTGGGCAGGGCGACGTGGTCTCGATTTACATGCCGATGACGCCTGAGTTGGCGATCGCGATGCTCGCGTGCGTTCGTATCGGAGCGATTCACAGCGTGAT
>CAZLFF010000140.1:0-8542 GCA_964558755.1 uncultured Pirellulaceae bacterium
CGCCGCTTATGTCGTTATCGACTATCAAGTTCCCCGCCAAAGCCCCAACGTAATGGCTCAGGGCCGACAAGGCGAAATTTTTGAACCAAACGCCCGGGTGAAACAGCAGCGGTTGATGGCCTGACATGATGATCGGGCTGTCAGGTTGGGCCACGGGTTGACTGGGGGAGTGGCTGCCGACCACATCCAAATATTGCCGAGTGTACTCAAACGCCAGTTGTCGCAGTTGCCGGCGGGCTTCTTGTTGTCGTGCCGAAAGAGCGACGCCGTTCAACTCGATACCCGCTGAGTCGTCGGTTAGGACGGAGTGGTTCCAGGTTTCAGCGGTCGTTGACAACGGAGGTACCTGCAGGGACTCGCCCGACCCATCCGGCGCGCGCAAGCGTTGGTATGAGATGCGTTGGCCCACCTGCTAAATCGCCCCCTTGGTTGGTGCCCTATCGGGTCCGTCCGCCGCGTTCATTCTTCAATTGCCTCGAACGTTCCAGATTTGATGGCAGGGCCGCAAACGCGCGGTTCATGACCTCGTAATAATGATTCAGACGATATTGAGCGTCATCGAGGTTGCCACCGAACGAGCGGGATTCATCCAAATAAATCCGCGGCACCGCGACCTCTTGAATTGAGAACTGATGCTGGGCGGCCTGTACCCACAGTTCCAACGGCATCGCATAACCGGTTTCGATTAAATTGAGCGAACGCAGCGCCGATACGCGGTAGGCTTTGAAGCCACAAAACGCGTCAGACAATCGAAAACCCAGTCGGTCGTTCAACACACGTGTGACTTGAAAGTTAATCGCGCGCCGTTGCTCGGGTGGCGGCGAGTCCGCGTCGAAGGATTCGAGGTAGCGACTGCCCGAAACGATGTCGGCACCCGTTTCTTGGATCTTGTTGACAAACTGCCCGATTCGTTGCGGTTCGTGTTGGCCGTCACAATCGATCGTGACCAAGTATTCAAAGTTATGTGAGATCGCGTAACCGAATGCCGAACGCAACGCGGCCCCGTAGCCTCGGTTGGAGACGTGGGTCACAACGCCAACGTCCGATCGGTTGGCCAGAAGTTGAGCCGTGCCATCGGTCGATCCGTCATCAATGACCAGCGTGTTGCGTGAGTGGCGTTTTACCAAATCCAACACCGCCGGCACGTTGTCGACTTCGTTGTAAACGGGGAGGGCGGTAAGAAATTGACCAGTCATGATAAGTCTTCGTAAACTCCATTTTGTCAGCGGGTCGCCAGCGAGTGGCGTCGGCGGGAATTGTTGGGCGGAGGGCGGTCCGAAGTCAATTAGTTGCCGAGCGGGTGCGTGTTGCGTGCAGATGAGCCCTGATTTCGCGGTGTTTGCGGTTCGCTAAAACCAGCTGATCGGATCCGACTCTTTCTCGCTCGCCCAGACTTGGCTGTCCGGAAACTGTTCGGCCAGCCGATCGGCCAGCATCTCGACGGCGAATCGCTCACTCGCAAAATGGCCCAGCAGAACCAGGTTGACGCCTGCAGCTTTTGCTTCGAGGCAACCATGAAAAGTCGCTTCGCCGGTCACAAACGTATCGCATCCTGCATGAATCGCTTTGCTCAAGAAACTTCCGCCGCTGCCGCATGCGACGGCGACCTTGCAAACGGGTTTGTCAGATCCGACCACAGCTTTGTGCAGCGGGCAGTTAAGCGATTTGCGAATCGATTGAATGAAATCCACTATCGAAGCGAGTTTCGGTAGCGTGCCGATTCGTGCTGCGCCAAGCTGTTGCGGGTCATCGGCGTTGGGTTCGAGTGGTCGCGTTTCCGTCAATCCAATTTTCGTGGCAAGCGATTGGTTGATGCCCTCAAGAGCCGAGTCGAAACCCGTGTGCGGGCTGTAGATCGCCACGTTCGCACGCGTTAGATCCCACAGCAGTCGTGACGGAACGGCGTCGGTAGTCAATCGCTTGAGTGGACGAAAGGGCAGGGGGTGGTGTGCCACGATTAGACTCGCGTTTCGCTCGATGGCCTCGGCCGCACTTTCAGGGGTTACCGTCAGACAGGTCATGATTTGCGAGCACGGTGCGGATCGGTCGCCGGTCAGCAGGCCCACGTTGTCCCATTCTTCGGCCAGTCGGGTCGGCGCGAACTGTTGCATGAACTGGCAAATGTCGTCGATACTGGGCACGGTTGATTCTCGGCGGCAAAACGGCAGGTGAACAACGCCGATCCAAGACGTTACGATAGCCGAATATCTTACCAACAATTGACTTCCGGTTCGCCGGCGATTTTGCCATCATCATGCTCAAACTGAAAACTGCCATTCGGCTCGACTGCCTGCGACAACCGCTCAAGAAAGCACTCGTCACCGCCGCCCAACTGAACGCCGACGCTGTCGAGATCAATGCATGGACTCAGTTGCGTCCGGCCGACATGTCGCGGACCGCCGTGCGTCACTTTCGCAAGTTGATCGCCGATTTGAATTTGACCGTTGCCGCCGTTCACTTTCCGACTCAGGTTGGTTATGACATCGCGGATGACTTGGATCGCCGTATCGACGCGACCAAGCAAGCGATGACGATGGCGTACGAGCTAGGCTGTAACGTGGTCGTCAATCACATCGGTCGAGTCCCGGAAGAGGTGTCGGGTCCTCGTTGGTCGACCCTAGTGCAAGCATTAACCGATCTGGGCAACCACGGCCAACGAGCCGGGGCGTGGCTGGCCGCCAAGACCGCCACTGAGGACGGCGCGACGCTCAAGGGCCTGATCGATGTGTTGCCGGTCCATAGTTTGGGCGTTGACTTTGACCCAGCGGGGCTAATCATCAACGGCCACGATCCCTCGGAAGCGATCGAACATTTGGGGCAACAAGTGATGAGCTTCCGGGCTCGCGATGCGGTGACTGATCTGTCGGCTGGACGAGGCGTCGAGGTTGAACTCGGACGCGGCAGCGTGGATTGGGCCAAGCTGCTGGGCGTCTTGGAGGAGCACAACTACAACGGTCATTTAACAGTCGATCGCGAAACAAGCGATAATTCGGTCGAGCAATGCGGCAACGCGATTGAGTATCTGCGTCAGTTGTTTGGGTGAAGCGTTGGCGGCGCTGGGCAGCAGATGGAACGACAGAGACCAAAACAAACTTTTGTAACGATCGCTAGCCGAGTAGTTGCGGCATCGGTTATCTAGCTATGGATTGGTCTTAAGCCAGCACTGTTTTGTTGGGTTCGCCTGCGATCTCTTGGACATAGCGGGGCACAGCGTAGCCGGGCAGCTGAGCCCGCATCGCGGCGATTAATTCTTTGCCGCGTTCAACATCGACGGCAAAATGCGAGGCTCCAATTACGGGGTCAAGCTGATGCAGGTAATACGGAAGCACGCCCGCGGCCAACAGGCGGTTGCTCAAATGGATCAACGCGTCGGGGGAATCGTTCACGTCCTGCAATAGCACCGATTGGTTCAGCAGCATGGCACCCGTTCGCTTTAGCCGATCGAGTGCTTGTTCGACGTCGCCGTCAATTTCATTCGCGTGGTTGGCGTGAACCACGATCACGATTTGCAGACGTGACTGCGTCAGTCGATCGGCAAGCGTTTGGGTGACTCGTTGGGGAATCACGATTGGCAGCCGAGTATGAATGCGCAGGCGCTTGACGTGCCCAGCGGATTCGATGACGTCGAGTAAATCGCTGAGCGTCTGGTCGACTAGCGTTAGTGGATCGCCGCCGCTGAGAATGACCTCATCCAAATTTTGGTCGGCGGCCAACTGACGAGCCAGTTGATCGCTCAGCTGTTGCATCGCGGGGCTTTCGCCATACGGGAAATGACGTCGGAAGCAGTAGCGGCAATGGATTGCACAGGCTCCCGTCGTGACCATGAGGACTCGGCCGTGGTACTTTTGCAGAAGGCCGGGCTGTAACGTCGCGGCATCTTCACCCAGTGGATCGAGCGAATAACCCTCGGGCGACGTGTCTTCGGCTTGGACGGGCAGCACCTGACGCAGCAGCGGATCGCATGGATCGCCCGCGCGGATGCGGCTCAAATAGGGCAGCGGCACAAATACGGGAAACGTCGACACCGCCCGTGCGCCGAAGGCCTCATTTTCCGGCAAATTCAGCCGTTGCAGCAGGTCCGGCAGCTCGCGAACGGCCGCTTTCATATGCTGTTGCCACGTCATGGGCGACGGGCAAGAACCCGCGCCGACAGGATCACCGGAAGTCGTTAAAATCTCCATGACAGTAACATAACCCTTTTTCGGTTCGAACAGGAAACCACCCGTGGCTTACAAAGCACAAGATTTTCGCAAAGGCCTCAAAGTTCAGATCAACGGCGAGCCCTACATCATGACTTCGATGGAGTTCAAGAAGCCGGGTAAAGGCAACGCGATGTACATCTGCAAGCTGAAGAACCTGCTGCGTGGCACGACGCTCGATCGTACGCTCAAGGGCAACGATACGCTCGAAGAAGCCGACATCAACGAGACCAACGTTCAGTTCCTGTACCGCCAAGGCGACCAGTTCGTGTTCATGGACCAGCAAACGTACGAGCAATCGGAGCTGACGGCCGAGCAAATCGGCGACGATTGGAAGTACCTAAAGGATAACATGGACTGCCAGATGACGTTCTTCGACGGTAAGCCCATCATCATGACGCCCCCGAACCACGTCGACCTAGTCGTGACCTACTGCGAGCCCGGCGCGAAAGGCGATACATCGACCAACGTTCGCAAGCCGGTCAAAACAGAGACCGGTGGCGAGTTCCAGACGCCCATCTTTATCAACGAAGGCGACGTCGTGCGCATTGATACTCGGACGGGCGAGTACTTGGAACGCGTCAAAAGCTAGTCGTGCCACCTCAGCACCGTTGATAGCGCCGCTGGTCGCAACGGCTTCGGCGGCCATGGCAGGTTGCTACTGATTTTCAGCATGTGATCGCAAAGCTTAGCAACCGGTTTAGCCGTCGTGGCCGAATGGTGAAGGATGTGCTTTTCCTCCCGCTATCGCGCGGGGACGCCAGCAGGCGTTTCGACAAACGGTGCAGCCACCTTTTGACTTATCTCACTTTTAAGGACGCTTGATGAAAGTTCAATTTTGGGGCGCGGCCCAAACGGTAACCGGTTCGATGCACTTGGTACATCATCAGGGCAAGCAAATTTTGCTCGACTGTGGTTTGTATCAAGGCAAGCGAAAACAAGCGTTCAAGAAGAACCGCGAGATTCCGTTTGCTGCGGACAAAATTGACGCCGTCATTCTCTCGCACGCGCACATTGACCACAGTGGAAACCTGCCGTCGCTGATTAAGGCCGGCTTCAAGGGCCCGATTTATGCCACGTCGGCGACACGTGATCTGGCGGCGATTATGTTGCTCGACAGTGCGAAGATTCAAAAATACGACGTGAAGTACGTTAACAAGAAGCGGAAAAAGAAGGGCCAACAGCCGTTCGAACCGTTGTACATGCAGCACCACGCCGTGCAAACGCTCAAGCAGTTTCGCACGATTGAGTACAACCATCCCTTCCAAGTCATCCCCGGTGCGACCGCTCAGTTTCATTTCGCCGGCCACATGTTGGGCGCTGCGACCGTTGAGCTGAACCTAGACAAAGAAGGCGAGGAGCACGAGAAACCAACCAAGTTGGTGTTCAGTGGTGATATTGGGCGGGACGGGATGCCGATCTTGCGAGACCCGCAAGTCGTGGCCGGAGCGGACTATATCATCATGGAAGCCACGTACGGTAACCGCAGTCATCCCGAACGGGCTGATGCCAAAGCAACGCTCAAAGAGGCCGTTCACAAGACGTTCAATGAGAACGGCAAGCTGATCATTCCAGCGTTTTCGGTCGGTCGCACACAGGAAATCGTGTATCGGCTGAACTTGTTGGCTGAGGCGGGCGAGCTTCCTGAGATTGAAGTGTTTGTTGACAGTCCGCTGGCGGTCAACGCGACCGACGTTTTTCGTCAGCATGTCGAATGCTTTGATGACGAAATGATCGATGCGATTTTGAACGAAGAAGACGAGGATCCGTTACACTTCGCCGGCATCCACTACGTGCGTTCGGTCGAGGGTTCAAAGGCGCTCAATCGTCGCAAGAAGCCGTGCGTGATTATCAGTGCGTCGGGCATGTGTGAAGCTGGTCGAATCCTGCATCACTTGAAGAATAATATCGAGAATCCCAGTACCACGATTCTGTTCACCGGTTATCAAGCCCCGCATACGCTCGGCCGAATCTTGGTGGATCAGAGCCTTGAAAAAGTTCGCATCTACGGTGACGAGTACACCGTGAACGCTCAGGTTGCCAAGCTACAAGGAAGCAGTGGACATGCCGACCAAGACGATTTGCTTGACTGGGCTCAGCGAACCTGTGATCAGGGCGACGTCAAAGGCATCGCACTGGTTCACTGTGAACGAGACAGCGCCGAGCCCTTCCAGGCCGCGTTACAAAAGCACAAGCTGGGACCCGTGCTGATCCCAGCGCCCGGCGACGAGATGGCCATGGAGTAAAACGGGTCGCGTAACGGTTGCTCGATTGGCCAAAGTCGCCAAAACTGCAAACGCGTCGAACTGGCCGAGGATGACAACTGCTTTGCGAGCCAAGCCATGGCAACCCAGGGGCCTAGTAGATCTAGGCCGCTTCGCTTTTGCCGGTCAGGATTGAGACCACGTTGCCTTCGACTTGAACGAAGCCACCGTCGACGGTGTAGATCTCTTCGGCACCGTCGGTCGTTACTTTCAAATCGCCCGGACCAAGGCGGCCAATCATGGGCGCGTGGCCGGGTAGGATTCCCTTTTGACCGTCGAACAAGGGCACGATCACGCTGTCCACGCTCTTGTCGAGCGCGGTCGATTCGGGGGTGACGATGACGATTTGAAGTTTCGACATGAGGGTACAGTATTCAGTTTGCAGGGTACAGTTTTCGGTCTCCGAGAGGACAGAAGACAGAGAACTGTACACTGTCAACCGTACCCTTTGAACTTGTGGCCGTTAGGCCTTGGCTGCCATCTTTTTGGCTTGCTCTTCGGCTTGCTCGATTGCTCCAACGTACATGAACGCGTCTTCTGGGAGGTGATCCCATTTTCCGTCACACAGTTCTTCGAAGCTGCGAATCGTGTCGGCCAGCGAGGTGAACTCACCCGCTTTTCCGGTAAACACTTCTGCCACGTAGAACGGCTGAGACAAGAACCGCTCGATACGGCGAGCACGATGGACGACGGTTTTGTCTTCCTCGGAAAGCTCGTCGACGCCCAAGATCGCGATGATGTCTTGCAGTTCACGGTAACGCTGAAGCGTCGTCTGGACCTTTCGAGCGACCGCGTAATGGTGCTCGCCGACGTAGGCTGGATCAAGGATTCGCGACGAAGACGCGAGTGGATCCACCGCAGGGTAGATACCTTTTTCAGAAATCGAACGCTCGAGGTACAGGAACGCGTCCAACTGACCAAACGCGGTCGCAGGAGCAGGATCGGTCGGGTCATCCGCAGGAACGTAAACCGCTTGTACCGAGGTGATCGCACCCTTTTTGGTCGATGCGATCCGCTCTTGCAGAGCACCCATCTCGGTGGCCAGCGTCGGCTGGTAACCCACCGCCGATGGCATACGACCTAGCAGAGCCGATACCTCGGAACCCGCTTGCGAGAAGCGGAAAATGTTATCGACAAACAGCAGTGTGTCGGCTCCGGTCGAGTCACGGAAGTGCTCGGCCATGGTCAGTGCCGACAGCGCGACACGAAGACGAGCACCCGGTGGCTCGTTCATTTGGCCAAAGACCATTGCCGTTTGCTCGATCACGCTACGACCCGTGTCGCCAATTTTGGCTTCCTGCATTTCCAACCAGAGGTCGGTACCTTCTCGCGTACGCTCGCCAACACTGGCGAACACGGAGTAACCACCGTGCTGGGACGCGATACGAGCGATCAGCTCGGTCAGGATCACGGTCTTTCCGAGGCCCGCACCACCGAACAGACCGGCTTTACCACCACGAACAAACGGAGTCAGCAGGTCGACCACCTTGATTCCCGTTTCGAACAGCTCGGTGTTCGTCGAAAGTTCAGCAACCGGAGGCGCGGCGCGATGGATGGATCGTTTCTCAGAGCTTTCCAGGCTTGCACCGCCATCGACGGGCTCGCCCAACATGTTAAACACGCGGCCGAGGGTTTCTTTGCCGACGGGTACCGACACGGGTGCACCTGTATCAACACAGTCAGCGCCACGGCGAAGACCTTCGGTGGAACCTAACGCCACGCAGCGAACGCGTCCGCCGCCGAGGTGCTTGGAGATTTCGCCGTACAGTTTTCGCTGCTGTCCGCCCGCGTCGATGTCAGCGGTGACGGCGTTGTAAATCGCCGGCATCTTGTCCGCGTCGAACTCGGCGTCAAAAGTCGAACCGATCACCTGGGTGATTTTACCGATGTTAGCCATGGGAATTTCTTCGAAATTAGTGTTCAGTTTTGAGTGTTCAGTGTTCAGAGGGTGAATCCCAAATTTGGGCGTTAGCCCTCGAGTGCCTCGACGCCGCCGATGACTTCCATGATCTCGCCGGTAATCTGTGATTGGCGAGCACGGTTGTAGGTGCGGGAGAGGTCTTTGATCATGTCGTTTGC
>CAZLFF010000141.1:0-8417 GCA_964558755.1 uncultured Pirellulaceae bacterium
ACCAACTGCAACCCGACTGCGTCCGGTCGATTGAGAACGCTTGGGTGATCATCCTGCTGTTAGCGATCAAGTTACTGTGGCTAAGCATCACGCCTTTGGGCGAACCGGGCGAACCAGAGGTGTACTGAATCAGCCCCAGGTCGTTGTTATCAATTTTTGGCTTGAGCCAATCGTTCGCCATCTCGAGCGAAACTTCTTCCGTCGCCAGCCATGGAATTCGCTTCAATCCCGGCGCGTCATCGACGGCTCCTTGCCAACGTTTGGCCACCGGTCGCACGGTTAAAACGATCGACGCCCGCGCGTCCTCGCTGATCGCGCTGATGCGGCCCATGTTTCGATTGCGGCGCGGTGGGTAAGCAGGAACGGGCGTGACTCCTGCGTAGTGACAACCGAAAAACGAAGCAACAAAATCGAGCCCCGGGGGATACATCAGCAGAGCACGTTCACCGCGCAAACCCATGCTGATTAGCTTCGCCGCAATCGCTCGCGATTGAAGGTCGAGCTGCGAATAAGTAACGGATTGAAAATCTTCCTCATCCTTATCGAGAAAGCGAAACGCGATCTCGTCCGGGATAGCGACCGCCCAATACCGTAGTCGCTCCAGAAAGTTGGACTCGGGTGGAGAATACTGATCAAACAAGGAAACGCTCTCGTGATGAAATCGGATGCCCGCACCAGCCGGAAATCGCTCGTGCGCCAAACCCCCATGGTGGTTATCAAGGAGTAGTTATCGACCGCTGATTCGTGTTGGCTAAGGCTCGGACGCCGTGGGTCCGCCAAACGGTATCTTAGCAAAGTTGCAAACCGCATAAGAGGCACGGTCGGTTGGCCGAAAAGAACGCGGAATGAAAAAACGCCGATTTTCGGGCTCTCGCAACAGCCATGCGCCAAATACTTGGCCAAAGTGTCGCATCAAAACAGGGCGAACTTGGCATTCGTCAGCGTGCTAAAACCATTCGTCCGGGCCGATTCGCGTGCCTCTGGCGCGACCGCATGATTGACGATTTTGATGCGCAGACTACCCTGATAGAAGCGGCCTGCACCTACCTTTTCCTACCCCCTCCCTTTTCAAAGACCTACCGCACGTTCGCCCAGCCGATTCTGACGAATCCCTCACAGGAGTGTTGGCGTCGTCGGTCGATCGGGTTTCCCCTGTTAAGCTGTTCCGGTATGCATAATTTTGCCACGTTCAGGAGGCAAAGATGCTACGCCAGACACAATTGCAGTTTGACCAGCGAAATCCCGAAGGCATGTTTGGGTACTTAAAACCAGCAACAAACTTTCCGTTGCTGACCTCCCAATCAACGATACGTCGGTGCGAGCACATGTCCCAAGTCCAAGTGATCCGAACCAAAACCGTTAAGACGGGCGAGAAACGAATTCCCGCCTCCGTGAAGCATTGTCGCTCTTGTTGGCGTGACGATTTTCACGAGGACGTCAAAATGCCAATGTTCTTGTTTGGCTTTTTGGTTGTCGTCACGTTTGGCATTATTTTGCTCGTACGCCCCTCTCGCTGCGTTTGCTGCGGCACGATGCGAATCGGCTAATCAGCCGCCTACGAGCGCTACGCGAGTCGCTCGTCGCGGGCCATCGCCAGATGCTGGGTAGGCATGTGCTTGCCAAGCGGGATCGATGGCCGAAACTCTTCCCGCACGAATCGTCGTGCCAGCTGCATGCCTCTGGTCGTGACAGCATATTCGATTCTTCGCTTCGGCTGATGCCAGAAAGCTTCTGTAACCGTTGCAACCCGAGGCCGGGTTTTCCTACCCTGTGATTTTATCTCGACACGGTCACCTGGCTGATAGCCCTCAAAGTCCACCCGCCGCCAAAGAATCGGCCGCGCGCGGAACTTCACCGCGCCATAGTGATAGGCTACGAACCCAAGTTCGCGATCCGAGTAATCGGCACAGATGTCACGCTTGAACACCCGAGCGCCCGGCACAAACTGGACGATGGTTGCGTGGTCGTCTGGGTGAGCCCACATCGCAGGATCAGCTGGCCTCCTCAGGAAGACGCCGTACTGAGGGCGCATCTTGAGCGGCACCGCGGGCAAGCGAGCGGCTGCTTTCTGGGCGGCCGTCATCGTCACCGTCGGTGGCTGCCAGTCGGAAATCGGTAGGGGTTGGCTCATCACATTCAATTTAGACAACCGTTTGCCAAATGGTAGTCGCAACACAGTGCCAGTGGCCAAGACCGTGCCCAGAGCACGAAAAAAGCGCGACATCTTGAAAAGAAGCCGCGCTCTTGGACGTTTCAAGCTCTCAGAACGCCGGTGGAGCGTTCTCAAGCCAACTAGCCACCAATCTTGGCGATCAGGTCAGCGGTGCGGCTGCTGTAGCCCCACTCGTTGTCGTACCAGCTGACGATCTTGACGAGGTCGCCCATGATTCGAGTCTGCGGAGCAGCAAAGACCGAGCTGTGTGGGTCGTCGATGATGTCCGTCGAAACCAATGGGTCCTCGCTGTAGCAAAGGATCCCCTTCATCGGACCCTCGGCAGCCGCTTTCACGGCAGCGTTGACTTCCTCAACCGTCGCAGGCTTTTCTAGTTTCACGGTCAGGTCAACAACCGAACCGGTTGGAACCGGAACTCGCATCGCCATTCCCGTCAGCTTGCCCTTCAGAGCCGGGATCACCAATGCGACCGCTTCGGCAGCACCGGTCGAGGTTGGAATGATATTCAACGCGGCAGCTCGTGAGCGGTAGATGTCCTTGTGAGGCGCGTCCAACACGTTTTGATCGTTGGTGTAGCCGTGGACGGTGGTCATCAAACCTGAGTCGATGCCGAACGTGTCGTTCAAGACCTTGGCGACTGGGGCCAAGCAGTTCGTCGTGCACGAAGCATTACTGATACACTTCATGTCGCCGGTCAACTGATCGTCGTTCACACCAAGCACACAGGTCAGATCAGGAGCGTCCTTAGCAGGCGCGCTGATGACGACCTTCTTGGCACCAGCAGCCAAGTGCGAGTCGTAACCGGGCTTGCCGTCTTTGGCGCGGTTGGTGAAAACACCTGTGCTCTCGACGACAACGTCAACGTTCAAATCGCCCCATGGCAGGTCCGCCGGGTTACGCTCTTCGTAGACGCGGATCTTTTCGCCGTTGACGATCAAGTTCTCTGCGTCAGACTCAACAGTGCCGGGAAAGCGACCGTGAATGCTGTCGAATTTCAGCAGCGTCGCTAGGGTCTCGTTGTTAGTCAGGTCGTTGACCGCAACCACGTCGAACTCATCCGCGCGAGCCATCAAGTTACGAAACGTCAAACGTCCAATGCGTCCAAAACCGTTAATAGCAACACGAATTGCCACGTCATTTCTCCAGTGATCAAGTAGTTCAAAAACCGTGGGCGGGCGACGCCACAAGCAATGTTCGCCGACGCCATTCACGGGGCGTTTTCGGCCCTTGCGGAGCCGATGCCGAGCAGAGACGATATCAGATGCGGTCGTCACAGGACAAGTAGGCGATCGACCCGTTAAAAATGAAATACGGATGCCACAGCCCAAAAATCACGGCCCTACCAGTTGCGACGAACACGCAGACAACGAGCCCTATCGCCGCTCAAGCTCGCCGACGGCACGGAACGCGAGCCGATGGCAGGCTCCTACAGGCGTTGCCGCCGGCACTTGGGATTACGTCAACCGAGCCCATATCGGCGATGGCTATGACGCGTTCGTGCAGAACGAACCACTAACGGCCATCGAGCGGCAGCTGCTAAGCCGTTACCTTCCTTCGCTGAACCGCAACGATCCGTCGTCCGGTCGCAAAGCGTTACCCTGCAACGCGGATCCTGCTCCGCTGGTTGTTGATTTCGGCTGTGGCACGGGGCGGACCCTGCTGCCGCTGCTGAAGTCAGGCTACCGAGGGCTGGGCGTCGATCTTTCCGAATCGATGCTCCGAAATCTACAGCAAAAAATCTTGCTGCACCGGCAAGCCAATGACAGGACAAACCACATAACTAGCCCGCTGACCACGATCCAAGCCAACCTCGTCCAGCTATCCTGCCTTGCTGAGAACTCGGCCGACCACGGAACTTGCATGCTCAGCACGCTGGGCATGATCGAAGGCGCGAGCAACCGAGCGACGTTCCTGCGTCACGCTCGTCGAATCATTCGCCCGCGCGGCACGTTCTTTGTTCACGCTCACAGCTATTTTTACCAACTGAGACATCCGGGAGGCGTCCGCTGGGCCGCAGCAAACGCTTGGGATTCCTTGCGTGGGTCGGCCGAACTGGGTGACCGACTGGCGACGTATCGCCAAGTCACGGGAATGTTCATTCATCAGTTCCGCCGCCGCGAACTAGCCCGTGCGTTGACCGTCGCCGGGTTCACGGAACAGAATTGGTTCGGCATCAAAGCGGGCAGCGTCACGCCCACACCCGTCCGAGCATGGCATCATCCGTTCAAGTTCGTAGGCTGGGTCGTCGCGGCCCGTTAAGTTACAAGCCTATCGCGACCGAGCCAAACCCACTACTTTTGACGTACAGACGTACTGAGTACTGAGTACGAACACCGAACACCCTCCGACCATGTCTCGACGCGAACAACTAGAATCCATGCTGGCTGATTCTCCGGACGACACCTTTCTGCGTTATGCCCTCGCGATGGAGCTAGACAGTGAAGGCGAACACGACCGTAGCCTAGAACTTCACCAACAATTGATGGCCGACGCCACGCCCTACGTACCTTCCTTTTTCATGTGCGCTCAACAGTTGGTTCGATTGGAGCGAGATGAGGAAGCCAAAACGATGCTCGTCTCGGGAATTGAGCAGGCAAATGCACAAGGCAACTTGCACGCGGCAGGAGAGATGACCGAATTTCTCCGGTCCCTGGAATAGAAAAACACGGCCGACGTTTTGGTGTCGGCCGTGTTTCGAAAGTGCACTCCTTGGCACGAAACCAAGATTCTGCACGAAACTATTTTGTTGCGCTGCGGCAAGCTCGGGAACTTCGCCGCAGCGTGCTGGTTTAGCGTCGAACGCCGCTGCCGATGACCTGCTGCTGGCGAAGCCACTCTAACCGCCGCTGCTGGACCTGACGTTGCTGACTCGAGTTCCCCCGCTGCTGCGGACCGGACTCTAGGGTCGGACGCGGTTGCGAACGCATCGAATCCATTGCTCGGTTCATCGACATTGAACGGGCAGGAACATGAGCCGCAGAACGCGCTTTGGCGGCAGACGGGCCACGATAGTTCACGATGGGCGAATCCAGAACCGATCGCATTCCGCTAACCGAATCATCAGCAGCAGGCGGCACGAACTCGAAGTCACCGCGATACGGCTTTTGCGGCCGATCAGGGGAAACGTCGCCTGAACGAGACCCCGAGACTGCACCACCATTGCGTCCAGTGGGCCCGGCGGTTTCTTCCACGTCGTCAAGCTGCGGAGGCTGGCCATGCTGGACCGTTACCTTGCCCTTGCGGCCTCGACGAGAGATTTCAAAGTCCAGCTGATCGCCCTGACCAAGAATCTTGGTGATCTCTCGATACTCTTCCAACGAGCCCAGCTTGACCCCGCCGGCAGAAACGATCACATCGCCCCGAGCCAAACCGGCTGCCGCCGCGTTGCCGCCGGGGGTTACCTGAGTGATCACAATTTGGTCATTGCGATCGGCCTGAATCAGCATGCCGAATCCCTTCCCCGAGGTACGCTGTTGCGCGGGTGCGGCAGCGGTGCGGTCTGTCTGCGACGGTTGCAACTGCTGCGGAGGACGCGCGGGTGTTGGCTGAGCACCGCGCGGTGGAACCGCGGGCGTCGGAGTTCGCCGGTCCGCATTTGCTGATGGCTCGGCAGGCTTCGGATCAGGTACTCCGATGATGTCGTCTCGCAGCTTACGCAAAAGCCGACCGCGCGGAATGAATTTCTCGAAGGGGTTATCCGCAAGAACAGCGGATGCACCAATCACCGTGGCAAGGACAGCCAGTAGGCAAGAACGTAGTCTCATGATCGCTTGGATTCCTTTCCAAAGACAAACCAACAAACCGTCGACACCGCGGTGACGCAAAGTACGCATGCACGGAGTATGACGAATATGCTCAAACTTCGTCGGGCGACAGAGCGGGCGAGCAGTTATCTGCTCGGCGCTGGAGATTTGCGAAAAGCTGGCAGAATAGATTCGACTGGCTTGACCGGAACAAGCCCTACGATGACTTCCTCACGAAGCACAACACGTCCATAAAGCCGAGAATTACCGACTTATGGTTCCGGGCAAGTCGAATGATCAGCACAACCGGTACGGGCAGCTAGGTCGCCGTCATTGGTGAAAACTAAGTAACTGCGGCAACGGTTACGCTAGCGAACTCTACCAGAGCCGCTTAGATTTCGGGTCACTCTCGTACTGGCGGCGGAGAACGGAATCTGGTTCTTGCGGCAAACCAACACGGACCATCGCGCCCATAATTGCCCCGGCGATCAGCCCGCCAACATGAGCCATGTACGCAACGCCGCCAGTTTGCGACGGCCCCATCAAGGAACCAAACACCGAAAAGACCTGCATGACGGTCCACAACCCAATCACATACAACGCCGGTAGCGAAACGACAAAGTAAAACAGAATCGCGTTAACTCGGTTCCACGGAAACAGCACCAGATACGCCCCGAGCACACCAAAAATCGCGCCGGACGCGCCGAGGTTGGGAATGACGCTGTTACTACCGATCGCGATCTGAGCCACCGACGCGAATAGACCACTGATCAGGTAGAAAAGAAAAAACGTTAGGTGGCCAAACCGGTGCTCGACGTTGTCCCCAAAAATCCACAGGTACAACATGTTTCCAAACAGGTGCCCGATGCCTCCATGCATGAACATGCTGGTCAACAAGGTCACGTAAATGATCGACGGACCGGGCCCGTGCGGAATCTCGATGTCTTCTCCGTCGCTGTTGATCACGATGGGACCAGCAATGTCCTTCCCGGTCACAATTTCGTACGGCGTCATGCCCCAGCGATAGGTAAAACTCGGATCTGGAACTTGGCAGAAAAAGTAGACCGCCACGTTGATCGCCAACAAAGCCCACGTCACGTATGCCGGCCCTGAAACGTCTTTATTGTCATCCGAGAGTGGAAAGAGCATACCGGCGTCTGAAAAAACGAGTTAGCAGTTTTATTAAACGCGGGGCTGATCGTCTTTTGAAAATTGAAGCCCAAACGAGCAACATCGCGACACCCGGCCGCTGTCCATATTCAAGCGGCCGGGTCCGGTCAATCGTTCCCGTCAATCGCGGGCAACGGGTCGCGAATCAACTCGGCCCGAGAAACCAATGACCATCAACAAAACAAAAGTTACCACGCCACCGAGGACCAAGCCTCCCGTCCCAGGGTTTGATATCTTGTCTTGCAACGCCACGTATCCCGCAAACGTCGCCACTGCCAGACTGAACACCATCAGGACATTCCAGATCAACATTCGTCCGCCAGTCGGTTTCTCGTCACCCATCAACGAACTGCTGTTCATCAACAGCAGAAATGCAAGGTAAGCGATCGGCAACAGCATCGAAGCGAAGGTGCTTGCCACAATCGCAAGGTAAGTTTTCGAGCTTCCGTCCCACAACCAAATCCAGCAGAAACCAACGACCAGCGCGAGCACCGCACCCACGATGCGGAAATTCCGATTCTCGTAATCGCTGAATAACTCGCCGAATGCGAAACCGTTGATTAGCATCAGGATAATGATGCTCGAGAACGCCATCGCCAACACGCCCACGCCAAATGCCAAGCTCGCGTTGCGCTCACCCAGCAGGGGCTCCAGGGCGCTTGCCAACTGCATGGTTGACGGCTTGGCCAATGCGATGGCTAACTTTCGTTCCTCCGCCGGCATTTCCGAAATGTACGATGCCAAGAACCCAGACTTGGCCTCCTTGTCGTCACCGATGTCCGCTAGCTGGCGAGCGTCTGCGGATTCACCGTCTGCTTTAAGCTTCTTTTCGACCTGGGCTGCCGCGGTGCCGAAAAACTTACTCTCAACGACCACGGCAGGATCGTCGCTCAGCAGGCTTTCATCCGCTTGGCCGTGAAAGCTATAGGCCGTCGCAATCACGATGCAGGACGTGACGATAATGAATGGAATCGCCATCCCGGTGATCAAATCCCAACGAGCCAGCCCGCGAAAGGACTTACCCCAACCACGCGAGAGCATCGAATAAGGCAGTAGAAACGTCATGTTAATGCCAACTGCGGCCGCCGCACTGGCGATCATTTTTTCTTGCTTGAACGTGACCAGCAGCGGTTCCCAAAATGAACGGGCCGAGTCACCGATCGACTCCGCAGCCAGCAACGAACCGATCTCCGGAGCAGGCGAGGTCAAACGGTTCAGGTCCGGGACAAAGCCCCAGAACACATTGGCGTCGATCTCGCCTTGCAGGAACAACTGGACCACCACACCGACGAAACACAGGACGATCGCACCAACGATTAGCTTTAGGAGGG
>CAZLFF010000142.1:0-8393 GCA_964558755.1 uncultured Pirellulaceae bacterium
TTAAGCATTGAACGCGGAAAGCCATTGTCCCTGTTGGGCGACTGCGTGATCGGTGCCGAGGTCGCTCGGGCATTGGACTTGCGGCCTGGCGACAGCTTGTTGTCCGACCGAGAAAACATGCTGGACATCGCGGGCAAGTATCCGTTGAAGATGAATGTCGCAGGCGTTTTGGCGGTGACTGGCACGGCGGATGATCGAGCCGTTTTTGTGGACCTAAAAACGGCTTGGGTGATCGATGGCTTCGGGCACGGTCATCAGGACTTGGAAAAAGAAACCGATCCGGAGATGACGATTGATCGAGACGAAAAATCGATCGTCGCATCTGCTGCGGTGCTGCCCTTCACCGAAATCACGCCTGAGAACCGAGCCAGTTTTCACTTCCACGGTCAGCTAGATGATTTTCCAATCTCGTCGATTCTTGTTTTCACGACCGATCAGAAATCGAACACACTCCTCGAGGGCCGCTATGAGAGCCACGACGGCCAGTTGCAGTTTGTTCGACCTGCCGCGGTGATTCGTGAGCTCATGTCGGTTCTATTTCGAATCCAAAGATTCTTCGACGCGAATGCTACCGTCATCGCAGTTTCAACCGCCGCTTTGCTGGCACTGGTGATGTTGTTGTCTGCGAGACTTCGCCAGCGAGAAATGGAAACGTTATTCAAGCTCGGCTGTGCGCGGGGAACGGCAGTTGGTTTGCAGGCGGCCGAGCTTGTGATTGTGGTTGTGGTCGCGGCAACGTTGGTCATGGCAGTCGCTTGGTTTGTTTGGCGCAATGCTGATTCTCTTTTTCAGGCGTGGGTGAACGTATGACCAAGCTTGTTCGACAAACGACGCAACATAACGATCTGTTCAGAATCAGTCTCGTCCATGGTTTGTTGGCCTTGGCGATTGGCTGTTCGGCGGAGGTGCCAGAGCCAGTTCGCGAAACCGAAAGGGCGCTGACGCACCGGATCGCCGCGACCAACTATCCCTTAGCCTTCTTTGCGACGAAGATCGTGGGCGACGTGGCGACGGTAGCGGCCATCGTGCCGGCATCAGGCCAGCCAGGCAGCGATCAAATTGTGGCGCTGCAAGATTCCGATCTGGTTTTCGTTAACGGAAACGGAGCCCCGTTTGCTCAGTGGCTGCCGCACGTCACGCTGCCCGATTCCCGGGTGGTTCAGACGGCCACCGACGGCATTCCGTTCTCGGAGCTGATTGCCGTTGAAGACATCCGCGTCGTGCACAGCCACGGCCCAGAAGGCGAGCATTCACACGCGACCATGGTTGCTCAAACGTGGCTCGACCCTGCCCTAGCGCGTAAGCAGGCGAAGGTGATCGCCGAGCGTTTGGCAATCGTTTATCCCCAAGCCGCGGAATCAATCGGGGCTCGTGCCGCGAAACTGGATGAGCGTTTGTTGGAGTTGCAGCGTCAGGTTGAGAAAGTCGCTGGTGAAGTGCAACGCGGCCAAATGGTTGTCACTGCGACACCAGAAGTCAAGTTCTTCACACGAGCCCTCGGAATAGAAGACCGGCACCAGAATTGGATCGAGTTTCCACCGGCCCCGGAAGTTGCCAAGGAACTGGAAACACTAAAAGAACTAAACGCGGACGAACCAACCAAGCCCCGATGGTTGCTCGTCACTCAGCCGCCATCCCCTGAGATTCGCTCGGCCATCGAGTCCGCGGAGTTTCAAATCATCGAGTTTGAAACGCTCGGCCAACCGCCCCGCAGTGGCGATTACTTTGATACGATGCTGCGTAACCTTGACCGCATGACCTCGGTCTTGCAGCACCGAACCGCTCGCCCATGAAATCACGTTTTCGCTTTAACATCCGCTGGCTGATTCTCGCCGTGACAATCTGCGCTATCGCCGCTTGGTGGTATGCCCAGTACGGCACCAATGTCGCTCACGTGATTATCATCGACAATCGCTTGGTGCTAAATGACGAAGGAGCCGTTGATGGCGAACTCCAATGTCAACTCGTCGAAGCCAATGACTACGCATTCACGTATGCTGATTTTCTGTGCATCCTCAACGATGTTGACCAGGCAAGCTTGCTGAACCTTAAAGCTCAGCAGCGGACGCGAGTCCAATATCGAAGCTACCCAGTTTGGCCCATCGCGAAAGCCGATGACCCCTACCGCTTATTCTTAAATGAGAAATTAAATATCCCGAATCAGTACATCCTTGGCGCGATCCGGCGGGAAGATTGGATGGAGATCGTAATCCGCGGCGACGGAATCATTCATGCCAAGCCGGGTGGAAGTGCGAAATAGTTAGACGGAGGTGAGTAAACGTAGAAGCGAGTGATCCCAGAAACGAGCTTATCGAAGGCTCTGAAGGAGAAGCGGGACAAGCCTTATCCGTTTCTCAGCACTACCTGGCGCCGGATCTGCTAGGATAATGCAACAACCCCTGCCGTCCTGCGAAAGCCTCCCGCGAGAGTTAATTCCTATGAGCACACGTTTTCTTCCTGCGATTTTTTTGACTCTCGCCGTTTGCATTCTGCCAACCGATTTGGCGGTCGCTCAAGCTACGACCAAAGCGCCGGAACCCCGGGCCAAGCAAGCAACCGAATTCTCGCCTGGCATTGCGGTGGGCAAGAAAGTGCCGGCGATCCAACTCAAAGATCAAACCGACAGCGTTGTCGATTTAGGGGCGGTGCTGAAAAAGCGACCGGTTGTTTTGGTGCTGTTTCGCTCCGCCAATTGGTGACCATTTTGCAAACGGCAGCTAGTTCAGCTGCGTCGCGACGAGCAAAAATTTAAGTCAGCGGGGGTGCAACTGATTGGACTCAGCCCCGATTCGGTGAGCGTGCTGAAAGAATTCACCAAACAGAAAAAGATTAACTTTCCCTTGCTCTCCGATCCCGAAGGAAAAACGATTAAGTCCCTTGGGGTGCAGAATGAGGCATCGAAAAAGCTCCTGCCGCACCCTGGCATTCTTATCATCGGGCAGGACGGAACGGTTCGCGAAAAGCTATTCAAGGAAGGCCACCGCGCTCGCCACGACAATCCCACGATTCTTGCCGCGGTCGAGTCGTCGCTCGAGCCCGTTCCAGCAAACTAAGATCACCAATGAGCAGGCCGTTGCACTAGCTCCTTTGCGTCGATCGGAGCAAAAGTTGGCCACGCCGACACCTGTTTGCCGAACATGGTCGGGTGTGTGTTGATCAGTCCACCGTCTTGGGTTACCTATCAGTCAACGTCAAACGACCCCTGTTGCAGTGTTGGCAAACCTGATTGCCCCGCCCGTTACAAGTACCGCATTTGTCGTACACAGTCGTGGAAGTGTAAATCGGCGCGTCGCGGACTGGATTGTAACCCGATTGGCGCTGCACTTTCCTGGGAATGCCCCCTTTGCGACAGGCTCGATTGGCACAGTCTTTGAACCCTTCCCCGCTGCAGCTCATGCACCACAGATCTGGATAAAGACGCTGCTCACGCAAGTTTGCCAGTTCTGCGAGGTTCGTAAGTTGCGAGTTCGAGGCATAACGCGAGGCGATTTGTTCAACGACCTTTGACGGCGGAACCCACGACTTAACCAGCATGACGGAGCTGCGAATCTGATCGATCAGTTGCTGCCGATTGCTAAATTTGTTTTTGTTCTCCGCCGTGAAGACGAAACCTTTTTTCGCAACGCCCATGAAATCACGCATTGCTCGATTGGTCACTGAAACCCCTTCATTTTTGTAACGAATCTCTAGCCAATGAGCTCCGATGAGGTTGTAGATGCGGTAGTCCTTTTTGGCGAAGACGACACCGACGACGTTTCCGCTCATATCGACCATGGGACCGCCGCTGTTTCCTCGCGACAGCTGAGCGGTCGAGTAGTGCCAAGGTCGGCTTTCGTCGTACTTGACGAACTGTCCGCTACTGGCCGACAAATGTTCGCCTCGCTCGCCAATCAAAGGAAAACCCAACGCGGTGAGGGGTTCGTCGGCTTCTAGGTCCGTCGCACGGATGGGCAGAGGCGATGCCTGAATGGGTGAGTCAAGCTCAATCAAAGCGAGATCTTCCTCGACGATAGATGACCATTTGATGATCTTTCCACCAACCAGCTGAGGAGTACCGTCTGCCTTGTACTGGGTGATTGTGTACGAAAGTGAATTGTCTTTCGCCTGCACGACGTGACGGTTGGTGATCAGCAACTGTGGTGAGACCAAGAATCCCGAACCGCTACAGTACGGCTGATAACCTCGATCTTTCAGCTCACGCTCGCTATTGAAAACGCTACCGCTGATCGCGTTGCCTTTCTGAGCCGCATCATCAAGCGCCTGCCCGTCACCCTGCACAAATCGCTCGAGTTCGTCCTTATTCATCGGCTCATCCCATTCGAGCGAGTACAAAAAACGTGTGGGCACGTTTAGGCCGGGGCTGGCGGGTGGCTTCTGAGCCAGTAGTCGAATCAGTTTCTTTTGGTTTTGATCGTTTAGTTTGATCATGCTGCCTGGGGTGCGTGTGGCCTCTAATAGGAGCGTCGCGTTGTGGTAAACGCAAAATGGAAGCTTGTCGTCGTGAGTCGAGGCAGTGAGGTACCTTGCGGCAGCATCTTCCTTTCGCATCTTCAATAGGCTCACTGCTAGATTGTTTTCAATCGATCGCAGCGTGCGCGAATGATATCCTGCCCCAAGATGTTTCTGACCCTCGACCACGGATTGCCGAGCTTTCTTGAAGTACTTCTGGGCCTTGCTGTAATCGCCCTGCTCTGATGCATACGCCAGACCCGTCATCATGGCGGCGTAGGGGCTGCGCGGGTGCTGCTTGCTAAGTTCTTCGGCAATGTCCAAAACTGCCATCGGGCTTTCCTTGTACCGTTCCCGATGAGGCATCAGCAGTTCGTAGACGGTCTGATCACAGTTGGTCAGCTCGATACCGTGAACGTACTTTTGGTCACGATCGCTTAGCTTTGCGAGGTCGACACTTAGCGCATCACGTGACGCGGGTTTCAGTCTGATCGAATCACCGTCGCGACCGACCAGTGTGGCTTCCACGGAAAAGTTTCCCGACTTCGAAGACCACGTTCGCAAGCTTTCTTGCGCCAATGAGTCGGTGCTTAATCCGAGCACTAATAAAAAAGTGGCAAAGGCTTGCGCATAAGCCGTGGCGAAACCGCGGTGACAGAATCTGAGCAGCATGGTCTTTCCTTGGAAGTGAGAGAGAGCCAGAGTGCTTCAGCGTAACAGATTTGTAGTGAAATTCAAAGAAATTTACGGCGTGAGCCCGAAGCAAATTTCACTCTCGGCTTGGAAGCCAATTCTCAACGGCCGCAGAGCCGTTGATGCCGGAAAAAGACGTCTGTTGGGTAGCTGCCGATCGATATAACGATCTAAAATAGCTCGCGGTGAAAGTTCGCGAGTTTACGGTCAGACAGACTGCAGCGAGTTGGCCGTCTGCCGCGACTGGGGGCTGGGCGCAAGGTCAGACGGTTGCGGGGAACTACCGAATGGTGCGACGGCGACGCAGTAAGTAGCCGGTGGTGGCGACCAGTGAAAGTAATCCGGTGGCCGGCTCGGGGACCGCGGTTGCTTGAATTCCCGCTGAGGCGGGTGCGGTAGCGCCGTCGAGCTCTAGGATGAAACGAACGCCATCGGTTAGCACGTCGACCATGCCGTTGCCGTTCAGGTCGCCATCGGCGTAGCCCAGTGGGCCTTCGCCGTCGAGGTTAAGTAACAAGATAACCCCATCCCCCAAGACGTCCACAACTCCATCCAAGTTAAAATCGGCGAACGGAACGCCCGTATCTTGGACAAGTGTTGTCACGTGCTGCTCAAGGTCCGCTTGGGTGATCATCTGATCGCCGTCTAGGTCGAGTAGTTCCAAATCACCGACGGCGTCGGAATCTAGGTTTCCGGTGTAAAAATCGGTGTCGTCAAAGTCGACGACTTGATCGAAATTGAAATCGCCCACTAATGCGGATCCGTCAAATCGCCAAGCCAAACCAAAGCTGGAAGCGGCATCGGTCGACACCTTCAGATCATAAGTGCCGGGTGCTAAATCTGTTAGGTGCAAGTGCTCGGTGTTGTCGACGGTACTAACACTTGAATCGACGACTGCGCCGTTGGCGTCGGTCAGCTCAAGGTCTAGATTCGCCAGCGAACTGATCGGAGACTCGCTAAATCGACCAAAGAAACTCGACCCACCTTCGAAGTTCCAAGACAACACGATCGATAGTTCATTCAGGTATTCGTCTTCTTGGACTTCGAACCGATAGAACCGCTCGGCTTGGCGGCCGAGCGAATTTTCGTAATCCCAGCCATCGTGCCCAACGGCGGCACCGCCAGCCGATGAATTTCCGTTGAACTGACCACCCGCCTGAATTTGGTAGCTATTGTAAACGTTTAGCTCACCCGCACCGTAAATCTCGTCCAAAGGTCGCGTTGTCGTTCGGTCCCAATCCGCGAACTCGTCCTTCGTTGCGCCCGCCAGCAGCGTCGCCTTAATGACCTCTAGTCGTTCAGCGTCAGAGGAGTCAGCTGCGCTGGCCAAAAGCACCGCTGCCGATGCAACCGCCGGCGTCGCGCTGCTAGAGTTGCCTAAGGGAGCAACGATGTCGACTTTCGTTCTTCCGGGGCCGTAGAAAACGGTCGGGTTCGAGCCATGTCTGCCGTTGGTGAGACCGACTGAGATTGCGTTGTAAGCACCCGTTAGTCCAAGCGGCAATGCGCCCGTGCTGTTCCTCGTGCCAACAACGACAACGGTATCGTTCTGATCCGCGTAGTAATCAAGCCGTGCGAGGATGTTGGCGGCTTCTGCTTGGCCGAAATTAGTGCCGTTTTGGAGGATGTAGCTGTGATTCGAAACTTTGTAAGGTTGTGATAGGGGAGCTCGATTCGTGCCGAACCGTAATCCGCCGCCGGTCAGCCAATGGGTCGTCGAGAATACATCGGCCTCATTCAGACCAGGAGCGGAACTGGACGGACCGAGCAACCTGTTTGCGCTATTGCTCGAGTGTCCGGATGTCGTGGCGGCTTCATCTTCGGGAGGTGCACCCCGGTCGTTAAAGGTTTTGCCCGCCAAGACGCCGGTTGGGTTCGGCAGGTAGGCACCTGGGCCACCGACAAACGCCTCGATGATCGCAGCTGATACTCCACTCCCGTCTTCGAGTGCAGCACCTAGCTCCGATTGCAGCTGTGCTAATCCGGTTTGCTCGGCGACGGTTTGGGCCGAACAAGGCTGAGATGTTCCAATCAAAGCTACCGCGACGGCGCACAGCGGTGCAAAAATCTGGAAATGGCAAAACGGTATTCGCATTAGTGCTCCATGGAAATGCGGTTGATCCCTCCGTCAAAAGATAGGGCCGTTGGGTGCATCTGGGTAGCTGAAACCGGAGAAAACACGCATTGCTGCCCCGCACGGGTGCGACATATTACGTCTGAGAGCGTTAAGTTATGCGGGTCGTTCGGCGACTCGACGGGGAAACCTTTGGCAATGAAAGGCAACTACGCACAGGCAGCTACGAAAAAAGCCCCGGCGGAGGGCCGAGGCTTTTTGGTTTATTGCGATTTGCCGAAATTAAAATCATGCCCGCCGCATTAAGCGGACTCTTTACGGATTCGGCAGCCGACGTTTAGACGCCCGCGCCTTTGACTGTTTTCACGATCTCGGCGGCGACCTTGTAAGGATCGGCGGTGGACGCTGGGCGACGGTCTTCCAACCAGCCCTTCCAGTTGTTCGTCACGGTACCGACTGGGATACGAATCGAAGCACCACGATCCGAAACGCCGTAGCTAAACGCGTCGATCGACTGCGTCTCGTGCTTACCAGTTAGACGCTGATCGTTGTCAGCACCGTAAACGGCAATGTGCTCTTTGACGCGAGGTTCGAAGGCCTGGCAGATCTTGTCGTACGTGGCTTTGTCACCACATTCGCGCAACGTTGTGTTCGAGAAGTTCGCGTGCATACCCGAGCCATTCCAGTCCGTATCGCCCAGTGGCTTTGGATGGTAGTCGATTGCCAAGCCGTACTTTTCGCCACAACGCTCGAGCAAGTAACGCGAGACCCAAATTTGATCGCCGGCGTCTTTTGCGCCCTTGCTGAAGACTTGGTACTCCCACTGGCCGGCAGCAACTTCTGCGTTGATGCCTTCGACGTTGATGCCTGCTTCCAAGCACATATCCAAGTGCTCTTCGACGAGGTCACGGCAATGAGCGTTCTTGGCGCCGACGCTGCAGTAGTACGGTCCCTGGGGTTCTGGGTAGCCGCCTTCTGGGAAGCCCGGTGGGCGGTTGGTGTCGGTGTCCCACAAGAAGTACTCCTGCTCGAAGCCGAACCAAAAATCGTTATCGTCGTCATCGATCGTCGCGCGACCGTTGGATGCGTGCGGCGTGCCATCGGGGTTGAGGACTTCGCACATCACCAAGTAAGCATTCAAGCGACCGGGATCGGGGAAGATCGCGACGGGCTTGAG
>CAZLFF010000143.1:0-8182 GCA_964558755.1 uncultured Pirellulaceae bacterium
AAATACGGCCGAACCATGGGCATGCACAATGCTCCAACGAGTGACGGCAGCTATGGCGGCGGCCTGACCAACACCGGCATGGCGATGCCTTTGTTCGCTCGAGGTGTTGCTTGCAACGGACCGAGCTGTGGTATCGGTACCGGGCGTCTGCGAGGAGCCCTTTCGTCGCTCGCCGGATGCAAAGATGGTTGCTCAACCGAAGAAGAAAGTTGTGACGAGTGTGAAGTCGCTTCGGGTGGCTTGTTGGGTAAACTTCGTGAGGCCAACGCCGCCACAGCTGCACGCGTCCACGTCGCCCATGGGAACGGCCTCGCCGCAGCCGCAATCACCACCGCTCATGTCGCCGCAACCGCAGTCTGTAATGGTCGTGTCGCAACTCGTGCATCCGCCGCCCGTCATCGCGCAACCGGAAAATCCGAGGGCCACTACACTCAATGCAGCAGCGATCATGAAAGAACGCATGTCGTATCCTTTTGATATGTCTGGGTCAGCCAAGCTTGCGGTACGGGTTGGCAAGCATGGCAAAGCGTTGGCGGGCACAGCAGCCCTCTCCAAAGCTCATGGTGCCAAACAAGTCGGGATCGGCACCGGTACGGTTATCGTCGCCTGATTCCGAAAAATTGAGAGATTCGGAAAAATTGGTACGACCGGAACCTTATCGGCAGAGCGGACGGTTATCGGTATGATGCAACCTATGAGCAAATCACCTGCATCTCGTCCATCGCGTATTCCACGCGATCAGCGTGTCGTGGGCGGTCGTCGGCCAGTGACGATCAAGTCTCTGATGGTGATCACCATGGTTTTTGCCTCATCGGCCGCCAGCGCAGGCTATCTGTGGCGGGCCGCCAACGGGGATACCGAAGAAGTCGGCCGATTCGTGATCGTGACCGCGATGTCACCGCTGCTACTGACCGTCGCCGTATTCTGGGCCGTGCGTGTCGCCGGGCGGCTCAAAATCTGAGCCGCCAATGGGGCATCATTTGATGACCAAACATTAAATCAAAGATCTAGCCAAGTTTGGCACGCACCTTGCTTCGAAATTATTTTGGAAGTGGTTCGTTCGGTTTGGTTTCGGCCAAGACGAACGAAAAAGAGACGAGGCAGTGCCCAAACTGCCCACTTGTGGGCAGTTTGGGTCGCTATTTTCAAATGCACATTGCATTTAAAGGGCCAACGAGCGACTATGCAGCTCGTTGGCCCATTTTTTATGGATGTATCAAAATTGAACATGTGTTCAATTTCGCTTTGTTCAAAATTGCTTAAATCTGCCTTGGGTGCGGAATGCCGAATCTCGATCGGTTCGGCCCCGAATCATTTTCTCCGGGCTGGTTGGGGTCTGCCAAACCGGCGCGGTTGATCCGTGAGCAATGGTCGGCCGCTACCATTGGCAGAGCGAATTGACGAACGCGGCTGAACCATCTCGGAGCCAGCCGTCGAGTTGAGCCTGTTCTTTTAGTTGCTGGCCCCTTTGGATAGGGACCACAACAAAACCGCTGTCGATTTCGTCGAGCCCCGACATGTCGGACCAGAGCTTTTCAAACTGAGAAACTGGATACACGTCTTCTTGGCCGTTGCCCCAACGTTTTTTAACGTCCTTGATTGTAATGTACGTGGGCATGCGTTGGCTGAGGTCACGGATCGCTTGTTCGACCTTCTTCTCGTTCGCCAGATCAGCTCGCGTTAGTCGAAACGCGGAAAGCATTTGATCGATGTCGATCCAAGTGGTCATGCTGTTGTAATAAGAGAGATTGAATTCATCTTTCTCGCGCGGCATCGCCAGCCCTTCCAGCAATCGCGGGCGTCCGTTGACTCGGGCTAGGCCACCGCCGCGATCTTCTAAACGCCGTGTGATGACCTCGAAGGTCAATCCGTTTTGGCTGTTAATGTGCTGACCCAGCAGAGCCGCATCCACGTTTGCGCCCAGCGTGTCGATATTGTGCAGCATCAGGTGCGCGAGCTGTGGTCGCTGGTCGAGCATCCGTTTGAGCACGCCATTGCGAAGCATGTTTGGAATTTCGTACCAGTGGCCGACTGGGTGTAGGCACTGCATAGGGAGGTTGTCTCGATAGTCGCCACCCTCCCCCATCGACTGGGCCCATCCAATTAAAGCCGCTCGCAGGCTCTCACGCATTCTTTCCTGTTGCTCGTCCAGTTTTTGCTGTGGCATTTTCTCCCAAGCGAATCGCAGATCGCGGGCCATTGGGATCATTCGCAGGCCAACGTAGCGACCGGGAGACACGAAGATGTTTGATTCTGGATAGTCGTAGTTGTTCACGTTGGTCATGTGGTCAGCGATCGGCTGATGAGTCATGTGGCCAGTGGTGATCACGTGAGGAATCGAGGTGTCAAAATCGGCAGCGACTTTCCGGCTCTTGGCCAAGTGCGTTTCGATAAAGCTGCGATGTTTGCCGGACAACTGACAGAACGGGTGCAGGCCTTTCACGACGCCCGCGCCTTGGGTCCAGCGGCTTCCAACACCGGCGGCCAACGTTACGACGCCGACCTGGCCCGCGCGCAATGCGGCCTCGCCCGCGGCGGATGCTTCGGCCGGTAAACCTTGCCGAGCATCCGTGATGTCGCTTTGTTGGACGTCTTGGATGCTGGTGTTCGGTGGCAGTCGGTTTTGTGACAAACCGTAGCGACCGGATTTTAGGTCCGTACGAATTTGCTCGTGCAATTCATGATCAAACCCCATTCTGGCGAGCATCTCAGCCAGCGATTCGACCTGCTGGCGCCCTGTTTTGCGACCTGGCAGCACGTTGATGATGACTTTTTCGAGTGCGGCGGACGAACCGTGTTCTCGATAATCGTTCCCCAACTGTTCTAGCTCGTAGCGTGAAGCCAGCGATAGCTCGTGGGCGGGTTCCTTCAACCACATCGGTGCCATCATGGCGTAATATTCGTCCGGCATGCGGATCGTTTCGTCCGCATCGAAGCTTCCCCAACTGCCGCGGTCGTTAATCTCGAAATCGTAGACGACCGGGTCCATCGCGAAGGGCAGCCTAGATTCCATCCCTCGTTTGGTTTCGACCATGGTGGTTTGCAGCCACGCTTGAGCCTCTTGCTTGATCGACGGATCGAAGATAAACCCCATGCCTCCGCCCGCCATGCCACCCAGCATCCAGAAACCCCAAAACTGGTCTCCGTATTTCACCTGACATTTTTCGACCAAGCTGTTGGTAAACAGGTTGGTGCACCACGGAATGATTTTTTGCAGCGGACCGAAGAAATTCTTGTGCGTCAGTTGGCCGACAGCGCGGATGTCGCCCTGATTGAGTGCGACGACGATCTGGTCGAGGATTTCAATCGCCTCCTGGCGTGCTTTCCATTCCGCGGGCGAACGCAGCAGGTATTTCTCGGTGACCATTTCGAGGATCGGGCCGACGTTTTGGGCCATTCCACCGTGGACGAGAATCAGGCTGTCCTGAAGTTTCTGCCGCGTTTCGGCCGAGATCTCATCCAGCGAGAAAACTTGGTGTTTTGGAAGCAATCGCCCGCGACTAACACCGTGTTCGGGGTCTCCTTCTGCCGCGACTGCTCCTTCGATTAGTTTGATGCCGGGCCAGACGCCGCCGCTGTCCTGCCAACCACCGCCGCTGCCACCAATCCATTCACCCAAGATCGCTCGCGCGGCGATCACGCGGCGGTCCGGTTCGTTCAGCTGGCCGCTCAACGAGGGTACCTGCCCGGTCGCTCGCATGAGCATCGAGATCAGTGAACCCAGCAGGTTGGTCGAGACAGCTAAGCGGGAACCCTTTGGAATGTCGTTGACCTTACTGACGATCTCCAAGCCCAACCCCGGAGCGCCGATGACTCTCTCGAGTAGGGATTCCAACGACTGACCGCAACCCTCGATGCCTGGCGGAACGATACCCGCTGCGATCACGGCCGCTTTGAGAAGTCCCAGATAGTCGCGGGCGAAATCGAACACCTCACCGATCGAGCTCACGTCGGCCGATGCTTTCAGGTCGAGGCTAACCAGTCGCAAGACGGGTTTGTCGATCACCCGCATGTAGCACTCGATCGGTGGCTGCGGACGATCGTCGCGACCAGTCACGCCTAGGTTAATGGATGCGTTGATGACGCGGGCACCAGCGGGATAGTCCATGCCCAAGAAAAAGATGTCGCTCCAGCCGCTGTGCGAAAAATCCATGCGGACGGCGGTGGTTTCTTTCAGAACGGGATACAACGGCATGTCATCGGGGCGCTGCAGCAGTTCTGACCGCAATCGCAGCGGGTGGTCGTCGGGGTGTCCGGTCCGGAACATCCACTGGTTGCCCTTGACCGTCCGCACGCTTTTGCGAACTTGATCGGCCAAGGTTTGGAAAGCCAGTTCGTGATAAGCATGCGCCAAAGCGCTGGCAAGTCCGTCGCTGGGGCCCTTGTCTGCCTGCGTTAGCAGCAGTGAATCGATGGTCTCGACGAAACGGCGCTCCAGCAGATTTCGGTAGCTGTCAAAGGGAATCAGGCCAGGGGCGTCTTTGGCCAAGTGCGGCGGAATCTCGTGCTGGTAGATCCCGGCCAGAAAAAACAGGGCTCGCACCCGATGGTACAAGTTTTCCGCCCCACGCCAGTACGCATCTAGCTGCTTGGCGTGTTCAAGCAACTGCGGCAAAGTCGCGTGTTCGCAAAGCTGATCGAGCGACCGGTTGCGGATCGCGTCATCTTCGGAGGTGATCGTTTCGATCAGCGGACTGTCGGAAAGCGTTTTGGTCATGATGAGTAGAGCCGATCGGTTCTTCGTTTGGCGCTGGCGAGGTCTGTGGGGCGAGGCAACATGGACGAGGCAAGGGGTGGTTGGGCGACAGGTTGCGCCCGTGAGCGTGCTACGATCGAGCGAGTAGGTCCAGCATTTCGGTCAGCACTTCATCACGGTCTTTTCCGGACAGGGCCAATGCCATTTGTGATTTGAGCAGACCGTACTTGACGCCAATGTTGTACCGTCGCCCTTGGATTTCCAATGCCAAGTATCGCTCGCGCTTTGCAAGAGCTTGCAAGGCTGGCGAGAGCGACAGTGATTCGTCTGGCTTCAACGCGGCCAAGTTTTCAGCGAGCAGGTCCATCACCGTTGGCGTCAACACGTGCATGCCAGATAGACAGAGGTAATGACTGGCCCGCAGTCCTGCGACGTTTAGTTCTTGTTCGGCCAGTGTTGGCGTTGGTTTCTCGATGACCGTTGTCACGTCGTACAAATCCGTTCGCCCCGTGGCGCGGCGACCACCAATGGTGCCAAAGTACGGCAGTAGGTTCTCGCGAGTGGCTTGGACGCCCGAGACCGCACATGATTCTTCATTGGCTAGGTCAACCAACTGCTTCGCGCAACCGGTTTCCTTTTGGCTAATGTAAACGTGATCGCTAACTAGGTGCAGGAACGACTCGTTCTGAACAAACTCGCGCGCCCGCAGAAGAGCGTCTCCGTAGCCGCGGGGTTTGTCTTGTTCGATAAAGGTCAAACGATTGGCGTGTTGCCCAGCGGCTTTCTCGTAGTTTTTAGCTTCGCCTGGACAAATAACCACGCAGATCTCCTCGACGCCCGCACCGACGGCTTCGTCGGCAATCAGTTGCAGGGCCGTTTTCGCCTCCCCTCGCTGATCGACGAGGTTTTGCAACGGCAGAGATTTTTGGTCAGAGGCGGCTGCCGTGACCACGGCGCGACGAATACTCATGTTGAAGGCAGTGTTGAGGACTAGAACCTGTAAATGGAGGAACTCTATCTTATTCAGGCAAGCGAGTTTCAAAAGCCAAGCGTTCGCTCGATGCCATGTTTTAGCCAGCAAAGTGGAAACTGGCCGTGCGTTGAAATCGCTAATCGTTACAATCGGAACCCTGAGGTAGTGAAATTCGGTCAGGTCAACGAGCCCACACACTTTGGCTTGAAATTACCGCTCAACACCGAAGACGTGTTCGCCCTACTGTTTTATGGAAACCTAATCAATGATTGACTGGTCGTTACCGCTCGGACTTGAGCACCTGTTTACTCTTGGCATGCTCGTTTTGCTGCAGGCGGTCCTCGGTTTTGACAACCTGCTTTACATCTCGCTGGAATCGAAGCGAGTCGTTGCGGACAAGCAGTCATTCGTGCGAAAAACGGGGATCGGGATCGCGATCATTTTGCGAATCGTGTTGCTGTTCGTGATCTTGATCGCGATCGGAAGCCTGCAGAAACCGTTCTTCGAGTACGGTCTCGAGCCCGCGGTGGCCCACGTGGAACATGGGAGCGATACCGGCCAAGCGACCGCGTCGGGCGATGATCACGCCCACGAAGATGAAGAAGCTCATGCTGACGATCACGCCAAAGGTGGGCATCACGTGCTACGAAAGCCCAACGAAGAGGGCAGCATTTTTGCGGGTGCGTTTAACGCTCACAGCGTGATCACACTGCTGGGTGGTATCTTTATTATCTACACGGCGTTCAAAGAGATTATGCACATGCTGGCAATCCATCACATCGACGGAAGCCACGACAGCGATCGAAAGCGTGGCGTCGCGATGACGATCGCTTGGATCGTGCTGATGAACCTAGTGTTCTCGTTTGACAGTATTCTTAGTGCGATCGCGTTGACACGTAACGTGATCGTGATGACGATCGCGATCGTAACCAGCGGCGTGCTGATGATCGTGATGGCCGACACGGTTTCCGAATTCCTAAAGAAGAATCGGATGTATGAGGTTTTGGGGCTGTTTATATTGCTGATCGTCGGCGTGATGCTAGTTAGCGAAGGCGGCCATCTGGCTCATATTCACCTGTTCGGACATGCGATCGAGCCGATGGCCAAGTCCACGTTTTACTTCGTGATCGCGATCATGGTCGCGGTGGACGTGATTCAGACACGCTATCAACGAAAGCTGCTAGCGGCAAAGGCCCATGAGGCAGGTGGTCACGCGTAACTAAACTCGAATAGGCTCGCATGGACATCGCCCGTTTTATCCGCGCATCGTTTTACCGGGTGATTCTGTGTCGGCCCCTGACGCAGGTTTACGATCGGTTCAGCACCAAGCGAGCTGGTAACAAAGCGTTGGGTGATCGAGGAGAGCTCGCCGCTGAACGATTTTTGCTCAGGCGTGGCCACGTGATCGTGGATCGCGGCTATGAAGCTCGGGGCGGCGAGGTCGATCTAATTGCGGTCGATGGTCGAGCGGTGGTGTTCATTGAGGTGAAAACACGTGTCTCGGACGCTAAAGGGCACCCCGCCGAAGCCGTGACCTTTGAAAAACAGGCCCATCTGACCAAGGCGGCGTACGCTTATATAAAGAAGCACAACTTGATCGAGTGTCAGTTTCGCTTCGATATCATCGCGGTTTTGTGGCCCGACCCAGGCCGGCCGCCGCGAATCGAGCACATTGAGAACGCGTTCGAAGCGGCTGGAAGCTACCAGTTGGTCTAAGCAATCACGTTTCGTTCCGCGCTGCTATCGGTTGGCCCCGTTTCGCGCCATGTCGTCCGGCGAGTGATCGCTGACTTTTTGCAGCGGCGCGTTTGGCAGGATCGGGTATTTCCCCAGAGATCGATTCCCCGCGATTTTGCGCTTAAAACCGCTCACGCGCGCGACTAGCGCGGCCGCTGCGTTCCCGTTATCACGTTCTAACCGGATGATTGGCGAATGCGGCTAAAGAATCACCCCCGCAACAAACGAAAGATAAGGCAGGAAAGTTACCAACCGTACGATGAGGTTGGCATCGCGATGCTTCGGCTTTGCGTGTCGGCATTCAGATTTGTCAAACGGGCGGAAAGTAACGGACCGGGGGGAAATCAGTAACCACACCGCCAGTGTGGTTGAAAATTGCTTCGTATCCAGCGACCCATCGGATGCTTCGCGATTGCATTTCTCCTCCGACGATATTCCCGTCGGCAGTTTTTGAGTTTGTGAAGGTAGATGAAGTTTGTCGATTGTCCGGGCACGTTTCGCGTGTTTGCACGATTGATCCGATTTCAACCAATCGTCCGATCGAGCCCAGCCGATATTGTCACAGGATGAGTAAGTACGGAAACGAACTCATTCCTTAAAGATGCGATTACTAGTTTGTTCTGACCCAGAGTTATTAAGCCCACTAGCGATGGTCTCCTCAACCATGGCCGTGACGCCCAAGTAACACGGAGCAAGCGGTTACACAGGAAAGTCGATTCCAAAGGATTGGAAAAGGCGGGCCAGTGTAGCGAAAGACGATTCAAAGTGTTTATGGA
>CAZLFF010000144.1:0-8152 GCA_964558755.1 uncultured Pirellulaceae bacterium
CGTCTAGGCCCAAACTCGCCAGCCGGCGAATGACATTGGCGACTTCTTCTTCGGTGCCGGGTTCCTCGCCGACGGCAACCACGCCCACGCCTGCCGCTGCCATTAAGGCCGTGCAGTTGTCGGCGTTGGTGAGCGTTGGGTCTCCGCCAAGTTCCAGCAACGTGTTGAGCAATTTCAGATCGGCCGTTGCGGCAGCCATGAAGGTTGGCGTCATGCCTTTGGAATTGAGCCGTGCCGTGCCGGGGGACTTTCCTTCCTTCAATTGCAAATTCACGTCAGCCTTCCCCTCGGTCACCATTCGGCGAACGAAGTCCAAGCTACGCATCGAACCCGATCCGCGTGGTGCTGGGTCGCCGTCCGCGCTATCACCGACTTTCGTCTTACGGACCCAGCTAATGGCGTGCAGCGGCCCGAAGCCACTGCGTTGGTCGTTTGGATCGGCCCCGCGTTCGACCAAGTGCCAGGCAAGTTCATAATGCCCGCTCTCGACTGCCAGCATCAGAGCGGACATGCCGTTGCGTGGGTGACGCCCACCGGTTTGTTTGGGCTGCATCACGGCGTTAATGTCCGCGCCCGCATCAAGCAAAACGTCGACGACGTTTGACCTGCCTTGCCGCGCGGCGAACAGTAGCGCGGTGAATCCTGACGCGACCGATACGTCACGTTTGGCGCGAAGTTCGAGCAGCAGTTTGACGACTCGTTCGTTACCAGCGGCCGCTGCCCACATCAATGCAGTTTGGCCGCCCGCTTCTTTCGCGTTGGCATCAGCACCGGCATTGAGCAAAGCCTCGACGATCTGAGAGTGTCCGTAGCGCGAGGCGAGCATCAGTGGCGTTTCTCTGCCCGCTCGGCGGGAGTCGAGTTCCGCGTCGGCACGAATTAGCTCGTTTACCGCCGCGAGCGAACCGAACTCCGCAGCTAGGCTCAGGGGTGTGACTTCATAATCTGTTGTCGCGTTAATTTCTGCTTCCACGTTGATCAAACGAGCGACCAGGCGGCCGTGATTATGGAATGCAGCCCAGTGCAGCGCCGTCATCCCATCCGCTTGAGCCGTACGGATTTGCTCTCGATCACCTTGGTCAATCAGCGTGGCTAAGTCCGACCAAGCCTGTCTCTCAGCCGCGTCGGCGATGGGTGAGGCGGGTTCTTCCGCTGCGACGCGGGGCGAGATGTTTGCACCGACGCAAGCGACCAGAACAACCACGCTTGTTAACGACTTACAAATTGATCGGATCAAACAGTTCATCCACGGTACCTGTGCTGTCCGAAAAGGTCTCCAAGGGAACGCCCACTTTGTTTAGCAGTGTCAGGTGCAAGTTGGACAGCGGCGTCGGTTCCTTAAACCGAATGTGCCGCCCGCCCTTCATTTGGCCCGCCGCGCCGCCTGCGACCACGATCGGAAGATTCGAATGGTCATGAGCATCCGGGTCACCCATTCCGCTACCGTACATGTACAGCGAATGATCCAGCAGCGTGCCGTCGGCCTCGGGGATTTCCGCCATTCGTTTCAGGAAGTCGGCGAACAAAGACACGTGATACTGATTGATCTTGGCAACCTTCTTTAGCTTTTCGGGATCGTTTCCGTGGTGCGTGACGGGATGATGAGGATCGTTGACGCCGATCTCTGGGTAGGTGCGAGTGCTGGCCTCGCGAGCCAACTGGAACGAGACGACTCGGGTAATGTCGCCTTGGAAGGCCAGCAACTGCAAGTCGAACATTAGCTTGGCGTGGTCGCCATAAGCAGTGGGAACGCCAACGGGCCGATCCAAATCGGGCAGCGGGTTCTCCTTGGCATTTGACTCCGCGAGCTGAATGCGTCGTTCGACCTCGCGGATGCTGGTCATGAAATCGTCGATGCGGTTTTGGTCGGCCGTTCCGACACGGTTTTTAACTCGCTTGATCTCATTGGTGATCGAATCCAGCAGGCTGGCTCGTGACTGTAGAGCCGCGGCACGCTGGGCAGGCGTACCGCCGTTGCCGAACAGCGATTCAAACACCAGTCGCGGATGAGCTTCGGACGGAAGTGGACGCGTGGGCGATGCCCATGACAAATTGTTCTGGTAAACACAAGCGTAGCCGTTGTCGCACTGGCCGACCGTCGAAAGTAAATCCATGGACAGCTCGAGCGAGGGTAGCTGCGTCCGTTGTCCAATCTTTTGAGCCGCAATCTGATCGACCGTCGTCCCGTTGTAGTAATCCGTGCTCTCGGTCCGCTTGGCGCGGGCGGCACTTAGAAAGGCCGAATTCGAAGTCGCGTGCGATCCTGGATAAGCGTTCTGCAAATCCATGTTCGTTAGCACGCTGATCTTGTCGCTAACCGATTGTAAGGGCGAAAGGCTGGAGGGCAGTTCTTTTAGCGATTCTCCTGCGGGCGTCCACTCGGCGGGGTTGTAGCCCATCGGAATGTACACGTAACCAATTCGTTTCAGCTGCTGCGGCGCGGCGACCGTGGCAGCGGTGGAGGTGCACGCAGGAATCATCGCGTCGAGTAACGGCAACGCGACACTGGTTCCGACGCCCCGCAACAAAGTCCGTCGTGAGATCGATTTCTTACTAATCATCGAGCACTCCGCATCTGAAACGCATTGCTGTTGACGATCCCCTGCACCAACGCGGAGAAACGGTAATCTGATTCGGCCGCATCCCGCACAATTTTGCGGACGGTTGGTCCATCGAAATGTTCGACGCCGCGACCGAGGGCGTACGTCATCATTTTTTCGGTCATCGCTTGGACGAACATGTCGGGACGCTTAAGAATCCCATTCTCCAGATCTTCTAAGCAATTGACGTCCGTGCCGTCAGGAAGCCGTCCGACGGCATCCACCGGAATCTCATCATCATATTCTCGCCATCGACCAACCACATCAAAATTTTCCAGTGAAAAACCCACTGGGTCCATCAGATTGTGGCAACCGGCACACGCCGGGGCACGGCGATGCTGGGCCAACCGCTCGCGGACTGATGTCGCGACGAGCGTCGAGTTTTCCTTCATGTTTGGTACGTTTGGGGGCGGTGGAGGAGCCGGTGTGCCAAGGATCGTTTCCAATACCCAGTTTCCACGAATGGTCGGAGACGTGCGTGTCGCGTACGAGGTTACCATCAGCACGCTGCCATGCCTCAGCAGACCACCGCGCCGGCTGTTCGCAGGAAGAATCACTTTGCGAAAATGGCTACCCGCCACACCTGGGATGTCGTAGTGGGTTGCCAGTCGCTCGTTCAGGAACGTGTGGTCAGATTGAATCAGATCCAGCACGCTGCGGTCGTTTCGCATGATGTCGGCGAACAACGATTGAGTCTCCTGCCGAAACGCTTGACGTAGATTGTCATCAAAGTCGGGAAACGCACGCAGGTCGGGTGTGATGGATTCGAGGTTTCTCAGTAACAGCCATTGATTGGCGAAATTCGTAACGAGCGAATCTGCTTTGGGATCGCGCAGCATGCGTGTTACTTGATCGGCAAGCGTTTGCGGATCGGCTAGCCGTTGTTGGTGTGCCAAGTCCAAAAGCTGCTGGTCGGGGATGCTGCTCCAGAGGAACCACGACAGCCGATTGGCCAGTTCAATGTCGCTCAAGCGAAACGTTCTGTTCTTTGCGACGTTCTCTGGCTGGCTTTCGATTTTCAGTAGAAAGTTTGGGTTGACCAGCACGGCGGCAACGGCTGCTTGAACGCCCGCATCAAATTGGGCTCGCAAGTCGGCGGAATTAGGTTCGTCCTTGGTAGTTAGGTTCGCCGGGACCGTTTGATCGTAAAACTTTAACAGCGGTTGGATGTCGGACGAATCGACCTCACGGCGATAAGCGCGTCTTGCGAGAGACCTGAGCGTTGTTTTTGCCAAATTTCGTCGCTGCGACGCGGTCGCTTGGGCGACCTGTTGGTCTGTTAGCGTGCCGAAAATAAGCCGCCGACTTTTCGTATCGCCCGGACCGTCGGATGAGAACGGGCCGACAACGGTGACTTGAAAAATGGCGGGTGTTTTTCTGGGATGGCGATGGCGGTTGAAACTGGCGTCAAACGGCTGGCGTTTGGACACCTCCAAAGACGACCCAACATTCGGGAAGGTCACGCCTACGTTGTGGCTGCCGGCCGTGACAGCGACGCGAGCCTTCAAGTGCGAATCGACATGGGTGAAATCACGGTTCTCCCAGCCATTTTTTCCGGAAGGGGGAGTAATCGTGAACCGTTTGACTCGTTTCCGATCGAGCAAAATATCTAGCTGATGCTCGCGGTGAAGTCCTTCAACCTTTTCGTCTCGATCGCGAGTTAGTTTGATTTGAATTTCGTAGTCACCCGACTGAGGGAACTGGTGCTCAAATACGGTGCCGCCCCGAGTTCCAAACGGCAGTCCGGCGACGTGTCGTTCTTGGGTTCGGTCGGCCGGAACACGAATCGTAACGCCGCTCATATTGCTTGACGCTCCCGTCGCGGCCATTGCAATTTTCTGGGCCGCTGAAACGTAGCGTTGGATCAACGTGGGTGATAACTCGCTGACGGTGACGTTGTCGAACCCGTGGCTCGATTCATCTTTCGGTAGCAACTCGGCCGCGTCAATTTGCACGCCCAGCAAGTCACGGATTGCGTTTTGGTACTCCGTGCGGGTCAGCCTGCGAATCGCGTCCACTCGCCCGACACGCGGGATTCGCTCGGCCGCCGAGTCGAGGTAATCTGACAGTTTCTTGGTCGCAGTCTCGTATGCCGCCTCGCTAGGGCGACCATCAAAATCTGGCGGAGGCATCTGCCTGGATTGCACACGCCGTAGGATCAGCTCGAGCGGTTTCGTGTCAGGAGTTTTGTCGGGACGAGCGTCGAGGTCGGTGAGGTAGTCGTCGCGAAAAGTTTCCAGCGACAGATCGGCGGTCGGTGAGTCGCCCGAGTGGCAATCAATGCAATGGGCGTCCACAAAATTGGCCAACGATTGCCACTGGTCATCGCCCGACGCGGATGATTCCGAGGCCACAACGACCGCGAAAAATATCGACAAGCGAACGATCGACGCGGGCATAGATGGAGGACGGAACATATCCCAATCGTACCACAAGCGACTGGTTCGGACGATCAATCTGTCCGTTTTGATTAGCACCCGGCAAATCGGTTTGACCGCGCGAAAACAGTTGGGCAGAAACACTTTGCCTGCCGCTTAGGGGTTGGCCTGCGGCGGGGCTTTCAGGTTCGTTGGTTCCTGTTCCGCCAGTTTCGCCGCGGCCCTGCCGGCGTGCAGACGTTGGAACTGCTCGATGAATTCGAGAATCTGAGCCGGCGTCAATTGCTTACAGTACTCAAGGTACTCGTCGGAGAAATATTGGACGGCTCTCATTTGCAAGTCTACCTAGGCAACTTTCAACCTACCGCGTGCCGACCGCTTCGTCGATCGAGTTGAACCCGTTTTCTTGGAGTCGCCGAACGAGGTGACGGTTGATGTCGCGGACGATGCCCGGACCGCCGTAGATAAAACCTGTGTACAGCTGAATGAGCGAGGCGCCGCTACGGATCATTTGCCACGCGTCTTCGCCGTCCATGATCCCGCCTACGCCCACGATGGGGATGTTTCTGCCCAGCCGTTGGAATAAAAAGTGAACAACGTCGCGGCTGCGCCCAGTCAGCGGTGCGCCCGATAGGCCGCCGTTGCCGATTTCGTTGACGCGCTTGGGGGGCGTTTGCAGTCCGTCGCGCGAAGGCGTGGTGTTGGTCGCGATGACTCCCGCGATGCCGGTCTCGGTCGCGATCGCGACGATGTCCTCCAGCTGTTCGTCCGTCAGGTCAGGAGCAATTTTTAACAGCACCGGTTTGGGGGCAACTTCGTGATTCGTCGCCAATTGCTGGTTGAGTTTCAATACCTCGCCCAGCAGTTCGATCAGTGGCTCCCGGTTCTGCAGCGTCCGCAGCCCCGGCGTGTTAGGCGAGCTAACGTTAACCGTAAAATAATCCGCGTACGCAAACAGTCGCTCGAAACTGAACAAGTAATCGGCCGTTGCTTCCTCAACCGGAACGACTTTGGTTTTCCCAATGTTGATGCCCAGCACATCCGCGTTGGAACTTTTCGTCATCCCCGCCAACCGCCGAGCTGCCGCGTCGCTGCCCTCGTTATTGAAGCCCATGCGGTTGATGATCGCGCGGTCGGTCGGCAAGCGAAACAAACGAGGCTGTGGGTTACCAGGTTGAGCCTGCCCCGTGATCGTCCCGACCTCGACGTGACTGAAGCCTAAGCACGCCAGTTTGGGGAACCACTTCGCGTTTTTGTCAAAGCCCGCGGCGAGACCAACGGGGTTCTTGAAGTCCAAGCCAAACCGATTGCAATTCAGACGCAGATCATCGACCGAATAACGTTTTCGAAACGAAGCCGCGATCGGCGGTGCGGCCAGCAGTTTGTCAAACGCCGCCATCGATGTTTCGTGTGCCGTTTCGGCAGGTAGGCGAAAGAGAAGGTTGCGGGCGGAGTTCCAGAGCATCGGGGCGTTTCGTGGTTGGGCGTAGTGAATTGCCAATGCTACCACGTATTCGGACTCCGGTCAGCGGCCGCAGGCTAGTCGTCCCCATCCGCGATCGCCACCACGACGATCCCCAGTTCGTCCGCGCGAGCCACGGTTTGTTCATGGTCGAGCACGATGGTCTTGTCCGCCTCGATCGCCAACACGCTACCGCCGGCGGCATGAATCGATTCGATCGTTCCAACCCCAACCGTTGGAACATCGAAACGCATGTCTTGGTTGGGCTTGGCGACTTTGACGACCGTAAATCCACCGTCACCCGCGAGATCAGCGACTCGTCGGATACACGCGTCCGTGCCCTCGATCGCTTCGACGGCGATCACCGTTCGACTCTTGATGATAACGCTTTGTCCGATGTCCAAGCGACCCATTTCCCGCGCGACCTGCCAGCCGAACTCGATGTCCTTCCGCTGTGCCGACGTGGGTGAGGCTTTGGTTAGAACGCCTTCGTTCACGAGTAGCTCCGGAGCAAAGTCAACGGCGGGGGCAAAGCGGACTCCGCCTGCGGCGTACAAGTCAACGACCGTGTTGAGGAGCGTGTCATCGCGACAGTCCTTCTGCCCGGTCAAAAAATTCGGATAAAAATGACGCCAAAACGTCAGGTCGGGCAAGTGCCGCAACCACTGCGACCGCTGATACAGCTTGGTCTTAAAAATCTTACCCGCCATCGTCGCCTCGGTCACTCCGCCGCGCCGCAGGAAACGAACCTGAGCCCCCATGCGGCCCATGCCGAAGGTGCGGAAACGATCGCAAACGTCGGCCAGACGCGGGTCCGCGTGATCCAATACGCCCACGCAATGGACCTCGAAGCCCTGTCGTTTAAGCTCTGTCGCAACGTGGACGGGGAATTCGCCCCAACCGGCGACCAAGCCGATCTTTCGCTGCGACGAAGTGTTCTGATCGGGTGACGCGTCCAAGTCCGGCAGGTGAATCATGGTTTCGATTCCTGACTACCAGCTAAGCGGCTGACTTGTTCTGGGCGGAGCCATCGTCATCCGAAGAATCGGCAATTGTTAGCCCGGGCGTCTGATCAACCTGATCGTTCGCTCGTTCGCTCAACTGCTCGACGGCTGTCTGCAGGTTCCGGACGTCCTTGCGAAGCGCCGGGAGCTTGGACTGGTGAGCCACGATTTGCATGGCTTCACGAGCCGATCGTGCGGGGATACCGAACACGTGTTTGCCGTCGGGTACGTTCTGCATTAAGCCCGACTTGGCACCCACGGTTACCCGCGACCCGACGTCGATGTGGTCGCCCAATCCAGCTTGGCCACCCATGACGGTGTAATCACCCGTCGAGCAACTGCCGGCGATGCCGACTTGCGAGCACAGTAAATTGTGTTCTCCGATCTGGCAGTTGTGCCCGATCATCACGAGGTTATCAATCTTTGTGCCGCGTCCGATGGTGGTCGAGTCATAGGTTCCACGATCGATTGTCGTGTTCGCCCCCAGTTCAACCTCGTCGCCCAAGACGACGTTGCCTAGCTGAGCCGACAGCTGATGCGTGCCACCGCTTGATTTGTAACCGAAACCGTACGCGCCCAAGACGCAACCCGCGTGCAGGATGCAACGGTCTCCGATGACTGTGTTTTCGTACAACGTGACGCTTGGGAAAATTTGCACACCGGAACCGATGCGGCAGTTCTCCATAATCGTCACGCGAGGATAAATCA
>CAZLFF010000145.1:0-1454 GCA_964558755.1 uncultured Pirellulaceae bacterium
TGCCTTTACGTTGGAATTCAAGCGCGCCTTTTTGCACTAGGCGGTGCAGCAACGTTTTGATGGTGCCGGGCGTCCAGTCGGTCGATTCGCTTAAGCGAGAGACAATCGTGGCCGAGCTAACCGGCTGAAACTGCCAAACTTCGTGCATGACCCGCCATTCGGCTGTCGAGATTTCGGGGCGCGACTGGTTCATACCCACACCGTAACGGCTTTCGTGGGGTGGATTCAAGATCGGAATCGATGCCAACATCAACGCTGTGATGCAAGCACTGATGTCACTGCCCGCGCAAGACGAAGGCCGCACTCGGATGAATGCGGCCTCGGTCGTAAAATTCGGCTCAGACGCGGGATTTGAAAATCCCCAGCGTGCGAGCGTGATTAGCGATTCATCAGCGGGCTCAACGATTCGCTGACGCGGACTTCGTCGACCTCGTAGACGTAGACAGTGTCCTCGGCGATCACGTTTGGCTGTGAGTCACCATTCTCTAGGACGCCACGAACCACGAACTCGCCCGTGGCAGCACCGACAGCCGTGAAGGAGAACTCGTGCTTCTGCCCCGCGGCCAATGCTGGCTTGCTGAAGACATAGCTTCGATTGTACTCGTCAACGGACGTGCCATCTTGTTTGACGGGCATCATGGTTTCCGGCAACTCGACGCGAACGGTTACGTTGTCGGCATCGCTGCTGCCGTTGTTTTCGATCACGACCGAGAACTCGGCTTTCTCGCCGACCTGAACAGGGCCACTTTGATTGCGAACGTGGACGTTCATCTCAGCGCGAGTCGCGACTTGAGTTGCGAGCTCAAATTGTTTCTTTCGAGTTTCCGAGCTGCTGATATCGATCTGGCAAACTTGGTTGCCGGGCTCGGTGGCAACGGTTTTCATTTGGATGACCTCGCTTGAGTCAGCCGCGATGCGATCGAAGGTCCATGTCAACGCTTGCTCGGCTTCATCAGCTTGAGCAGGACGGTTGATGGTGGTGACTTTCATGCCGGCAGGAATTGCCAAGCGAATCTTCACATCAGAGACGGCAACCTCGCCGGTGTTGTCTAGGCGAATGCTGTAGATTCCGTTCCGATTTACAAAGTTCATTCGTGGGCCCGCAAGTGAAACGTTCAGCTTTGGCTCGACGATTTTCAGTTGCGAAATGGCTGGTTGGCTAGTTGCGCCAACTGCTGCGGCCATGAAGCCAAGATCAACGACGCCCGATTGTTGGGCCAGAGATTTGATCTTGACCTTTCGCTTTGCACCGGGCTCAAGGCTTTTGGCGACTTCCATTCCCGTTTGCTTTGCGAAACGCAGTTCATCGGGTAGTTCGGCCTCGAGGCGAACGGATTCGGCGACGCCATCACCGAAGTTTTCGATGATCACGATGTGCTCGACCGTTTCACCCAACGTCACTTGAGTTGGGCCTTCGACACGCAGTGCCAGTTCGGGTTCGCGAACTCCAACGG
>CAZLFF010000145.1:1464-8146 GCA_964558755.1 uncultured Pirellulaceae bacterium
TGCTCTGACGGTTTTCGACCACAACACCGGTCGCGATTTCTAATGGTAGTTTTTCGGTTGGAACGACTTCGATGACGACCTCGCGAAAGTCATTCATGATCACGCCGTCAATCGAGAACTCGTACTGTTGGCCGTCCACGCGAGTCGGTTGCGGTACCGAGCGTTGGAATTTTGCGTGCTTGGGCAGCGTTGCAATCAAGCGAACGGATTGAGCGTCGGCCGTACCTGTGTTTCGCAGCTTCAAAACCATCTTCGCCGTTTGATTGACGTTAATGAATTCTGGCGCAACGATCTCGGTGGCAATCGCGGGTGTCGGCCGAACGTTCTTGGGTTGGCTGCGGGCGGTTTTGGTTGCGGCCGCTGGCTTGCTGATTGTGTTGGTGACGGTTTGGTTGGAGACCGCAATGTTCTGACCCCATGCGGGTGTCGGAGTTTTTGCGGCAGGTTTGGAAACCGTTTGACTAACGGCTTGGGCGACCATCTTCGCGGCGTTCTTTGCGCCGTCGAAGGCTACTTTTTGGACGGGCGCGATTGCGGCATTGGCGGTGCCCCGCAGAACAGCTGGGACGGCAGCAGATTGGTTCGCCTCACGCCCGTTGATTTCTTCAAACTGAACTTCGCTCGGGTTGCCAATCAGGGCCGACGGGACCTGAACTTGCCGATTTGCAGCTTCCTGCTTGAGCGTATCATTTTGACGGATCCTTGTTGCGCTCGAACGTAGCTCAACAACTCGTGTGCTGGTTGCCGTTTCTTGGGCGTTCAAACCTGTAACGGCTGGCAAAGCAATAGCCGCTGATAGAACAAGGTGCTGGAACCGAGGCATAGAGAAAACTCCGAAAAGCTGTTGGGTGGTAACGTAAATGTAGGTAAATCCGCTTTGTTTCATCGATCACCCGTTCGACGAAGTTCAACGCAAAACCCATGCAAGCGGGATATTCATTAAAGTCGTCCAGTTTTGACGGTAATCAACTGCTCCATCGACTGATCGTTTGCTGGCATCCGATTGCTATCAATCAGCGTCGCCGCAGTTCGCTGCGTGAAGCCGAATTCGCGTCGCGATGTTTGCTGGTAGGAATCCCCATAATCTGCCATCATCCCGGTCGACGAATACCTCGGACTATCAGGCGGTGATTTTTCATGCGAAACGAAGTTCAATCCTCTATTCGATGGCGATGTGGCCAAGTGGCTCTCGTGCTCTCTTCGATCTTTCTTATCCCGCAAGCAATACCTGTGAATGCTCAAAACTCCTCAGCGCAACCGTTCGACTACCCCGCAACCAAAACGGTTGAGCAAACCGACGACTTTCACGGGACCACGGTAGCTGATCCCTATCGTTGGTTGGAGGATGACGTTCGCGAGTCGGCCGACGTGAAGGAGTGGGTTGAGGCTCAGAACCAACTAACGTTCGGTTACCTGAAATCGTTGCCCTACCGCGAGCAAATTGAAAAACGATTAACCAAGCTCTGGGACTACGAGAAATTTGGCGCGCCGTTCCGACGGGGCGATCGCTATTATTTTTATAAAAACGACGGCTTGCAAAACCAAAGTGTGCTTTACCAACAGGATTCGTTGGACGCCGAGCCCACGGTGTTGATCAATCCGAACGAGTGGGCCGACGACGGCACGGTTGCACTCGGGTCGCTGTCGTTTAGTGGTGATGGCCGGTTGTTGGCCTACAGCGTCCAAGAGGCGGGCAGCGACTGGCAAACGTGGAAGGTGATGAACATAGCGACGGGCGAGCAGCTGCCAGACGAAATCAAGTGGGTCAAGTTCGGCAGCGTCTCATGGTCGCACGACAACGCGGGCTTTTATTACGCGGCGTACGATGCGCCGGAGGACGACCAACAATTTCAAGAGTTAAACCTTGGCCAGAAAGTTTACTACCACACGTTGGGCAATAGCCAAGCTGACGATCCAGTCATTCACCAGAATTCGGAACAGCCGGAGTTTGGGTTTCAGCCGGAGGTCACCGAGGATGGTCAGTACTTGATCATCACGGTTTGGCAGGGCACCGACGATCGCTATCGAGTTTTGTACAAACCGTTGGCAAAACCTGACGCCCCGCTGACGACCTTGGTCGAGAAAATGGAGAACGAGTACTCGTTCCTTGGTAACAACGACAGTCGTTTTTACTTCAAGTCCGATCGCGACGCACCGCGAAAGTGTATTGTGTCGATCGATGTTGCTCAGCCAGCCAACCGAAATTGGCAGGTCGTTGTGCCGGAATCCGCCCAAGCGATGGAGAGCGCCGGGATTGTGGGTGACTCTTTGATCCTTGAATATTTGCAAGACGCCAAGACTCAAGTGAAGGTGCATGACCTAAACGGTCAGTTCGTTCGAGAGGTTCAGCTGCCCGGCATCGGGACCGCTCGAGGTTTCGGCGGCAAGCGTGACCACACCGAAACGTTTTACAGTTTTTCCAGCTTCAATCGCCCGCCGGCAACCTATCGCTACGATTTGGCCAGCGGCCAGAGCACCCAGTTGCAAGCGGCTGAGGTTGACTTCAACGCGGATGACTATCAGGTCGACCAGGTCTTCTTTAAGAGCAAAGACGGTACGCGCGTGCCGATGTTTGTTTGTCATCGAAAGGGGTTGGAGCTTGACGGAAACCGACCGACTTTGCTGTACGGTTACGGTGGTTTCAACATTTCGTTGACTCCTGGTTTCTCCGTGGCGCGATTGCAGTGGATGGAGATGGGCGGCGTGTTCGTGGTGGCCAATCTACGAGGTGGCGGCGAGTACGGTAAAGCTTGGCACAAGGCGGGAACGAAAACCAACAAGCAAAATGTGTTCGATGACTTCATCGGTGCGGCCGAGCACTTGATTGCGGCGGGCTACACTTCATCCGAAAAACTGGCCATCCAAGGTGGCAGCAATGGTGGCTTGTTGGTCGGAGCCTGCATGGCCCAGCGGCCTGATTTGTTCGCCGCGTGTTTGCCCGCCGTCGGTGTCATGGATATGTTACGGTTTCAAAAGTTCACCGCCGGTCGATTCTGGGTAGACGACTATGGCAACGCAGATGAGAACGCGGACGAGTTCGCCGCGCTCTATGGGTACTCGCCGTATCACAATTTGAAAGACGGCACGGAATACCCTGCAACGATGGTCACCACGGCGGACACCGATGATCGCGTCGTCCCCGGACATAGTTTCAAGTTCGCCGCACGTCTGCAAGCGGCTCATGCGGGTGACGATCCAGTTCTGATTCGCATCGAAACCAAAGCCGGCCACGGCGCGGGCAAGCCAACCAGCAAACGAATCGAAGAGGCCGCCGATCTGTGGGCGTTCTTGGTCAAGAATTTGGACTTCGAACTAGAAATTCCGTCGGCTCAGTAGCGGTTTGGCCAAGCGGCCTTCCTTCAAAGGCCTAGCTCGTTCGTCGGAGTAACAGGTTGATAGCGATGGCGAAGAAATCGAAACAACAGGTTGCTGTTGAGAACGTGAACTGCCCCGGTCAGACATCAAATGTCGATGCCGAAAAATATAACGCCATGCGAAAGGCGCTGCTAAAAGTACTTCCGCGGAACCAACCCGGCTTGAGTCAAAAGGAGATGTTCGCCGCTGTTCTTCCGCATCTGCCAGAACGGCTGTGGCCCGGCGGAGCTAAATCTGGCTGGTGGGCCAAAACCGTTCAGCTAGATTTGGAGGCAAAGCACATCGTCGCCCGGAGCGACACCAAGCCGCTTCGCTGGTATCGAACGTAGGTCATGTCACGGCCTGCTAATGAACTCAACCGGCGGGAGGCGGGCAATTTTTAGCCCCAGATATTTCTAACCACGTGTTTGCAACAAGTCTCGCAGCGCAGGCTCAAGGTCGGGGTGACCGAACTGGAAACCTTCATCCAACAGACGCTGCGGCATCACATAGCGGCCGTAAAGCACCAGTTCGGGATCCGTTCGCATCAGCAACGGCGAACCCAGACGAACCATCCATTCGGAGGCCGGCATTCCGATCGGTACTCCCATCACCTTTCGCAACGCGCGCATGAAGTCTGCCTGAGATTCTGGGTTGGGCCCCGAAACGATATACGGACCAGACATCGACGGGTCGGTGATTGCCCGCGCGAAAATGTGGTTCAGGTCATCTTCGTGAATCCACGACATGCCTTGGGTCCCCTTGCCCACGGTTCCGCCGAATCCAAGTTTGGCGATCAACCCGAGCGTGCCTAGTGCTCCGCCCCCGCTACCTCGATCGCGGCCGATGACGAAACTGGTCCGCATGATAACGCCGCGTTGGGTTGGAAGTTGGGCGTCGGCAAAAGCTGCTTCCCAAGCTTGAGCCACCGTTGGAGCTAAACCGACACCGAATGCGGAATCTTCCGTGCAAACATCCGAAGGTGGATCTCCGTAGATGTGTGCGGTGCTCATCTGTACCCAAACGGGCGGCGGTGAAGTGGCCGCTCGCATTGCGTCGCCCAACACGCGAGTCGATTCGACTCGCGAGCGTAAAATCTCGTCGCAATGGTCGGGCGTCTTGATGCAGTTGACGGTTCTGCCTGCAAGGTTCACCAAAGCATCACAACCGTCGATCACGCTGGTCCAGTCGCCGAGTGTCCGTCCATTCCACACCGCGTGCGTCCAGTTACCGGATGTTTTTGGCACCGACCGCGACAGGATCGTCACGTCAGCCCCGGCGTCAGAAAACGCGGCCGCCATCGAGAGGCCCAAGAACCCGCTCCCGCCAGCGATGACAATTCGTTTGCCGTGCAAGTTACTTGACTTGGTTGCCATCGATCGGTGCCCGGATTAACTCATGCGTGATGTCCCATAGCACTTACCGCAAGAAAGTGCCCAAGTTAATCGATCCAGATGGCATGTGCGGACTCAAAAGAATCAACGTCCGTCGGCTTTCACATTTAGTGCTTCAAGGCCGTGGAAGTGATAGTTGTTACGGAAGGTTGGCTGATCGGCGAGAGCCAAGTTTGGAAACTTGCGAATGATCGCGGGGACGGCAATTTGAATTTCAAGTCGAGCCAGTGGGGCTCCGAGGCAGTAATGAATCCCGCCGCCGAGACTAACGTGCGGATTCGGCTGGCGATCTAAAATTAATTCGTCGGGTGATTTGAACACGGCCGGGTCTCGATTGGCGGCTCCTAAGAGCAGGGCGACTTCTTGCCCAACCTCGAACTGTGTCCCGTGGAGTTCAACGGGCTCCAGTACCCAGCGATTAAATTGATGCAACGGCGTGTCGTATCGCATCAATTCCTCGACAGCCAGCTTGTCAAACGCCGGATCCGTGTTGGCTCGCCATTGATTCATTGGATCGGGCGATTTCAACAGAGCCAGCAAGCCGTTTCCAATCACGTTGACCGTTGCCTCGTGTCCAGCGTTCAGCAATAGAATGCAGTTTGCGATCAGTTCATCCTCGGTCAGTTTTTCCCCTTCTGCCTCGGCCGCGATCAATTGGCTGATCAAGTCTTCGCTCGGTCGCCGACGCCGCTCAGCGACGAAGTCACGCAGGTAGGCAACAAAATCTTGGGAAGCCTTCACCGCATTGGATTCCATCTCCGGCGTACGCTGCATCTCGTACATTTGCACCATCGCATGGGACCAACGCAGAAGGTCGGGAGCCATTTCGGTTGGTACACCAAGCAGTTCTGCGATCACGATCACGGGAATGGGCGTCGCGTAGGACTCGATGACGTCGAATTCGTTTCGGTCCGCCAAGCCATCGAGCAACCGTGCACACAGCGATTCGATTCGCGGTCTCAGGTTTTCGACTTGCCGAGCCATAAACGCTTTCTGAACAAGTCCTCGTAGCCGCGTATGTTCGGGCGGTTCGTGACCCAGCATCGACAGTCGATCGATATCAAAAAATGGCTTCAATTTCGTGGGCGTCGGAGCGGTCCCAAGTTCCTCTTGGCTTTTCAGGTGGCTGATCTGTCGCCCAAACCGACGATCGCGAAGGATCGCCCAAACATCTTCATGATTTGCAAACGTCCACAGATCATGCTCTTGCCAATAGAACATGGGGCATTCCGTTTGCATCCTGCGATAGAACGGATACGGATCGTTGTAAAACGCAGGGTCTCGGATATCGAGCCGGATCGTTTTGGTTTGTGAATCAATTTTCAATTTTGAACCTGCGAAATCGTTTGGCACCATCGTGTCTGGCGGAAGCGTCCATGGACTTCCTGGCGCCTACAAAGGTAGTAGAAAGGCAGTGCCCCGGTGCCATGATAGGCGACAAGAGCCGTATTGATGCAGCGGGTGTCGAACCGCCGCTAAGCTCTTTCAAAACGCTGGCAGCTGTTGCCAGGCACGGCTCCTCAAGGAGGGGAATCCTGCTCCTGCGGTCAGCCATTGGCTTGGACATGCGGATGCGTCAGGGGCCACGCATTGTTCAATGGTGTCCGATGGATCATTCACCAACCGATGAATCATTCACCAACGTTAGGATAGCTAGCGCAGTAAAAAGCGCAGCAGCAACTCATTGCATCGAGTTGCAACTGTCTGCAATTCGGAAAGCGGCTTCAGGGGCACCCCACGAAAAAAGCCCGCGTTTATCGCAAAAGCAACAAAACACGGGCTAGTTCTCAGCTCCCCCGCCTGGGCTCGAACCAGGGACACATGGATTAACAGGCCTCGCGGAGCCACGGTGCAAATTTTGTTTTTCCCCTAGGAATCCAGCACTTCTATTATTCCCGCAGCCACATCGGCGCACAAGCGGTACAGAATAGGAG
>CAZLFF010000146.1:0-8133 GCA_964558755.1 uncultured Pirellulaceae bacterium
ATGTGAAACGCTGCGGGCCGACAAACACGTTGAACCGCTACATTCGTTCGAACGATGTCGGTAAACCGCAAGCAAAAGTGGATGCTTTAATGAAAGACAGACATCGCTTCGGGTGAGAATCGCGCATTGAGGTCATCGCAACGCACGAATGAATTGCTCTACGCATAGCCGTTGTCCTTGAACCACTGCCACGATTCTTCCAGCGAACCGTTCAACGTGGCCTCACGGTCCCGATAGTCATAGCCCAAGTGGTCGATCGCTTTTTGACTGCTGTACCAATGATGAATCTGCCCCATCGCGACAACGGCGGAGTTCACCTGAGGTTCGGTACCGGAAAGCCGGCCCCACAGGTCTCCTGCCCGACCGGCCATCGTCGCGACGCCCGTGGGTAGTTTCCCGATTGGTCCACGGCTGCCCGTCGCCCGCGCCATCGCGTTCCACAGTTCGAGATAGGTCACATTGTGGCCGCCCAAAATATAACGCTCGCCGGCCACGCCACGTTCCAGCGCCAAAACTACACCCGCCGCGACGTCTCGGACATCCGCGACCGAGCAGCCACCGGCCGGTGCGAGTGGAGTGAACGTCTTGGCGACGGCCAACATCATCTCGCCGGACGAGGGTCGCCAATCGCGAGGTCCGACCATGAATCCCGGATTCACAATGATTCCGTCCAAACCGTGCGCCACCTCATCCAGAAACGCTGCTTCGGCATCGCGTTTGGAAACGACATACGCACACGCCGGTTTCATCGGCTCGGTTGCGCTCTCGTCGCCCGGTGAATCAGCCGGGCATTCGGCAAGCGTGTCCACCGTACTGATGTGGACCATTCGGCATCCGTGACGCCGAGCCGCCGCGGCCAAAACTTTCGTTGAGCCCACATTAAAGTCACGACTCTGTTCAATCTTGGTCCACCCCAAGTGAATCATCGCGGCCGAGTGGATGACCGCGTCGTGCTGACCAACTAGCGGCGCGATCTCTGTCGCGTCACACAAATCGACAACCGACTGTTCCGCAGCAAACCCATCCAGAGGACGCCGATCAGAGCTGTGACGCAAAGTTACCGTCACCTGATGCCCGGCCGCCAAAACTTGGGCAAGAATATGATTCCCAAGGAACCCTGTGGCACCGGTAAGCAAAATTCGCATGAGTCAGTCAGTGTTGGGAAAACGACGAAAGCATTTGGAGAGCAGCACATCATCGCCGTCAACCGTACTGCCGACCGAGCGCCGCATTCGCTAGAGTATAACGCTGCCGGCGAAGACGAACATGCTGCCCTTGCGGGATGCATGTAACGCCATGCCGCCATCTGTACCGACCATTGTTTTTAGCTAGTCCGCATGAATCAGAACTCGATTACCGTCAGAGCGGTCACTTCTAAAGCCGATCAGAACGCATTTCTAAAATTTGCATGGACGCACTACGCTGGCGATCCGAACTGGGTTCCGCCGCTGGAAATCAACATCCGAGAACTGTTGAACTATCGGCCGCATCCGTTTTATGACAACGGAGAGATTCAGACCTTCCTTGCGTTTCGTGACGAAAAGGTCGTTGGACGTATCGCCGCCATCGTTGACGGGGCTCATAACCAGTTCCACAACGAACAGCGCGGCATGTTCGGTTTCTTCGAATCCGTCGACGAACAAGTTGTCGCGGACGCTTTGTTCGACGCGGCTCGCGGCTGGTTTGCTGAGCGTGGGATCGAAAAACTGCGCGGCCCAGCGAACCCATCGCAAAACTACGAATGGGGCCTTTTGGTTGACGGGTTTGACAGCCCTCCCTCCTTCATGATGACGTATAACAAGCCGTATTATCAGAAGTTGATCGAAAACTACGGCTTTGTAAAATCACAGGATTTATTTGCTCTGGGCGGGCCTGTCAGCTTGTTGAAAGAGCAAGACCCAAAGCTTGCATTTATCGCCGAAGAGGCCGAACGGCGATTTAATGTTAAGGTGCGTCCTGTCGAGAAGAAACGATTCGCCGAAGACGTCGATAACTTTCTTGACATCTACAACCGAGCGTTGCCAGGGCAGTGGGGGTTCACACCAATGTCCGAAGCCGAAGTTCGCGCGACGGCAAAGGGATTGAAACTTCTGCTGGCAACCGAACTGACGACCATGGCCGAGGTTGACGGGCGACCCGTTGCGACGGCGTTTGGAATTCTGGACTACAACCCGCTGATCAAAACAATTAACGGCAAGCTGTTTCCATTTGGGTTCTTGCGGCTTTTGTTCGGGCGAAAAAAGATCAAGAAGATCCGTATCGTCAGCACCAACGTTGTGCCCGAATACCAACGGTGGGGCCTTGGGCTAGTGCTGCTGAAGCGTCTAGTGCCCGAGATCTACAAATGGGGAATCGAGGAGGCAGAGTTCTCGTGGGTGTTGGAATCCAATAAACTCTCGTTAGGCACTCTGGAGCGAGGTGGGGCAAAACGGCAGAAGACCTATCGAATCTTTGACTACGAACCGTCATAATCTGGGCGCTGCCTCACATTGCCGATGCCCCACACTTCCCAGCTCCACCCTATGACTCCCGACGAAGAAATTGTAATTACGGGTCTGGGCGTCGTGTCACCAATTGGGATTGGCGTCGACGAATTCTGGAGCTCTCTAGTTGCCGGCACCAGCGGCGTAGGAGTTCGTGAGCAGTTTGCGGGAACCGATTTACCGATCCGAAACGCGGCGGCGGTCACCGGCTTTGAGCCCAAAAAATACGTCCGGCCTCGAAAAGCACTGAAAATCATGTGCGACCCGATCAAGTTCGCTTGTGCGGCCGCGGCGATGGCAACCGAGCAAGCAGGCTTGGTGGCGGGGGAGGATCGTTCATTGTCGCCGGATCGGATCGGTACTGTCTTTGGGACCGAGACGTTTTTCGCCGATCCTAACGAAGTCGCCGACGTCTTTCGCAAGTGTACGATTGATCAGGACTATCACCACGATCGCTGGGGCGAGTTCGCCATGCGAGAGATTCAGCCGCTGTGGATGCTGAAGTATCTGCCGAACATGGCGGCGTCGCACATTTCAATCGCGCTGGACGCTCGCGGGCCCAGCAATTCAATTTGCCAAGGAGAAGCGTCGTCGGTGCTCGCTTTGATTGAGGCGGCCGACCTCATTCGCCGCGGTCACGCAGACGCCGTACTGGCCGGTGGCACGGGCTCGCAACTACCGCTCAACGTCGCGCTGTATCGCGGTTTGAAAGGACTGAGCCATCGGATCGACGAACCGGAAAAGGCCAGTCGACCGTTCGAGGCGTCTCGTGACGGAATCGTTATCGGCGAAGGTGCCGGCGCTATGATGCTCGAACGAGCCAGCCATGCGAAGGCCCGTGGGGCAAAGATTTTCGCGACTCTGTCTGGCTACGCACGCGGGTACTCAGAGGTTGGATCAGCCGGATTTTCGAACGCGCTGGCAGATTGCATCGCCGAGTCCATTGATGTTTCAGGCATGAAGCCGGAGGCTGTGGGTCTCGTCAATGCAAACGCCAGTGGCAGCGTTGAGGGTGACGCTGTCGAGGCCACCGCGATCCGGCAGGCACTGGGCGACTGTCCGGTCGTTGCCCACAAGTCTAGCTTCGGCAACCTCGGGCCCGGGACCTCAATGGTAGAGCTGATTGGGGGCGTTCTAAGTCTGAACAACGGCTTAATTCCGGCGACGCTTAATCATGACCGGACCGCGGACGATTGCCCCGTCAATGTGATTGCGGAAACAACACCACTCGAAAAAAGCGTTGTCGTTAAGGATGCAATCTCGACGACCGGCCAGTTCGCTTCAGTGGTAATGACAAACTGACTCAGTTAGCTCAGTCGATCACGAAACTTGTCGGTCGCGATCCTTTAGTCATTCTCGGGTGCGTAGCCGGTTCTTCTTTTTGCATCCAAGCTTTTCTTGTGGCCCTAAAACGTTGGTTTGGTCACATCGAAAACCAGTGGCTGTCAGCCGCCCATGCCAGTCCCTTCTAAGGTCGAATCAGCCTTCGGAAGTTGCGAAGCGCCGACCAGTGCGGGTAATTGTCGAAAGGTTAATCAATTCAACTGGCGAATGAGGGCATCCAATGAGTTACGCAAGAGCACGTCTATGGCTGGGCATCACCGGCGTCGGCTCTCTGGTCGTCATTGCCGCCTTGGCGCTGGTTTTCAGATTGCCAGGTAGATTGTTCTCTACCAGTGGCGAGTATGGGTTCGGAGAGTCGCTGCAGCTCGCCGCTTTGATTGGCATGTTTGTGCTCTGGCTCCTTCCTTTCGATTTTCTAGGTGGATTTTTGCTACCGAAAAGGTACAAGAAATCGAAGCAAACGTTTGGGTCATGGTTCAGCCAGTACTTTGTTGCAGCCGTCGCCCAAACGGTGCTATTCATGACTTTTGGTTCGCTCATTATTTTGCTTGCCCAAGCCTACGGGTTAGCGGGAGGAGTTTTGGCAATCAGCTTCGGCATCGTTTGCTGCGTTGTCGTTCGGAACAGGCTGATTTTGGGCCGAAGAATACATCCGGAATCGGCTTCGGATCAGGTGAAAGAGGCGACTTCGCTAGCCCAGTCATGGGAAAAATCCATTCCGCGTACAATCGTGGTACAGCATGAAGACATTGGCTTCACGGGTGGCGTTGTTGGCCTAGGCCCGCACGCACAAATTGTGATTCCGCAGGCGTGGCTTTCGTTCGATCGGGAGCAACTGGCAGCCGCGATCGCCCGTCGAGCCGCTGCCGTCAACAGCGGTAGCTATTCCCGAGGACTAGTGCTCGCTTTCGCATGGAATATTTGCGGTTTCTTGGTGTGCAGCCAAATACCGGGAGCCGGACTCGCGACAGTGGCGGGTCTCGTAACAACCATTAGCGGTTTTACATTGTGGTCGTTTCTGGGATTGCTGACCCTACCTACGCTCAGCCGAAATGCATCACTGAAGATCGACGAACAGTTATTGCGCCAAGGCATCCCAGCGAACTTAATTTCCGAAACCGCGTTCACCATGGACCAGCTTCAAGATGGCGAGCCAGAGCGGAGCCGATTGGTGGATGCAATTTTTCATCCGGTACCCAACGTTAGCAGCCGGAATTTAGACGCCCCATCCGGCGGGCTTGCAGCGTGGAATGTCGCGCGGACAACGCTATTCTTTTCATGGCCTTGCCTAGGGTTCCTTGCACGATCCGTTCACTGCAATATCGGTCGCCCAGAACTATGGATGATGTTGCCGACCGATTGAAACATAGAGCTAAGTTTACAGGACTGGATTCACTCGAAAGAAATGCAAATGGGAGCGATTGCGAAATCGAGTTTGGCAAACCAAAAGAGCTCACTGACCGGTTTGACAAGAACAGCCGACCGATTGGCCATTTAATCAGCTTGACGGAACTCAAGCGAACTAAAACAGTTGCATTGCGAATCAAGATTCACCGGCCCACAAATGACCAAGTCAATCAAAAAACAGAACCTTCCTCAAAAACCATGTATAGTTTGCGGTAGGCCTATGCGGTGGCGGCGAAAGTGGTCGAAAGTTTGGGACGAAGTGAAGTATTGCAGTGAAAAATGCCGCAGAACACGGAACGCCGCCTCAGGCAAACATAGGATGGTTGAGACAGAGCTAAACGTTTCTAAACGCCTTACTCATACATCCAAAGCCAGCTCCGATCGATCGGTTTCGACCCAACCGCCAAAAAGGCATCGTTTTCATGCGAGTTAAAAGGATCCGGTCCAAGGCGTGCTGCCGTTGTAAGCAAGAGCACGACACACTGTTTCGCGTTCGGATTGTTCATGGCGGCGATTGGGTTTTCGTCTGCACGAACTGCTTAGAAAAAGTCAAGCCGAACAACGCCCACTATCAGTACGGCGGAACATGGAAGAGCAAGAAACGCCACTGAAACCAATCAGCTAGCCTGAAGCCTGATTATCGCCTTCGCATTGGTGCCTTTCGGCTGCCGTGCTTTTGAAGAACCTGCTGAGAGGCTTCACGCGTTTGGGGAAGTTTTTTTAGTTCGTGCATTCGGTCGCGGGCTGCTTTGTACTGAGTTTTATGATCCACGATCGGCGCAGGGTAGTCGACGCCAATTCGGCACTGAAACAGCGATTGCTCCATCGACGTCATTCTGTGGGGTTCTGCAAGATGCTTATTGGGAACTTCGGACAACTCGGGCAAAAATCGGCGAATAAATGCGCCCTCTGGATCTTGGTCGATTGCCTGCTTGATTGGCGAATAAATTCGCACGGTGTTGATTCCAGTCACCCCTGCCTGCATCTGAATCTGGCTGTAATGGATTCCTGGCTCGTAGTCGAGAAATAGTCGAGCCAAATACAACGCGGGCTGTCGCCAGTGGAGCCACAAATGATATGACGCGAACGAAACCAGCATCGCTCGCATGCGAAAGTTGATCCAACCTGTCTGGTGTAACGCTCGCATGCATGCGTCCACCATTGGGTATCCCGTCCGACCCTCACACCACGCGGCAAAGTACTCGTCGTTGAACTCATCCTCTCGCAAGCCGTCGTACGCTCGATTGAAGTTTTGAAATTCGATTTCAGGTTCATCCTCAAGCTTTTGCATAAAATGGCAGTGCCAGCTCAGCCGCGAGCGGAACGAGGAAAGTGAATTCAGCCAAGTCGGTTCGATCTGCAATCCCGATCCTCGAAGTTCTTTTAGCTGATTCACGCGAGCCGCGGTCTGGTGATGAACGGTCCGCATTGAGATATTTCCGAACGCGATAAAAGGACTCATTCGACTACAACCCGATTCTCCCGTCACCGGACTGGACATGTCAGAGCGATAGTTGGCACCACGCGATGTTAGAAATGAATCGAGGCAAGAGGCAGCTTCCGATTCTCCGCCGGACTGAACGCTCTGACGATCGAAAGAGCGGACGGAAAACTGTTGGCCCGTTTGAATTTCGCCCCCATGAACGGCTCGAATCGCCTCGGACAATTGAATCTGCGAGGGCGGAGGGACCAGCGGCCGCTTCATGCGCTTCTCACGCTGCTTTGCCCAACCATCGCGATCGTTGAGCCTTCGAACAACGCCGTATTGTGGAATCTCCTCAATCGGAATCGAGTTCTGTTTCCCCCAGGCTCGCACCCGTCGGTCGCGTTTGTAGCTAATGTGATTGAAGGTCTCCTCATGAGCCCAGATCTTGACGAAATTGATCTCTTGACGAAGCGTATCAAGGACTTCAGGCATCCGGCCAGTTCTTAAAAGCAAATCACCGCCCCGACTCCGGAGCCTTCGTCGCAGTTCGACCAAAGATTGGTTGATAAAGTTCAAATGCGCCAGATCAAAATCTTCAGCCTCGATGATCTCCGGTTCGTAAACGTACAAACAAATGCATTCGCCAGCTTTCACAGCCCGCGCCAACGGCTCGTGATCCGCGATCCGCAGGTCGCGTTTGTACCAGACTAGCTGCGCTGCCATGGCCCATTCATGTCCCAAAAAGCGTTCGAATGACGAAAACGCCCCGCCAACGATATTTGGCAAGCTTCACCCGAAATCCAAGCCTTTGTTGTTCCAATAACCGCTACTTTCGCGGACTCTCGAATCCTGCCTTAAACAGGGATACAGCTGCAAACCGATGTCTTTGCCCCTGCGAAACCGCACACCTACTCAGTCGGTTCACCGACCAGCGGTCAGTATTTTGAAAACACACAGTTGAAAACGCACAGTTAAGGCTCTCGATTCACCAAGAGTGTTCGGATCGAAAGTTTGTCGATGCGACCTGCGATTGGGTCGGTGGGTTGCCAGATGGACGGTGCAATAGGAAGGAAAGCATCACGCTGACGGGGCAAACAAGAATTGGTGGGCAAACAGAAACCACCACGCAAACAAAAAAAGCGTGCCGTGGAAAACCACGACACGCTTTTGTGTTTATCAGATCAGGATTGAATCCTGACAAGAGTTACTTAGTTGCAGCCGCAACGAGTGCGACGGCAGCCTAGACGGCAACCACGGAAGATGCGGCAACCTGAGCCACAAGCCGAGCCGCAAGAAGCGACTGGAGCAGCAGCTGCACATCCGCAAGAGTCAGCAGCAGGAGCAGCAACTGCGACAGCACCGACAGACGATGCTTCAACAGCACCGAAACCGCCTGAGCAACCACAGCCAGCACCAGCACCAGCACCACCATCGATGATGACTTCGCCACCACCCATTGAACCAGCACCACCG
>CAZLFF010000147.1:0-8104 GCA_964558755.1 uncultured Pirellulaceae bacterium
TTAAGACAATCTCGTCACCCAGCATGATTTTTTCGCTTTCCTTCCTGGAAAGAACCAGCATGTGTAAAGTCCTTTTAGGCTAAATGTGTTGTTGGTTGTCAACGTTTTACAAGGCCGGAGCTGCTGACAGCTTGGCTTTGCGAAATCGTTCACCTGTTGAGCCATAGAATAGAATCGAATTAGTTTCTGTTTCCCAAACGGCCGTAAGTTTGACGCTACGCGGTCCGTGCAAGCAAAAGAATATGCCGCAGGTGCGTTCGCCTTTTGTGAGAATTCTCTCGGTGACCTGGAAAATGCCCTCTTCGAAATCGTTTCGTTGACACAATGTATGAGAGACGTATTGTCTTAACTGCTGAATAGTTTTGATCGCAATTTGATCATCTGGCATACTCGGCATTCACTCCTCGCTGACTAGCTGCAGCGGCGATCTTGAGCATGGCGGAAAACATCGGCGACGACGCCGACACCCTCTTTTGCTCCACAGCCGAATTTCCGTGGGTTGTTGGGTCCACACGCAACTTATCGGGCTGCGGAAGGATTGCGGGTTACGAAAACTCGGAGGTTTTGCCAGCACTTTTGATTGACCGCTCGACCGAAAAACAAAAACGGTATAATCGTCCGCGCAGGCCTATTGCGATCGATCGAGCGTATTGAGCGTGACCCAGATAACCGAGCGTGCATCGAACGAACCTAGCATGTCTCGGATGAACCGAGCGCGGCTTGGACTAAACCGAACAGTGACTTGAATGATGACTTTTCGCGTCGAAAGCGACATTTTCCGCGGGCCGATCGATCTGCTGTTGTACCTCGTTCGGCGGCATGAGGTGCAGGTGACCTCGATCCAGTTGGCGTCCGTCACCGACGAGTACCTTCGCTACTTAGACGTCTTGAAAGAAATATCGATCGACAGCGTCGGCGATTTTATCCGAGTGGCCAGCACCCTAGTCGAGATGAAGTCACGCGCGATTTTGCCGCGGAACGAATTCGAACAAGAAGAGATCATCGAAACTGACCCGCGCGACAACCTTGTGCAACGGTTGCTCACTTTCAAAAAGTTCAAAGACGCGAGTTCGTTACTTGAAGAGGCCGGCGCTGAATGGCAAAACCGTTTCGCTCGGATGGCCGACGACGCGCCCACTCAAAAGGTGGATCTGGCAGATCAGCCGTTGCAAGAGGTAGAGCTTTGGGATCTGGTAAGTGCGTTCGGACGCGTGCTGCGTGATAATCGACCGGTTCAACAGGAGAACATCTTCTACGACGAGACGCCCATTCATGTCTACATGAAACAGATTCACGCAATGCTAACCGAATCGCCCAAAGTTTCGTTCGCTGAATTGTTCGAACCTGGGATGCACAAATCGGCGATGGTTGGCGTGTTTCTGGCGGTGTTGGAACTGACGCGGCATCACAACGTGATCGCTCAGCAGAACGATTTGCACAGCCCGATCATGTTGGTCACGTCGGGCGGGTTTAGTAACGAGTTGGACGTTTCGAATATCGATGACTACAACCCGCACGCGGTGAACATGAAACCGGGCGATCCGGGGTCGATGGTCGAATAGCGGAACGCGAACAAGGCGGACTGGCGTCTTGTTCCCGCCGCCCAGTCGTTTTCAGGCGACTTACTCTTTCACCAGTTCAACAAACTCAACTGATTTGATGATGTCTAGTCGCGGATACTTCTTGAGCATGTACTCGTTTCCTTTGGCGACGAATGCACCTTGCTCGTTCGTTGTTGTTTCGCCGTACTGAGTGTTAACTTTCTTGGCGACTTCCATCCCTTTGACGATTCGTCCAAATGGGGTGAAGCCTTGCATGTCGAGCCCGCTGTTGTTCCCAAAGTTGATGAACATTTGGGCAGATCGACTGTTTGGCCGCCCCGTTTTGGCGAAGGTCAAATAGCCGGGGAAGTTCGAGATCCCTGCCGGCGGATCGTCCTGGATATTCGATTCGCTCCACTGCGAGGCAACCTTTGGATCGCCGTGAATACCGAATTGAAACATAAAGCCATCGACGGCCCGGAAGATCAAAATGTCCTTGAAGTAACCAATGTCGACTAGGTTGTAGAACCGGTCGGCACCGTTGGGCGACCACTTGCGATTTACCTCAACAACAAATGCACCCTTGGTCGTATTGAACTGGGCATAAAACTTTTCCGGCGCGGTTTTGTTGGCCAACGACGGATTCGTCAACGCTGGGAGAGCTACTTCTTTCGTTGCTGACCCCTGAGCCAGACTCGTTGGGGCTGCTGTTGATTTCTGTCCCGAGCCGCTGGCTGGCTTGGTTTCCGAGCCGTTCTGCTTTGCGGCCGATTGGGCGATGCAACCGCTATTGAATCCAGCAAAAACGATCGCCAGTACGGTAACGGTCAGGGTTAATGTTAGCTGCCTAGGTTGGTGTCGCATCGAATCCGAATCCTTGAATGTGTTAGTACAATCGCAAGGCATCATTGTAGGGCGAAAATGAGCGTTACCCAATAGCGTTGGTTACCTGGTTGGCTCGGCAGGCTGTGTTTCGACGGAATCGGTCGCTTTCGAAAAATCACCGGCCGCGATACCCGTCATGCGATCCATGTCGAATAGGCGCCGCATGGCAGCTGTTGTGCTTTCGACGGTCACCGACCGAAGCCGCTGATCGCTTTTTTCATAGAAGCTCATGGTTCGATTCGCCTCGAGGTTTTTAATCATCGTGCTCGTCAGCCGTGAGTCATCAGCGCGTGAACCCTCGCGATTCTTTAAATAGCCATCGCGGGCAGCGGTCAGTTCCTTTTCGTCTGGGCCGTCTTTCAGCAACCGGCGAACCTCTTGGTCGATGGTCGCGATCACCTCGTCATTGTTCTCTGGGTTTGAAATCGCATAAACCATAAACGTCGCTCGAGGGTCCAGATGATTGGCTGTGAACTGCGAACGCACTGTGTAGGAAAGTCCTTTTTCTTTGCGAACGGTATCTGCCAATCTCGAGGAGAGCGGGCCACCACCGAGAATGTAGTTTCCGATCAAAGCGGCTTCGTAGCCATCGTCGCCTTCTTGAGCGGGAAGGACCAATCCCGCGATGTACATCGAGTTCGCCTTGCCAGGCGTTTCAATGCGAGTCAACTCTGCTGAGGAGGCTGGATTGACTTCGTAGCTGAATCGTTCGTAGTTTTGCGTTGCCTTCCACCCATCGAAAACTTTCGCCAGTTGCTCAACCGCGGCATCGGCGTCTGTGTCGCCCGAGATCGCCACCTCGACGTGCTCACCGTTTAAGAAATCGCTGTGCAATCGCCGAACATCTTCGATCTTCAACGCTTCGTAGCCTGCAATGTCTTCCTCGTAGGTCGTGACGTAACGCACGTCATCGGGATCTGTCGGGAAGAGCTTTCGATACAGTTCATTACCAGCCAGCGCGGTTGGTTCGGACAATCGAGATTGCAGGCTGGTGATTTTTTCTTGCCGAATGATCTCGAGTTCGTCCGCCGGCAGCGTTGGCTCGCGCAAAATCTGACGCAGCAGTTCCAGCGAGTCGACAAAGTTGTCTCGTTTGGTTTGCAACAAGATCGAAATCGTTCCCGCGGATCCAGAAATACTGAGCGTGGTTTCCAGTTCGTCCAACCGATCTTTCACCTGTTGAAACGAAAGCTCTTTGGTGCCACGTTGCAGCAGAGAAGGCAACGCGTCGGCGGCGGTGACCATCCCCTTCAGGTTCTCTAAATCCCCGTAGTGCATTTTTGCTCGCATCACGACGCGATTGCCACGCGTCTGTTTAGGCATGATCGCGTACTTCAGGCCCGATGGAAGCTCGCCCGACTGAGTCCGTGCATCAATGTTGGCAGGCGTCGGGTCGAACGATTCTCCCTGTGCGATGGCTTCACGACCCGTGTATCCGTCGAGTGCTTTGGCCAGTTGCGGCTGGCGAGGCAGCGGTGCTCGATCGGGTTCTTCGGTTGGAATGAACACACCCATCGTTCGATTTGAGCGTAATAGATACTTGCGTGCCGCCGCGGTCACATCATCAGCTGTGACCTTTTCTAGTCGGTCCCGATGCAAAAAATACAAACGCCAGTCACCATAGGCCCGCCATTCGCTCAACGCGACCGCGAACCTCGCACTGTCGGCGAAGGTTTTCTCACGCGACTTCATGATTTTTCGAACCGCGCGTTTTACGTCGGCCTCGTCGATTCCTTCTTCAGCTAGGCCCTCGATGACGGAGGTGAATTTGGTTTGGAATGCGTCAACATCCGCTTCCGCTGGTAGTTCGCACATCGTGATCAGCATGCCGGGGTCGTGGGCCTTTACCACGAAAGAGCTGACGCTTGACGCCAGCCCCGGTTCAACGAGTTGTTTATACAGAACGCCACCTGGTTCCATTCCCAAAATGGTCGCCAGAACTTGAGCTGCGGCAAAGTCCTCGTTGCCTGCGGCGGGGAAGTGATAGCCGGCTCCGACTAGGCGCACGTCGCCGACACGACGTAGGGAAACCAATCGCTCGCCGTCTTGGACCGGTTCCTGTGTGTAGGTTTTGGGTAGCTCACGCTTGGGGCGTTCTAGTGATCCAAAATATTTATTGCACAACTCGATCGCTTTTGAGTCATCAAACTTGCCCGCGACGACCACCATGATGTTGTCGCTTAGGTAGTATTTTAGATAGAACGTTCGCACGCGATCGACCGGCACGCGTTCAATGTCGCTGCGGTTTCCGATCGTGGCTTTTCCGTAATTGTGCCACTGAAACGCACCCGTCATGATTCGTTGAAATAGAATCGACTGCGGGCTGTTCTCGCCCCGTTCGAACTCATTGCGGACAACGGTCATTTCTGACGCGAGATCTTCCCCCTTGATCCAGCTGTTGATCAGACGATCGGCCTCGAGATGAATCGCGAATTCTAAGTTCTCTTCCGATGCGGGCAACGTTTCGTAGTAGTTCGTGCGGTCGTACCAAGTCGTGCCGTTCATGTTCAACACGCCTGCGTCCTTAAGCCACTTGGGCGTGTCGGGAAAAGTGTCGGTTCCTTTGAATAACATGTGCTCCAGCAAGTGCGCCATGCCGGACTCGCCGTAGCCCTCGTGGCGACTGCCCACTAAGACCGTCATGTTGACCGTGAACTGGGGCTTTGAGTCATCGGGAAACAGCAGCAGTTGCACGCCATTGTCGTAGCGGTATTCCGTGATCCCCTCGACAGACGTGATTTTGGTGGGTGCTTGCCCTGCGGCGTCGCGGGCGGTCAGAGCGTTGGCGGTCATGATGCAGATTCCTAAGGCAACCCAAACGGCAAGCGTGCGGGGCAAATTGATCGGGACGACGCATTGTGTGGCGCGGGCGAGCATGAACAATGGATGTCGGGATGGCATGGTTGTTCCTCGGTGTTGCGGCGTGGGTTGAGTCGCGCGGTGTTGGTTTCCGGGGCGATGCGTCCCGAAGTCAAAATCCAAGATACGTTTTACTCACCATCGCGAAAATCTGTAATCCCAGCTTCGCCTTGGCGACGCTTCAATGCACCCCAAATTGAATTATTCATGAATCCATCATCGAATGCGGAACGACAAAGCAATCTAGCGGCGGTCATCCGCAACCGCCAGACTTTTAAGGTTCTGGCTCCAGTCGAATCCCCCGTTCAATTTCCGGAAAAAGTCATTGCGCACGGCCAGCAGCGGGTCATGGACGCGATCTCGGTGGCTGGTTGGGCACCATTTCACTTCGATCGTAGTCACGAGGGTTTGGCCGAACCGTGGCGAGTCCACGTGTTGTGGCATGATCGCTGTCGTTCGCTTGCAGGTGAGTTTCACAACCTGTTTTCAGACGTCAAAGCGACCAACAAGCTTCCGTCGATGCTGTCGGCCTGCGGCGCGTTAGTGATTGTGAATTGGTTGCCTCAGTTCGTGACGGCCAGCGATGATTCTGGTGCCGCGGTGGATACGACCAATCGTGCCGCGGTGCCCAAAGAGAAACAGCGGCAGATTGACGAGGAGCATCTGGCCGCAACTTCTGCGTTTGTTCAGAACCTGCTGCTGTTGCTGACTGACGCCGGGCTGGGCACGTACTGGTCTAGCGGCGGGCAGTTTCGTACGGCAGCCGCGTTCGAGCATCTCGAAATCCAGACGCAGGAACGTTTGCTGGCCGCGGTTTTCGTTGACTTCGACATCGCGAAAACTGACGTTCAACGTTTGCCGGGAAAATTGAGAGAGGGTAGGGCGGCAGCTGAACGGTGGACCCGCTGTGTATGATACCACGGTTGTCCGTCGCCCATTTGAGCAATCTCAGCGACGGAGCTACACTGGGACCGTCGTCCGGGGTTCGTGTCGTAGCCGAATTATTTGTAACGCAAGCCTTGCTCGTTATTTTTCATTGATCTGTTTTCCTTTCCGATATCACCATGATTGAAGTTCAGCTGACCCGAATCATCATCAGTGAAGTCAACGAGAACCAAGTGGTGTTCTTAAAAGAGCTGGACGGTGAACGTCAGTTTCCGATCATGATCGGGATATTCGAGGCAACCGCGATCGACCGAAGAGTGAAATCGATCGAGCGTCCGCGCCCACTGACGCACGACCTGTTGGTCGCGACCGTTGATGCGTTGGGAGGTCAGCTGGAGAGCGTTTTGATTAACGATCTGCAGCGAGACACCTACTTTGCCGCGCTGCGCGTGCGGTCCAACGACGAAATGATTGAGATCGATGCAAGACCCTCCGATGCGATTGCCATCGCGATGACCTGCGATCCACCGCTGCCGATCTACGTGGAAGAAGAAGTGCTCCGCGCGGCCGCTGCTTCAATGCCAGAATAGTCGCATAGAAAGCATCAGCGTCGCTACGCCAGAGCAAGTTTTAGCGGCTCTAAATTGAGGCCCTCAAACGAGTAGCCGTCGCACAACTCGGACAGGTGATTGGCATGCCGCTGCGTAATCAGCAGATTAGCCTGCTCGACCCCCGTGACCTTTAACTGGTTTGTGACGATCCCTCGCCGCAACGAGATTTGACAATTCGGCCGGCTGATCTCAAGGACGCGATCTCCGATCAAAAACCGGCGTTGCCGCAGCGTCCATCCGTCCTCATTTTTTTCAACTTCGATTCGGGCTTTCGCCGGGAACGGGCCGAACGAATTTTTGGCAAACGCGACGAGCGGCGCGTTGGGCTGCGGTTGAGCAAAGCTTGGTTTCAAACGCGACCAGATCGGGTCAAGCAGCACACACCGGTACCAATGCACGCGTCGCCGAGTCCATTGATAAGCGACTAAACACGCAACGAATAGCGACAAATTGATGATCGTCGCGACCGTCGGGCTATACGCGTAAATCGCGATCAAGCCAGCACACAGCGATTTGTTGGCGGCTTCCAAAAGAGCGTCGATGAATGGGAACGGCGTTAGCCAAACCATGACCTCGAAGAAAAACTTGACGCTGTTGATCACCAAGATGTTGATGATGGCCGCGACAGAGAGTAACGCGTCCGCGGTAACGCTAAAGAGCCCCATTTGAACGACTGGCACGGTTGCTAATGCGGTCGTGCTGGCTGCTGCGATCTCGGGCGAACCATCATCCGCGCCAAGCGATCCCATCGATAGGCGAATGACGATGATGGTGATGATACCTGCGTAGGTTTCTAGTTGATCGATCGCTTGAGCGATTGGCTTGCTGACCTTGGTCAGTCGCGGGAGTGAGGTGAGCAAGGTTAGGAAAACAAAAACCCACAACACCGTCGGGTTCTGAAGCACTCCGTTGTTGCTTAAAAATGCATTGCCGGGGACGAAGTCACCGCCATGCTGCGAAACGGCGGCGAGGCAAGCGATGCCGAAGAAAGGCGAGATCGCGATCGGTGCCATTGGCCCTAACCACTCGGCGACCGACGACGATTGGCTCAGTCCCTGTAATGCACCGATGCGTGCGGCGTCGTCCGCAGGCAACGGATTCTCGGTAAGCTGTCGCGTTAGCTGCTCGCTAATCTGGCTCCCTAATGCCTCGGCGTCCTCGGTGGTCGGCATGTTCAATGACTGCGGCACGGCGGCGAAGCCAGACGTTGGTGGAGTCATTTGCATCGCGCCGAGGCTGACGATGCAGGCGGCGATCGTTGCGATGCGAACCAATTGATGCGTTGCGGTACTCATAATGTTTAAGGGTTTGGTGGTAGACAAA
>CAZLFF010000148.1:0-8011 GCA_964558755.1 uncultured Pirellulaceae bacterium
TTAAACTTCTTCAGCAGTTTCACGTCGGCAAGCATGTCCTCGCGAGTCAACGCTTTGCCATGGACCGCATCGTGATCATGGCGATTGACACCCATCAGTTCGACCGGTTTCCCGTTAATCAGCAATTCATTCTGCTCGCTAAACGTGACCGTGCGGAAACCGATATGGTCCGCCCGAGCCTCGACGACCTTGCCATCCGGATCGACGACCGAGAAAACAACGTGATACAGATACGGCTCCTCAGCCGACCATTTTCGTGGCTGTTCAACGGCGGCTTCCATGAACGCAAACTTCGGCACGTCCCGCGCGGGCCAGCGTGCGTTGTAAATCTCTTTCACGGTCGTACTAAGCGCTTCGTCGAAAATCGGTTGATCTTCTTCGTCGTACATCTGAGCGGTGATTTTCCAGCCGTCTAAACCGTCCCCTTCGTCTTTCATCCAAACACTCGGGCGGATCCGGAGCTGAGCGTCTTTCAATCCGTCATCGAACTTCGTACGAATATCAAAATCATTGAGCGAAATTTTTGGTTGAGCGAGAAGCATCACCTCGCGCTGGATACCGCTTAGCCGCCACATATCTTGATCTTCTAGGTAGCTACCGTCACTCCAACGGAACACCTGCACGGCGACTCGGTTTGTGCCTTTCGTCAGGCAGTCCGTGATATCGAACTCGGCCGCGAGGCAACTACCTTGGCTGTAGCCGACTTTCTTTCCGTTGACCCACACGTAAAACGCGGACGAAACACCGCCAAAATGAAGAACCACCGAGTCCTGTTTCCAAGCATCAGGAACGGTAAAGTCTCGGTAGTAACTGCCGACCGGGTTATCGCGGTAGATCTTGGGTGGACGTGGGGGCTGTGGCCCTTTCCAGTCGTATTTCAGATCGGGATCAAAAATCCGGGGCGTAAACGGATACGTGATATTCGTGTAGATCGGCTGGCCAAAGCCTTGCAGTTCCCAATTGGAGGGAACGCTAATGTCGCTCCAACCAGCGCCGGCAAAATCTTTGCCCGTGAAATCAACAGGCCGGTCTTCGACTTTTTCCGAGAACTTAAACTTCCAAACACCGTTCAGCGACTTCATCCGCGACCGTTCGCGATCGCCGGCCAGCGCATCCTGAACACTGGTGTAAGAATAAGATGGAACTCGCGAGGGCAACTTATTCGATTCGAAGAAGAGTTCATTCTCCCAATCGTCCACAGCGCGAGCCGGCGATTGCTGGGCCACCACTGACGGAAGCCCGACGCCGATGTCGGTGCCCAGGTGAAAGACGAGTAGAGAGCACAGAATCCAGACGGCTTTCACAGGTAGGCTCCTAGACAATTCGGTGCTTGGCAATCCGATCCCAGTCGATTTCGACTCCGTGACCGGGGCGATCAGAGGCGTAGGCGTACCCGTCTTTAATTTCCAACGGGTGAAGCAGGAACTCGTCAATGCGGAAGGCATGAATCTCCAGAAGCGATGCGTTTGGAATCGCGGCCAAACAGCTAACGTGCATTTCCTGAATGCCATGAGTCGTTACGTTACGGTTGAAGGCCTCAGCAATGTGGGCGACCTTCAAGAACGCGCTGATGCCGCCGACGTTAGAAATATCAGCATCCGGAAAGGAAATGCCGCCCTGAGCGATCATCTGTTTGAACTCGTAAATCGAATGCAGGTTCTCGCCTGAACAAACCGGAATCGGCCCTTCCATTTCGATCCGGCGATTGCCTTCGATGTCATCAGGAATCGTTGGCTCTTCGATCCAGTGCAGGTTATAAGGCTCGAAGGCGCGGACCGCGCGAAGCGCCTGCTCGACGCTCCACTTCATGTTGACGTCGATCATCAACTTTCGTTCGGGCCCCAAGAATTCTCGCATGGCCGCGATTCGTTCCACTTCTTCTGCGATTGACTCCCGCCCGATCTTAATTTTGATCGCTTCGATACCGGCGTCCAAGAAGCCTTGCGTTTGCTCGAGCAACTCATCAATACTCATGTCAAAATCAATGCCGCCGCCGTAGGCCTCGACCTTATTGTCGTGACCACCTAGGAAACGCCACAGCGGTTCGGCCGCCATCCGAGCCTTCAAATCCCACAGGGCATTGTCGATTGCCGACAACCCAAAGACAGCGATCCCGCCGCGTCCCACGTAGTGCAACGCCCACCACATTTTCTGCCATAAGTGCTCGATACGACGCGGATCCTCGCCAATGAGAATCGGAGCCAGATTGTCTTTGATCAACGTTGCGATCGAGGTCCCGCCGACTTGACCCACGCTGTAGGTATAGCCCATGCCGGCAATTCCCTCGTCGGTCATGATCTTGACCACCACCAGAGAAAAATCTCGCTGCACCCCATGAATCGCATCGACCAATGGCTTGGCCAACGGCACATGATAGAGTTCAGTTTCGACAGAACAGATTTTCATCGCTACAGGATAACTGACCGCAGTTGCATCAGAGATACTAGGGTTCTTAAGCATAATTGTTCACCTTATTCGTTACGCCGAAAAATTGACGTACATGGTTTTCTTTTCCAGGTAATTCTCTAATCCATACCTGCCATCCTCGCCGCCGGTTCCGCTGAGCTTATATCCGTTATGAAAGCCCTGTCGCTGCTCGCCCATGGCACGGTTCACGTAGATCTCGCCAAAGTCTAACTCTAAAACAGCACGTTGCACCAAACGGATGTCGCTGGTGAACAAAAACGCTGCCAAGCCATAATCGCTGTCATTGGCCAGCTCCAACGCTTCCTCGAAGCTGCCAATTTTCATGATGGGGCTAACGACGCCGAACACTTCATCTCGCATGACCGCCATGCTGTTGTTGCAGTTGGTCAAAATCGTCGGCTCATACCAGTGCCCCTTTTCAAACTGCGCACCATCAGGGCGCTTTCCCCCCAAAGCGACCTGAGCGCCATCTTTGACTGCTTGCTGGACGTACTTTTCAAGTTGCTCAGTTTCGTGAGCGTTCACTTTTGGACCGATGTCCGTGCTTTCTTCCATCGGGTCGCCGATCTTCAGTTTGGAAACCGCCGCGACGTACTTTTCCAAGAACTCGTCATACACTGCGTCGTGGATATAAAACCGTTCGGGGCACGTGCATACCTGGCCGCTGTTCAAATGCCGAGAAACTACCGCCGCATCGACCGCTTTATCGACATCGCCGTCGGCCAACAGAATGAAGGGAGCTTTACCGCCCAGTTCAAGCCGAACGGCGATCAACCGCTCCGCTGCCTTGCGGAAAATTTCCTGCCCCGTCGGAGTCGACCCCGTCATCGTCACCAGTCGAGTAATCGGGTTGGTCACCAGCTCCTCGCCCATCGTCGAGCCACCGCCGGTCACCAAATTCAACACGCCGTCGGGAATCCCGGCTTGTTGGGCCAGTTCCCCCAACGCGAGCACCGCAACGGGCGTCACCGACGGAGGCTTAACCACCATCACGTTTCCAGTCGTTAGGGCAGGGCCAATCTTGCGACACGCGAGGGCCAAAGGAAAGTTCCAGGCCGCGATCCCCACCGTCACTCCGTACGGGATCTTGTGGATCATGATGTGCTCGCCGGGTAAATCGGACGGCAGAATGTCGCCTTCAATTCGCCGGGCCGACTGGGCGGGAAAGTTAATGAAATCAGCCGACACATCGACCTCGCCCAGCGCTAACGCGTAGGTCTTACCCATTTCTTGCGTCAGAATTTTGGCCAAACGCTCTCGATTCTCTCGAATCAAATCCGCGAACCGGGACAAAATCACACCACGCTCAACCGCTGGCATCGCCGCCCAAGCTGGCTGAGCAGCCTCGGCAGTCTCGAGCGCCAACTGAGCATCGGCCTTGGTGCCGTTAGGCACGGAATACAGCAGTTCTTCGGTCGTCGGACTGGCGACCTCGATCGTTTCTCCTGACGACGCGTCCTGCCACTGGCCGTTGATGTACATCCGGTAGTGGTCACGTCCGTCGATGGACTCCATCATTTTAGTCATGCTTGGTCTTCGGTTTCGTTTGGTCTTGAGCGATTTAAGTGTGGAAGATTAAGGACGGGCAACTAACGTTCGTTTTTTAAGTGAGCCGAGTATTTTTGGTTCGTCTTCTCTGAGAGGTAAAACTTCGAAGAACGCAGTTCTTATCGCCCCATCCAGCCTCCATCGACGAGTAACGTGGTTCCGTGAACGTAGTGGGCCGCGTCGGAGGCCAAGAAAACGACAGGCCCCTTGAAGTCAGCCGGCACGCCCCAGCACCCGGCTGGAATCCGAGCGAGAATCTGCTCGTTGCGAACCGGATCGTCCCGCAGTGCCGCCGTGTTATCAGTCGCGATGTACCCCGGCGCGATCGCGTTGACGTTAACGCCCTTGCCCGCCCATTCGTTCGCCAGTGCCATCGTCAGCTGACCGATCCCGCCTTTGCTGGCCGCATAGCCGGGGACCGTGATGCCGCCCTGGTAGGTCAACAAAGACGCCGTGAAAATCACTTTTCCGTGTCCACGCTCGATCATGTCTTTGCCAAACTCGCGAGACAACACAAACTGAGCATTCAAGTTGACCTCGATCACTTTGTCCCAATATTCGTCAGGATGCTCGGCGGCTGGCTTGCGAAGGATCGTCCCCGCGTTGTTGACCAAAATATCGATCTGCGGATGGCTCGCCTTTACTTGCGAGACGAATTCGTAAACGGCTGCTCGGTCCGAGAAATCACACTGGTAGGCCGTGAACGATCGCCCTAGGGCCGTTACTTCTTGCTCGACTACGCTGCCACTGGATTCAAGCGACGCCGACACGCCGATGATGTCGGCTCCTGCCTCTGCCAGCCCAACCGCCATGCCTCGACCAATGCCTCGCTTGCAACCAGTCACGATGGCTGTTTTTCCGGAGAGATCAAATGTTTGTGGCGTAGACATATTGTTGGGGAGTTCTTTTCTGGATTACGGTTTGTTGGAATTGTTGTGCTAAAAGTCTTAACACCTAGCGTGTCCGCGGTGTTTCAGGATGAATCGTTGAATCTGAATCGTTTGCGGAAAAGGCCAAGGAACGGCCGATCAACTGCACTCGATCAGGTATTTGATCCCGTCAGGGTTAGCGTCAATGGCCTCGAAGGTTTTTTGAACTTCGTCGATCGGGTTCACTTGAGTGATCAGTTTGTCCAAATGCAATTTGCCGCCAGCCGCTAACCGGATCGCTTCGTCAAAATCTTGCTCTTCATACAGTCGTGCACCAATCATTTTGATTTCAGACCAGAAGAACTTAAACAGATTCACGGGCCGAGGCTGGGGATGAATGGCCACCATCACGATTCGACCGCGGACGTTGGGCAAATCGGTCATGGCTTCCACACCGGCGGCAGACCCAGAGACCTCGAATACGCAGTCTGCCATTTTCCCGTTGGTTATTTCACTGACTGCTTCAGCCAAATCCTTCTGCGTTGGATTGACGGCAGTAATGCCGAGAGTCTCTGCCAACTCCAAACGCGACGAGTTGACTTCAGAGAGAATCACACTAGCGCCTTTTTCGATCGCGACTAGGGCGATCAGCAAACCGATTGGACCACCTCCGATCACCACACAGGTCTCGCCAGATTTCACTTCCCCCAAACGCACATCGTGGCAGGCGACCGCCGCTGGCTCGATCATCGCGCCGTGCTGCAGATTCAAGTTTTCGGGCAAAGGGTGCAGCGTGTACGAAGGCACGGTCCACGATGACTGCATGCCGCCCGGCATGTCGATTCCGATGAACTTCAGGTTCTTGCCGACATGCTTGTGGCCGTTGTCAAAATCAGCTGGCTCACCAAAATGCAACGGACGCACAGCGACTCGATCGCCAACCGCGACATTCGTGACGCCTTCGCCGATTTCTGCCACCGTCGCCGAAACCTCGTGACCAATGATCTGCGGCATGCTTACACGCTGATCCATGGCTCCGTGAAAAATGTGGATATCCGTTCCGCAGATACCACAAAACGCAACATCCAACCGGGCCTCGCCTGCGGCTGGCTTGATGAGTTGGCTACTGCCGACGTCGACCTTGCGGCCGCCCCGATATTCTGCTGATTTCATGTGTTGTTGAATTAAAGTTCAAGGCCGCCGCGAGCGGACAAAATTGGAACGCAACGGTCGAAGCCGCCCACATCCGCGGACTAAGCCATGCGAATTAAGCCGGGGATAATGATTCGCTATGCCCAGCTAAGTTTGTACACCGTCGTTTCATCGTACTTCTCGCCAGGCTGCAAAACGCTCTTCGGCGCACCGTCGATGTTCGGACCGTTGGGGTACTTGGACGTCTCGATACAAAAGCCACGAAACTGTCCAAACTGGGCGCCGCTTTCACGCTTGAGGTCATCCGAGGTATACCGTCCGGTGTACAGCAGCGTGCCGGGCTCGGTGGAAAGCACCTCCAGCTTTCGACCCGTCGTTGGTTCGGTCACCTCGGCGATTTTCTCTAGCGAGCCCGCGTCATTGTCGAATGCGTAAAAGTGTTCAAACCCCATTGGCAATTCGTCGAACGCATCGCCAATGCGTTTAGGCTGATTGAAGTCGGCCGCCGTCCCCGCAATCGACTGTTCCTCACCGACCGGCACGTTCGTGTCATCGGGAACCAGAATACGATCGCTAAACAACTGCAGCACATGGTCAAGGACTTTGTCCTGAAAGCCGTTCAGGTTGAAGTAAGTATGATTGGTCAATGAAACAGGTGTCGCCTTGTCTGTTTCAGCCTGATAGTTGATCTGAATTTCGTTTTCATTGGTCAGGCGGTAGGTTACGACAACTTTTAAGTTGCCCGGAAAGGATTCTTCGCCGTCTTGGCTATCGAGAGACAGTTTCAACGCGACCGAATCCGCCGCTTCGTCCGTACCGACGACACTCCAAACCCGTTTGTCAAAACCTTGAATACCGCCGTGTAGGTGATTGGGGCCATCGTTGGTGGCAACCTGATGCTGCTGACCATCGACCGTGAACTGGCCGTCTTTAATTCGAGCCGCATAGCGACCGACGAGACATCCAAAGTAGGGCGAGTTCGCTTTGTAGTCGTCGGCGAAATAGCCTTCGAGCGTATCAAACCCGCACACAATGTCGCTGCGGTCGCCGTTCTTGTCCGGCACGACGATCGAGGTCACCGTGCCACCGTAGGTCATGATTTTGACCGAGACGCCGTCGTCGTTCTCAAGCGTAAACTGCTCGACGGCCTGGCCCTCGAACTCACCGAAGGGTTGCTTTTCGATTTTCATCGTGCGTAGTTTCCAAAGTAGATCGCTGACTTCGACACGGAGGCCACCTGAACAACCTCGCCCGCAGACAAACGAGCAGCGGCCTCAGTCGCAGGCTTCTGGTCTAACGTTTGCCCATAAGCAAGCACCAACACGCCGGCAACCATGCATGCCAAGCCAATGTACAACCAGCTTTTCGCACCCGATGATGCCTTGGCCCATTCGCCGGTGAGAATTCCGCTAATCACCGCCACCACCAAGCACGTCGTGTTAAAGATCGCGTAAACAACCACCGGCCCGTTTGCGCCGAGGCTGTCCGCGGCGTACGCGTACATGGCCGACGCGGCGTAATGAAAGAACGCCATGATCGCGATCAAGATAAAGTTCTTGCCGAATGCAGGCGTTTTGAATTTCCCCCACGCCTTCTTTTTCGACAACTGAAACAAAAAGTAAAGTGTCATCACGACGCCACCGCTGAGGAACACGGGCAGCATCACGGCCAACGCCGTCATCCAGGCAGGGTTGTCGTTCGCCTTGACCGCGTCACCCAAAGGCCCCGCTCCGTACGTGAACGCAACATTGAATCCAGTGGCCAACAAGCCACCGAACACTGCGATGAAGATCCCAAGTGCATAAGATTTTGGTTTCGTGGCATCGCCTTCAGCTGCTTTCAACGCCGCTTCGTCCGCTTCACGAGTCAAACCAGCGCGACCGTTTGAGATCACCCCAAATAGGACGATCAGAATTCCGACCAGAATCGCAATCAATGCTGGCGTCGAGGGAAGAGGCTGGCCTTTCGAGACTGCAATCCCAAGCGGCAAAACGCTGCCGACGAGGATCACCGTT
>CAZLFF010000149.1:0-401 GCA_964558755.1 uncultured Pirellulaceae bacterium
ATCGTAGGTGTTGTCGGCAGTCGCCATAGATTCACCTGCTCCTAAATATGTTTAACCGGGGAGGATTGTTTTCGCTTGATGTGGCCAGTGCGGTAGCTGGCCAGTTGCCGCGTTGCTGCTGTTCGGGCCAAACTTGGCCGACACGATCCTGAGCCGTCAGGTTCGAGCCAGCCACTGCCCACAAACGTTTAGCCGCGGCGTTTTTCCAGTTGCATGTTCAACGCGAGACCACGAATCTCGTTGGTCAAAACGTCGAAGCTGGCTGGCGTGCCTGCCTCGAGCGTGTTCTCGCCTTTGACCATCGACTCGTAGATCTTGGTGCGTCCTTCGACGTCGTCTGACTTGACTGTCAACAGTTCCTGCAAGATGTAAGCGGCACCGTAGGCTTCCAAAGCCCACAC
>CAZLFF010000149.1:411-2321 GCA_964558755.1 uncultured Pirellulaceae bacterium
GTCGTCGACCAAGTGGTGCAGCTTTAACATGTAGATATAGCCAACCGTAGTCTCCTGCGTGCAACGCTCGCCCGTGCGACCGTCGTACAGGTAATGCTTGCCGTGCGCCGGCAGGCCGGCCTCGTCCAAGCATTTGTTGATGTCCGCTTCGCTGGCACCGTCGAAGACCGGCGTGATCGCTTGGAAGCCAAGCTTCGAGCCCGCCCAACCGAGGTGGGTTTCCAAAATCTGGCCCACGTTCATACGCGAGGGAACGCCCAACGGGTTGAGCATGATCTGGATCGGAGTCCCGTCTTCTAGGTACGGCATGTCTTCGACCGGCAAGATCTTGGAGATCACACCCTTGTTACCGTGACGTCCGGCCATCTTGTCGCCGACCGAAATCACTCGCTTGGTCGCGATGTAGACTTTCACCATCTGCAGCACGCCACTGCGAAGCTCGTCACCGCGCTTCATGCTGTTGACGGTGCGATCGCGAGTGTCCATCGTCTTTTCGACGGCGGGCCACATCTCGGCGTAAATCTGCTGGATCTTCTTGATCTTGTCGTCGCTACGCATCGAGCCAGTGACCTGCTGGACGCGGAAATTGGCGGCCTTCTCGGCAACAAACTTCGGGTCTTGGTCACGAACAAGCGGCGTCTCGTCCTCGTCCGTCAATGTCTTGCCGACGACGCTTTCCATTTCTTCGATCATCGCGCCGAAGGTCGTTGCAACGTGCTCGTTACCATCCGCCTCGGCAGCCTTGAGATCTTTTTCGAAGACCTTACGTTCTTCTTCCGACAGGCTCATGCGACGGCTAAATCGCTGCGCGTCGATGACAATCCCTTCGATGCCTGATGAAACCTCGAGTGAATCGTTTTTCACGTCCTCGCCCGCACGACCGAAGATCGCGTGCAACAGTTTCTCTTCCGGTGTCAGCTCGGTTTTTGATTTCGGCGAAACCTTACCAACCAAAATATCGCCCGGCTTCACGTAGGTACCGACCTGGATGATTCCGTTTTCGTCCAAGTTGCGAAGTGCTTTTTCGCTGACGTTCGGGATGTCGCGAGTGAACTCTTCGCGTCCCAGCTTGGTTTCACGAACCTCGACATCAAACTCTTCAATATGAATCGAAGTGTACGTGTCGTTCTGGACCAATTCTTCGCTAATGATGATCGCATCTTCGTAATTGCGACCGTCGAACGACATGAAGCCTACCAGCACGTTGCGACCAAGAGCCAGTTCGCCCTTATGAGTCGCCGCACCGTCGGCAATGACCTGGTTGCGTTCGACCTTATCGCCCGGCTTGACCAACGGTTTTTGGTTTTGACACGTTCGCTCGTTCAAGCCAACGTATTTTTTCAGGTTGTAGACGTCGTTGCCGATTTCAATGCGAGTCGAATCAACAAACGTCACCTTGCCCGCACGCTTGGCTTTTACCAGCATCGAGCTGTTAACGGCAACCTGACGCTCCATGCCTGTCCCGACAATCGGCGGCTCGGCGACCAACAGCGGAACCGCTTGCCGTTGCATGTTCGAGCCCATCAAAGCGCGGTTCGCATCGTCGTGCTCGAGGAACGGGATCAAACCGGCTGAAACACCAACCATCTGAGCCGGCGCGATGTCCATGTAAGAGACTTCGTTCGGATCACAGAGCTCAAAGTCCGCACGGAAACGAGCGATCACGTTGCCGCCCAATTGTTTCTGAGGCACGATCGCCCCGTTTTCGACTTCGGTATCCGCCGGCGCGACGTAGGCTTCCGTTTCTTCGTCAGCACGCAGCCACGCGACTTCGTCGGTGACCTTACCTTTTTTCACGACCGCGTACGGCGTGACCAAGAATCCGTAATCGTCCACGCCGGCAAAAATTGCCAAGCTGGAGATCAAACCAATGTTCGTACCTTCCGGGGTCTCGATCGGGCAAATACGAC
>CAZLFF010000149.1:2331-5072 GCA_964558755.1 uncultured Pirellulaceae bacterium
AAATACGACCGTAGTGAGAAATGTGAACGTCGCGAACCTCAAAGCCCGCACGTTTACGGTTCAAACCGCCCGGACCCAACGCAGACAAACGACGCTCGTGCGCTAACTGTGACAGTGGGTTCGTTTGGTCAACCACCTGAGACAGTTCACCTCGACCGAAGAAGTAATCAATGGCCGCCGAAATGCTCTTCGGGTTAACCAAGCTACGCGGTGTCATGTCCTCTTGGTCTTTCAGGCTCATCCGCTCTTGAACGGTGCGGCGCAGCTTCAAGAAGCCCTTCCGCATCTCGTCAGCAGCCAGCTCGTCGATCGTCCGCAGACGACGGTTGCCCAAGTGATCGATATCGTCAACGTGAGCTTCGCCGCCCGGCGTTGACAGTTCGAGGATGTACTTGATCGATGCCAAGATATCCTCTGGACGCAGCGTCATCTCTTTTTCGCTCACGCCAAGATCCAGTTTGCGGTTCATGCGGAAGCGGCCGACACGCCCTAACCGGTAACGGTTCGAGTCGAAGAACTTCTCATTGAACAGCGTGCGAGCCTTCTCGACTGCCGGCGGGTTGCCCGGACGGAGTCGCTGGTAGATTCGCAACAACGCTTCTTCGTGGCTGGAGGTCGCGTCCTCGATGAGTGAGTTCAAAATCAGTGGCGTTTTTGGCGGCGCCATGATCTCGACCACTTTCACACCCGCGGTGCAGATGGTTTCCGCTTGGTCTTTGGTGATCCGCTCACCAACTTCCGCGATGATCTCGCCCGCGCGATCACTGGTGCTCGGGTACATGATGTCATCGACGGCAACTTTGCCTTCCAGCTTTGCAGCGCTGCGACGATCGACGACCTTGACCTTCGCCGTGTCGTAGAAAGCACGTAGCAAGTCGGAGTCTTCGCCGTACTTCGGGTCCATCGCACGCAGCAGCGTCAGCGCGGAAAACTTGCCGCTCTGATCGATACGGACGGTCAGAATATCTTTCTTCGTCGCGTTGATCTCGATCCAGCTTCCTCGCTCGGGAATAACGCGGCAGCTGGCTAGTTTTCGATCAACGCCAGTGTCCGCTTCCATCACGAAGTCGATGCCTGGACTGCGGTGCAGTTGGCTAACAACCACGCGCTCGGCACCGTTGATGATGAACTCACCGCCGCCCATCATGATCGGAATGTCGCCCAAGAAAACTTCTTCCTCGATTGGCTGTTCTTTTTCCAATCGCAACCAAACGCGGAACGGTCGTCCGTAAGTCAGTCGCAGCTGACGACATTCCTCGGGCGTGTAGCGCGGCTTGCCCAGTTCGTACCGAACGTAGCTAAGCGCCAATTGCTTGTCGTAGCTTTCGACCGGAAAAATTTCCTGCAGTACGCCTTCAATGCCCTGGAGCTTGCGTTTGTCTGAAGCGACATCTTCCTGCAAAAAATCGGCATAGCTTTTTGTTTGGATTTCTGTCAAATCTGGTGGGACTTGGTAGTCGCGGCCACTACCAAATACTCGCACCGCGTTGGGTGCCAAACGTCGCTCGATTGGGGTTGCCATAAGCGCGGAATCTCCGAAAGTCAGATCAGGCGTGAGTGATTGCAGCAAAACGAGCTAAACGCCGCCGGCAAAACTGCCCGCAGCGTTAGCGATATAACCCGTCCGTCACACTTTAGGGCAATCTGGTCCGATCGCCCAAAAGGTTGAACAGGATTTTAAATTCTGATCGAGTTACTTCAGCTCGACGCTACCACCGGCAGCTTCGACGTCCGTCTTGATCTTGTCCGCTTCTTCTTTCGGAGCAGCTTCTTTCAGGGTTGCTGGGCAACCTTCGACCATTTTCTTGGCTTCCATCAGCGAAGCGCCAGTGATGGTCTTAACAACCTTCACAACGTCCAGCTTCTTGTCGCCAAATCCGGTCAAGACAACATCGAATTCTGTTTTGGCTGCGGCTGCTTCTTCGCCGCCGCCGCCACCGCCACCGGCAGCCATGACAACGCCGCCACCAGCAGCGGCCTTAATGCCGTGCTCGTTTTCGAGGTAATCGCTTAGCTCTTTCGCTTCCTTCAACGTCAAACCGGAGATCTGATCGCCGATTGTTTTGGTTGCGTCCGAGTACTCTAGTGTTGCTGTGTCTTCTGACATTGGTCACCCTTTCATCATCTTGTTCGCTGGCGGCTGCGGTCCCGACAGTCGAACGTAAAAAATCATTTCTAATACGGTTTGAAGCTTTGGCTGCCCTTGGCTTCTTTTGTTTCGATTGGCCCAATCCGCGATTTGGTCATCGATATCTAAACGACAAACGTCGCGGATCTCTACTCTTCGCCGACCTGACTGATTTGGCTGGCAAGGCTGCCACCCGGTCCGATCAACTGGGCCGCCAATGTCGAACCTGGGCCCAAGATTTGGCCCACCAACATTGACAATTGTTCTTCGCGGCTAGGCCACTTGCTAATCTCTTTCACCTTATCGGAGTCCAGAGCTTCGCCGTCCATCACGCCCCCACGGGCCGCGAATTTTTCAAAGTCCTCTTCATCCTTGTCCAGCGCTACGACTTCCTTGACCAGCGAAACGAAGTCATCGGCGCCCCACAGCATTGCTGCGGTTCCGTTCAAGCCCTCGAACGCGGGAGCCAGCGACGTGCCTTCGGTGGCACGACGGGCAATGCTGTTTTTTACGACCATCAGGCTGATGTTTTTCTCACGCAGTCGCTTTCGCAGACTGGACGTGGTGTTTGCATCCATCCCAATCACGTCGGCCACGATACAGTCCACAACGC
>CAZLFF010000149.1:5082-7927 GCA_964558755.1 uncultured Pirellulaceae bacterium
GTCAAAGGTTAATGACTTCCAATAAGTCGCCGCTCGCCGCCGTCAAATAGGTCGGCCACTAAGCAGCCACCATTACGCCGGGGCTCATTGTTGCCGCCAGAGTAACACTATTTACGTACGAGCCCTTGAGTGACGATGGCTCGACCGAATTGATGTGCTTCATGAACGCTTGGACGTTCTCGACGATTTGATCGGCCGAGAAGTTCAGCCGACCGACAACCGCGTGCACGTTGCCGCCACTGTCATTTCGGAACTCAACCTTACCCGCCTTGTACTCGCTGACGGCCGTGCCAACATCTGGCGTAACTGTTCCCGCTCGCGGCGAAGGCATCAAGCCACGTGGACCGAGGACTCGACCGAGCGGGCCAACGACGCCCATCATGTCCGGCGAGGCAATGCAGACATCGAAGTCCAGCCAGCCGTCCGAAACTTTCTTGGCCAATTCTGCTTCGCCGACCTCGTCAGCACCTGCTTCTTTAGCGGTGTCCGCGGCAGCACCTTTGGCGAACACGATCACTCGCTGAGTTTTACCGATCCCGTGCGGAAGCACGATCGAGCCGCGAACCAGCTGGTCCGCTTGCTTTGGGTCGATGCCCAAATTCATGTGAATCTCAACGGTTTGATCGAACTTCGTTCCATCAAAACCCTTCAGAACCTCAACCGCTTTCGCCAGCGCCACGGGTTCTTCCGGGACGCTCTTGAGGAGTGCATTGTATCGCTTTGAACGTTTCATTTTGGTGCTTTGTTATCAGTAAGCCAGGTCGAAACCTGACTGAAAATCCTCGGATGGGATTGGTTACCCACCCTACGTCCTTCGTATCTGTTGATCCAGCTTAGGCTTCGACGTTAATGCCCATGCTTCGTGCGGTGCCTTCAATCATGCGACACGCGTGATCCATATCTCGAGCGTTCAAGTCGGCCATCTTTTTGGTGCAGATGTCTTCGATCTGAGCACGATTGACGGTGGCGACTTTGTCTTTGTTCGGCACGCCCGAACCCTTGGCGATTCCGGCTGCCAGCTTCAGCAACGCGGCCGCAGGCGGGCTCTTCGTTTCGAACTCGAACGAGCGGTCGTTGAAAACAGTAACGACAACTGGGATCGGAGTCCCGTTGAACTCTTTGGTGCGGTCGTTGAACTGCTGAACAAACTGACCCAAGTTAATCCCGAACTTACCCAACGAGGTACCGACCGGAGGAGCCGGGGTCGCTTGGCCACCGGGAACTTGGAATTTCGCTTGACCTGTTACTTGCTTTGCCATAATCGAACGCTATTTCTAAACGTGAACGCTATTCTGTTTGTTTGGCGACCTCGAAATGAGCCGCACCCAAATGATGTTTCGCGAATTGCGACGGGTGTTTTAAGCAACCGCCTCGACGTGCCAGTGATCTAATTCGACCGGGTTTGGACGACCGAAAATGTCGATCATCACCGTGATTCGACCATTTCGCTCATCGACAACGGACACTTCGCCTTCGTAGTTTTGGAAGTAACCTTCCTTGACTCTTACGCGGTCGCCCACTTTGAACGGAATCGCGGTTTTGATTTTTTCTTCGCTCTCTTCGTCTTCGACAGGGCGAGTCTTGGAAATGATTCGTTCGATTTCCTCAGCACTCAACGGCGCCGGCTTTCCGGCCGAACCGGTGAAATCGCCGATGCCCGAGGTCTCACGCACTAGGAACCAAGAATCATCATTGATCGCCATGCGAACCACGATGTAGCCCGGGTACAGCTTTCGTTTAACAATTCGCTGCTTGCCAGCCTTGGTGAACTCTCTGACGTCTTCGGTTGGGACGAGGATGTCTTCGAAGTATCCTTCCATCCCGGCCCGTTTAATGTTTCGTTGCAGTGTTTCGCAGATCGACTTCTCGCGGTTTACCTGGACCTTCAGGATGTACCAATCCATCTCGCTTTCGTCTGCTGCCGCATGAACCGTGTCGTCGACCAGTTCCTCCAACGGAGCCGCACCGGCGTCCTCGTCCTCGTCCTCTAGGTCTTCATCGGTGACCATTTCGTCGGCCGAGAAACCGAACTCATTCAGCTCTTCTTCTACGACGGGGGCCGCGTCCGCATCGATGGGTTGGTCCACAACATCCCCGGCAGCAACGCCTTCGGCGACCTGATCTTGTTCTTCCAAGTTGACATTTTCTTCACTCATTAATTATCCGTCGGAGTACCGAATCCCAATGAGTTCAAACAATTTGGTCCAGACGATGTCGAAAAAGAACAGCGCCGCTGCCATCGCGAAGATCACGAACATGACCACCACGCTGGCGTTCCACAGCTGAGTTCTACCCGGCCACGAAACCTTATTCATTTCTGCTTCCACCGCGATCAAGAAGTCCGCGAAGGTCGAAAAATTTACTAGTCGATATCCAATCCAACAGCCAAGGATTGCCACAGCGATTCCGATACCGTAACCACCGGCACCCAATCGCGACGCCCAACCAGCCCGCAAGACTTCAAATCCGGCCAAGCACGAGATCAACGCAACCGCCAGAAACGTAACCTGACGCACAACGCGCCCTTGGTTCGGCTTGTAGAGCCCAAACCGGAATAGCTCGGATAGGAATCCTGGCTGCCCGTCGCTGGCCTTCTGTTTTTGTTTCGCAATCGAACTCATGAGTAACCTGTCTGACCGATCAATGACCGGTCGTGCTTGAAACCATCCTGAACACAAACACTTTCCGCACTCTATATTCTAATGCACTTCCTCCGAAGTGCCGACTTGAACTTCTACTACGCTCTCACGCTAACTCTAAATTTTGGCCTCACCCGAGTTGCAGCTCGGGATGGCAGGGGCGGAGGGACTTGAACCCGCAACCGCTGGTTTTGGAAACCAGTGCT
>CAZLFF010000150.1:0-7839 GCA_964558755.1 uncultured Pirellulaceae bacterium
ATCACGTGGTGCCCCGGCGGTGGTCGATCTGCACACCATGGGCGATGCCCAGCCACCGCGGCCCCATGAACTCGGCAGCCTTAATGAGCAACGAATCGAAATCACTTAAGCAGCAACTAATCGCCGCCCGCCGCGAAATCCTCGGACGACTGGCGACGCTTGCGTCTGCCCCGGCAGATCAGTGCCGTGAGGTGTACTTGTTTGAAGACGATCACTTCTGCGGCGTCCGATTTGTGCTGGGCAAGGCTTCCGCCACGTGGCAGTCGGCCAGCGGGGAAATCGTGTTCCTCGTCGACGGAAACGTTGTGCAGCCGCCCAAAGGCGGAACAATGCGACGAGCCGCCTAGATCCCGAGTGCCGTATCCATGCAAAAAGCCACAGCAACTGCTGTGGCTTTTTGCATTTGAATAACGTCAGCGGTCGAACGCTTAGCTCGATGCATCAGCATCAGCATCGTCATCGGCCTTCTTGACCTTCTTTTTCTTCTTCAGCGAGATCTTGACCACGCGAACCTTTGGGATGCCGTATACGGGATCACCTTCGCTCCAGCGATCGGCCTCGACCAATTTGGTCAGTCGCTCAGCACGAGTCAGAACATTCCGTGTTTTCACGGAACCGGCTTTAATTTTCAGGCTTTTATCAATCGTCATCGGTCGCTACCGCTAGGAGTTCGCTGTGTGCGCTTGAGCTTTTACTGCTTCTCAACGTCGAAAATCGAGTCGCGGATTATAGGTCATCGGCAGCCGCCCTTCAAGAGCTAAGCCGAACCGGAAAATGACCCAAATTCTAGGGAAAAGGCAACCAAAATCGGGGACAAGTCGACCGGCTGCCGGCAGATCGACCCGCCGGCGTCACGGACCAACCGGGGCCCCTTGGGCGTGCAATCGTCACGGCTGCTTTCTGGGGCGTGGGACCTTGGATCGTTTCCCGCCTCGCCGGCCCTTGGATTTCCGGCCCTTTTTGCTGCCGCTGCGTTCCGTTTCGACGGATGACAATGGCTTACCGATCGAATCCTTTAGCTGACTGATGCGGTCGCGCAGAATACCGGCTCGCTCGAACTCCAGCTCCTCAGCCGCCTTGAGCATTTCGGCTTCCAATGCAGCGACGTACTCTTCGGTAATGTACTCGGTCTTGTCGGTGGTCGCCGTCGCCGCGTCGGTCGCTTCTTTGCGCGACTTCAGATCTGCGCCGATGCCTTCACTGATCGGCTTGTAGACCGTTTTGGGAACGATGCCATTTTCGGCATTGTAGGCTTCCTGCAACGATCGCCGTCGCGTGGTTTCTTGAATCGCATTTTTCATCGCTTCGGTCACCTTGTCACCGTACAGCAATACCTTCGCACGCTCGTTTCGGGCCGCACGACCAATCGTTTGAATAAGCGACGTTTCGCTGCGCAGGAAACCTTGCTTGTCCGCGTCCAAGATCCCGACCAGCGAGACCTCGGGTAAATCCAGGCCTTCACGCAAAAGATTCACGCCGACAAGCACTTGAAAACGCCCCAGCCGCAGGTCACGCAATAGCTCCACGCGTTCAAAGGCATCCAACTCGCTATGCAGCCATTTTGTTTGCAGGCCGTTTTCACAAAAGTAAGCAGCAAGGTCCTCGGCCAAGCGTTTCGTCAGCGCCGTGACTAGCACGCGGTCGCCCGCTTCCACCCGCTGTTTCGCTTCACCCAGCAAGTGAGCCACTTGGCCGCTGGCGGGGATGACTTCCACGACGGGGTCGAGCAATCCAGTGGGGCGAATGATTTGCTCGACCACCTCGCCTTCCGTTTTCTCTAGTTCGTAGTCGTTCGGCGTCGCAGAAACGTAGACGACCTGATTCAGCCGGTCCTCCCATTCCTCAAACTTCATCGGCCGGTTGTCCATCGCGCTGGGCAGGCGAAAACCGTGCGACACTAAGGTCTCTTTGCGGCTCCGATCGCCTGCGTACATGGCTCCAATCTGCGAGATCGTCACGTGCGACTCATCGATCACCAACAGAAAATCTTTCGGGAAAAAGTTATACAGCGTCTCGGGCGTTTCACCGGCTTCGCGACCGGCAAGATGGCGGCTGTAGTTTTCGATCCCCGGGCAGTGGCCCACATTCTGAAGCATCTCGATATCGAACCGCGTTCGAGCATTGAGCCGCTGTGCCTCCAGCAGTTTGCCTTGCTCCTGGAACATCGCCAGCTGCTCCTTTAGCTCGCCGCGAATTTTGTCGACTGCGTTGGAGATCCGCGACTCGGAGGTCACAAAGTGCTTGGCGGGATAGATGAAAATCTGGTCCTCGCTGCGAATGAACTCGCCTGTCAGCGGCACGATCGTCGAAATCTGCTCGATCTCATCGCCCCAGAACTCGATCCGATACGCGAACTCTTCGTAGGCAGGCCAAATCTCGACGCTGTCACCCCGCACACGAAATTTCGACCGCTCGAACGCAATGTCGTTGCGTTGATACTGGATATCGATGAACTTGCCCAGCATTTTGTCACGATCAATCGTCTCGCCTTTCTTGATCGCGACCATCATCGTTTTGTAGTCCTCGGGCGAACCCAACCCGTAAATACTGGACACGCTGGCGATGATGATGACGTCCTTGCGGCTGACTAGCGAACTGGTCGTCGCCAACCGCAGCCGATCGATGTCCTCGTTGATCGAGGCATCTTTCTCGATGTAAATATCCCGCTGAGGAATATACGCCTCGGGCTGGTAATAGTCGTAGTAGCTGACGAAGTAGTGAACGGCGTTGTGGGGGAAGAACTCCTTAAACTCCGAATACAACTGCGCTGCCAGGGTTTTATTGTGCGAGATCACCAGCGTCGGTTTCTGGACTTGCTGGATCACGTTGGCCATCGTGAAGGTTTTTCCCGAACCGGTCACGCCCATCAAAGCCTGGTGCTTTTTGCCCGCCCGAATATTTTTGACGAGGTCATCGATCGCTTGAGGTTGGTCGCCGCTGGGCTGAAACTTGGATTCGAGTTTGAACATGCGGCAGTCGCGGGACAGAATCGTGGGTGGGATTGAGACAACCCAGCATTCTACCGCAGCGAGCCCGACTGTAAACGCAGAGCGCTCAGCAGCGAGGAAGAAGAAAGGGACGCATCAACCGCCCTGTTGCCGCATCAATCGTTGCTACCTTTCGTCGCCCAGCGGAGCCAGAAAGGGCAGCATCTTGGCGAACTTTTTTGGGCCGATACCGTGAATGAGCTGCACGTCTTCGACGGCCGAGAACGAACCTTCGGCCTGTCGGTAATCGACGATCTGGGACGCCAAACTGGGGCCAACCCCCGGCAAGTTCACGATCTCGCCCCAGTCAGCGGTATTTAGATCCACTTGAAACTGAGCCGTTCGCGACGGCAACTGGTCGATGTCGATCAGCCCGCCGGTCTCAGCCGCATGCCGCCAATAGAAAACCCCCATCCCAACCATGCACGCCATCAAGACTAAGACCAAATAGGGCTGGTCCCGACGAGCAAACAGCAACCCGAACCATTGCAGCCGTTGGCGAAAGGTCGTTTTGTCTTGCGGTGCCGTCACGGTTTCACGGTTGCTAGGACAAGTCATCCAACAGAAGGAGCTAACCCGAGCAAGCGATCGTAACAACCAAAACTAGCGATTGCAAACCGGCAGCAACAAACAACGAAGGAAGAGCAGGTATTTCAAAACCGTAAGCCAGACGACGAGATACGGCTACGATTCGGGACGGTCAATCGTCTGGCGACACTACTTCGACCGCTGCTGCCATTCGCGGATCGTGATGACGCCATCGCGATTGACATCGATGGCGTAGAAATCCTCCAACACACTTTCGCTCCAATCGCCCGAAAATTCGTGCATTTGCACCTGCGCATCTTCGTTGGCGTCCAGCTTGGACATGTCAGCCGGCACCGCAACTCCACCGCGACTGACGCGATTCACCGGGCTTGCGACCGAGCGTTTCTGCACCTCGCGACCACCGCCTTGCGACTGCGGTTGCGATTCCTTCATCAACGCTTGAGCGTACTCGTTTTTGTCGACGAAGCCATCGCCGTTTTTGTCTGTACCTGATGGCTTTCGCCGAATGCCTTTCCATTCCGCTTTGTTCAGCCGACCGTCTTTATCTTTGTCGTAACGCGAGATCATTCCCGCTGCATAGTCGGCGTACTGTTTGCGCTGCTGTTGAGGCGATTTTTTCACCGCTCGGGTTTCGACTACGCTGCTACGACCGCGTCTATCGTCTTGCTCGCCCCGACCTCGATTCTCCGAGCGATCTTTTTCTTGCTCGCGCTTCTTCTCGCGTTCCTCGCGGCGCTTTTCTTTTTCTTCCTCTCGCAAATGATAGCGGTTAAGCAGCTCGGTCCTCGACAACGAACCGTCTTCGTCCTCGTCACTCTCGCTGGGTGCCGGTCGTCCCCATCGACCTTCTTCGATCTCATCTTTGTCAATCATGCCATTCTTATTTTTGTCATAGCGATTCAGCACTTCGTTGGCCATCTGAATCGTTTCTTCGCTGTAGTCGACCTCTGGCTTGTCGTCAGACTCGGCTTGAATCCCAAACGAAGGCACCATCGGCGCCTCGGTCTCCAAACCAAAGGTCGCAACACCGGCATCGTCCACCGTGCCGTCTGTCGAGCCACCGCCCGATCGCTGTTGGCGTTCACGAAGCTTGTTAAAAACGTAGCCCAAGTAAACTCGACGACTTGGGTCGAACCCCAACCGCTGGAGGTAACGTTGCGCTTTGGAATTCATCTCTTTGGTTTCGAGATACCAATTTCCATTCCGGTCCAAACGCCTGAAATACGCTTCAGCGTCGAAGCCTCCGCTGCGCTGCGCCCAGCACGCATCTACCAAGCCGGCCACTAGAATCACCGCGGTCAGCGCGGGTATCGCGATCTGAATCGCAAAGCGTTGAATTGAGTGCGTCGTGCTCATGTCCCCATTATCGGCCAAACAGAGCGGTTTTCCACCAACAAATTTGCCTCACTGGTAACATCGGACCAATCGGTTTCTCGATCATCGAGCCGAAGAACCACATTCGGGCCAAAACATTGACGCCCGTAATCGCAGCCCGATAATAGAACTGGGCTCAAAACGGAGCTCACTACCATTGCCGTACTCGTTTGCCACTCCGTCCGCCACTTTCCCCGATCTTTTCGGCAGGTAACCCGTGAGCCGTTTTTGTCCGCATTGCAAAGCACCGACTCGACGTGGGCAAACGTTCTGCTCGATGTGTCAACGGACCATCAAGCCAACGGACGACGCCAGCCAGATAGCCGACGGGATTCACCGAACCGGGGCCGCACCCACGGTGGAACCGTCCGAGCACATTCAAATTGTGCAAAATTTTTCTCGTCACAAAGCAGCCGGCCGTTCCGTCCCGAGCTCGGTCAAGGCACTCAAGTCCACACTTCCGGGCACTGCCAAGACCAACGGAGGCGGACGTTTTCGCACCGATGCGGAAACCGCTGCCACCACGGCAACTGGGCAACAGTTTTTGCAGCAGTACGCAGAAGCCCATCGCTTGATCGAAATCGCCGAGTACCGATCCGCGTTGGAACTACTCGCGCGATTGATGGACGGCGCGACCCCGGATCAGGTTGTTGAATGCCAAAGTTTACGTGGTTACTTGTTCTTGCAGAAACTCGAATTCGACAAAACAGTGGCCGAGTGCAGCAAAGCACTACGACAGCAGCCGACCGACGCTCAGACCTACGCGTGGCGAGCCGCGGCTCGGGGTGAGCAAAATCAGTGGCGGTTAGCGTTTGACGATCTGGCGTTGGCGTGCCAGTTCGGCGGCCAACGGCAACCGGAATTCGAAGCCCTTGTTCAAACCTATGCCCAAACGGCGAACGAGTTCTTCCGACAACAGGTTAGCACCGGTCAACCATCGGCCACGCTGCTGTTTGAGCGAGGTTGGATGTTTCATCATTTGAACAAAGCCGAAAAAGCCGTGCGTGACTTTCAACAGGCGCTAAGAATCGCACCCCTGCATCCGTGGGCCTCGACCGGTTTGGCGATGCTGGCGATGGCCCCCGACGTTGCTGCGATCTCTTTGCCCAACGAGGCGATCGACCAACTTTGCGAGCACGGGATCGATGGCGATTCGGAATGCCGACGGCTCGCGTTGACGCTGCGGGCACGGCTCAGTCACCTCAACAACGACGTCGAACGAGCCCATGCATGTTGCCAGCAGGCTCTCGATCTGGCGGGGAACGACGCGGTCGCGCGGTTGCAGTGTGCTCAGTTGCAGTTCGACCTGGGTGATCGTGTCGCGGCGACCGAAACCTTAACACAATTACTGGACGCCCATCATCGTTACGCGGATGCGTGGCGACTGCGGGGCGATTGCTTCTACGCGTTGCGGAACGACGCGCGGGCGGTTGAGGACTTTAGCGAGTGCCTGCGGTTACAGCCCGACGACCCCGTAGCACTCATCCGCCGCGCGACGGCCGAATCACGGCGTGGGCATCACGACCTAGCGATGGATGACTTGGATCTTGCGATCGAGCAAAACGAAAACAACTTTCTGGCTTGGTTGAAACGTGGCGAGGTCGCAGCAGCGGCCGGCGATTTGAACGAAGCGATGACGGTCTGCCAACGCGCCAAAGAAATCGACAATCGACACGCTCAAGTTTACGCGTTGCTGGGCAGCGTCCACCAACAGATGGGGGACTACGGACGGGCGGCAGAGGAATACAGCCGCAGCGTTGACTACGCGAAAACTCCTGCCGAGAAAGCCAAAAATCTGTTCCGCCGTGGCATCCAATGGTACGAATTGAAAGAGTTCGAAAAAGCGACCAATGACTTTACGCAGTCGCTCGAACACCGCCCCGACCACGCGGGAACGCTCATCTGGCGAGCCGCCGCGTCGTCGCGAAATGAAAACTTGGCTGCCGCGATCGCGGACTTACAGGAAGCGATCGCCGTCCGACCTTCCTCGGCCGATCAATATCGCCAACTGGGCCAAACGATCGCCGATCGGGCCGTCGGCTTTTTCACACGACGAATGCAGCGAGGCCGCGACGAGGCGGCGACGTACTTCAACCGAGGCCAAGCCCATCATTTTCTTTCAAACTACGATGGAGCCGTGACCGACTACACGGCTGCACTCGAGCGCTCGGAGGATGACGTTGCGACTTTGATCAAGCGCGGTCAAGCGTTGCAGCAGATGGGCAACCACGGCGCGGCGGCCGACGATTTTTCCTCGGCGCTGAAACTGCAGCCGGACAGCCACTTGGCCTATCACGGGCGGGCCATCACTTCGTTCGAGCAGGGGAATGTCACGTCCGCGGCAAACGACATTCAGCGGGCGCTCGAACTTGCTCCCAAACGATCGCGCTACCACGCGTTGGCCGCCCAGGTTGCAGCCAAGTCGGGTGACACGGCGGCGCAAGTGGTATCGCTGACTCGGGCGATCGCAGCGGATTCAACCGACCCGTCTCATTTCGTCCATCGAGCCGCCGCCTACGAAGCCGCGGGGCGTCTGGACCATGCCGCCCGCGACCTAACCCAAGCCCTAGACCTCGAACCCAACCAAGCCAGCGTGTACCAGCGTCGCGGCCAGCTGGCGATGAAACTGAATCGGTATGCCGACGCGGTCGATGACTTCGGCCACAGCCTCGCGATCAATCCATTGTCGCTCGCGTCATGGGTCGCGCGGGCTCGAGCGTATGCCGCCGGAGGCCAACATCAGGAAGGCCTGATCTGTTTAACGAAGGCCATGCATCGCTTCAACCGCCCCCAAGATTTAGCCCAGATTGTTTTCGCCCGCGGTAAACTGTTCCACGCCGCCGGTCGCGTTTCGCCCGCCGCAATCGAGTACAGCGCGGCGGTCGCCATGCTGATCGCGCCTACTCGCGAGCGCGCCATGGCCATCCGT
>CAZLFF010000151.1:0-7803 GCA_964558755.1 uncultured Pirellulaceae bacterium
CTTCAAGAAAGCCTGCCGCACCCGGGACGTCTTCTAACGCACTGCCTGCAAGCAGTGGATACGGCGTTGGCAAGAAACCAAACATCGTTCCCACGCCAACACTGCCACCGGCGGCGTAGATAATGGCGACAATCGGCACGACCAGCAACATACCCGCGACAGGGCCCGCCAGTGAAATGACAATCTGTTGATTGCCTGAGAAACGCTGATTGCTACTTCGAGCCCACGGCAAGCTCGACCCGGAGTCCGCGATCGCGACACCACCCAGCCAGTACAATACGATCCGACCGGCTTGGCCAAAATAGCGATACGCCAACACGTGCCCCAACTCGTGAACGAGCACCGCGATAAAGATCAACAAGATGCCTAACAACACACGGATGCCGGCGTTCAATTCAGGAGCGAAAATCCAGCTCGAACCAAAAAGCGCACCGATAATGAAGAAGCCCGGATGGATGCGGACCGGGATTCCAAAAAAATCAAAGCTCAGGTCGTAGTCAGTTCGGCCGGGTTCACCAAGCATCTTTTGGCTCTCTATTTGTTTGATTGAGTCGCATGCAAATCCATCGCCAGCTGCTGCAATATAAACTCCGCCGCACGATCCGTGGCACCCGGTCGAGCGTATTGCCGCGCCAGTTCATCCAAGCGATCGACCGTTTTCTGGCGTTCCGCCGGATCTTGCAACCATTCGACCGCCTTCGCAGCAACCTTAGCCGCCGGATTGCCGGTCGTCACGTACTCGGGCATCACGGCCGGTTCAATATCACCCGGTGCATCAGGGTCGTAGGGCCCCCACGTTCGTTTGCAAATGTCTTTCGCAGCAATCAAATTCGTCAACGTAATAAATTGTGTCCGCAACACAAACGCCTGCGCAACCATCATCCACTTGGCGACCTTGTAAACGATCACCGTCGGCTTGCGGTAGTGCAATAACTCAAGTGACACCGATCCGCTGCAAGCAAGGCAAACGTTACTGGCTCGCATCAGCTCGGGCGTTCGCTGCACGTGCGATTCGATCCCTGAATGGTGCTCAGACAGCTGCTCGGACGAGCTTTGCTGTTGTGCTTCGCTGAAAAAAGCGATGGCCACACGCGCCGTCGGCACTTGCTCCAAAACTTGATCCGCGGCATCTAGCAGAATCGGCAGGTGATGCACGACCTCTTTGTCGCGCGAGCCCGGCAGCAACGTCACCAGCGGTCGATCGCCGTCGGTTAGCGAGCGTGAAAAATCCTCGTCATATGTCTGCGAGGCAATCTGATCAAAGTAGGGATGCCCCACGTAGGTCGCCCGTACATCTCGCCGTGCAAACCAATCAACCTCAAACGGCAGTTTACACAACACGTGATCCACCGACCGCCGCAGCTTGCGAACGCGCCACGGCGCCCACGCCCACATCTGCGGGACACCATAATAGAAAACGGGAATACCGCGCCGCTTGGCCTTTTTGGCGATGTGCCTGTTGAAGCCGGGGTAGTCGATCAACACGACCGCGTCGATTTCGTTAGCTGCGAAAAAGTCGTCGGCCTGATCCACCAAGCGCAGGAACGATCGATATTGCTTGATCGCATCCCAGAAGAACATGACGGCCTTGGTCGTCAAATCAAACAGCAGGTCGCAACCCGCCGCCTGCATCTTCGGCCCGCCAAAGCCCACGCATTCGATCGACGGGTCGAGTTCCTTAAGTCGCCCAATCAAGTTTGATCCGTGCAGATCACCACTGGGTTCGCCGACAGAAAAGAAAACGCGTTTTGGCATTAGATGGGTCAACATTCAGTGCCGATGGCTTATCACCGACACGCCATGAGCGCGGGTTAGTTAATTGTTTTGCTTGAACGCTTTGGCAAACGACTCTGTCCCGAACACAAGCTTGGCCTTCGCCGCATCGCTATCGGCCGAGTTGATTTTAGCAACACACTGGTTACAACAAACTTTCACTTTGACACCAGCGACTTCAACCGCATGGTCATCGCTCGCCGCACCCCCAGAAATTGGACAAGCGGTCTGCACGTACTGCCCTGTTTGTAAGAGCTGTTGATTTGCGGCGACCGCATGTTCCCGCGGCTTAGATCCAAAGGCCGACGCACATTTCGCACAGCAAAAGAACAGCTTGCCGCCTTGGTAGTCGACCGCGACGTCTTTCGAAACGCCCGACTCGGGGTTAACGATGCACTTGATATTCGTCAAATCGATGGGCTGAACCTTGGTGAACGCTTTCTCGAACGGCTGGTCGCCGAAGATCAGCTCCGCCCGATCCGCCATGTCGTCCTTTTCGGTGAGCTTACCGATACAGCTTTGGCAGCAAAAACTGATCTTGGTGCCGCCTACATTGGCAACAACTTGCGGATCGAGTTCTCCATCGGCCAGTGGGCAAGCCGTTTGCTTAAACTGCCCGGTCAGAACTAACTGGTGGTTGGCTCGGGTTGCAAACGATTTCGGATCGGCCTTGAATTGATCGGCACACTTCTGACAACACAGGTAAACCTTGGCGTCGCGATAGTCGACCGCAACCTCCGCATTCGCGTTTCGCTGGCCACTGACAACGCATTTGATTCCAGACAGATCTTGTGCCGCAGCAAGTGGCGTGATCAAGGAAAAGACCACGGCAAGCATTACGCACGGTTGAATTCGGTTCATCGGTTTATGACTCCCTAAAATCGGACGGCCTGAAACGCCTACATTGTAGAGCTTTCTGCAGCCTCAAGTCGACAGAAGTATCAGACGACAGGCCTAAGCCGCGTCCAACCGAGCATCCCGGGGTTCAACCAACCGAAAAGTTGTCAGCCAGCCTAGAACGATACAGCTCGCTCCGATGCAAAATACCAGCTCAAAGCTAAACCAGTCGACTAGCAGTCCCACAAAAACCGACAGCAGCAAAGGCGGTGCCGCGACGCAAAGACCAAGCGTGCTCAGGTAGCGGGGATGGTCGTCATGGCCCGCGATCTCCAACGTGTAATTATTTAGTGTCCGGATCACGATCGGGGTCAAACCCATCAGCAGAAAAACCACCGTGTACCAATTTTCATGCACGTTCTGAGCACGTGAAACCAATAACGCGAGGATTGGTGCGGCGCTTAGCGCCGACATCAACACGTTTAGCACCCGGCGATTGCCGAACCGATCGGCGGCCCAACCGCTGGGGATGCTGAAGACGGCGGTGCCAATGTTCTGAGCGATGACCCACGGGATCAACGCGGTCAAGGTTAGCTCCAACCGAGACCGACCCAGCGACTGATAGTGCGGGAACAACGTCAGACTCATGCCGAACATCATCCCGACGAAAGCCAACGTGCGGAAGTTTCCATCGGTGCGAAAAATTTCAACCGCCGATTGAAAAATCTGCTTGCGGCTCCGACGCGGTGATGCGCCAGTCTGTGGGGTCTCACGAAGCGACGCCGCGACGCAGGAGGCCGTGACGAACATGACGCCCGTGAACAAAAAGATCATCGTAAAATTTGGTGGCGTTTGACCCTCCGCGGTCCCAGTCCCGCTCAACCAACGCGTCAGCAGAAACCACGCACACGTTACCGCGACCGTTGCTCCGATGACATTCGAGCACAAATCGAGCAGCCCCCGACGACGGACTCGGATGAGCTTTCCTTTCAACGTGTTGAGCAACAGCATGTTGACGCCCGTCGCGGCGAAAAAAATCGCATAGATCGCAAGAAACGCGTAGGCCAACCAGCCGCTGGAGGTGCCGCCCGTCCAAGCCCACAAACCGGACAGCCCGATGAAGCAGCCGCCCATCAGCAACGTCATCAGCATCAAGCCATACTTCTTGAGCGGTGTGCTACGAATGGTGTCCGACATAAGCATCGGTGGAATGCTCTGGCCAAATCGATTCAGCATCGGCAAGCATCCGCGCAACCACCCTGCCCCGCCGATCACGTCCAAAACGGCAGGCATGATGATACTCTCCGTTTTGAAGATCCAGCCAGTTCGCATCGCGATCATGAACAAGGTCAGTCGTCCAAAATTACTCTTATGATGCGGCGGATCATGAACGACAGCAGGCTTCACGGTAGGTATGTTCATGCAAGCCAGTTTAGAGCAGCGAAGTCGGCTGTACAGGCAGCGGCGTTTTGTCGTGACACCTGGTCAACGGTTCTCCAGCATCGTTTTGCCGAGCGGCAGCCAGCGCGTCCAACTCGCGTCTGTGCTATCAAAAAGCAGAAAATGCTGGCTCCCGTAAGATGAACAAACCTAGCGACATCAAAGTATCAGCAGTGATTTTTGCTGAACACCGAAAACTCTCGGCCACACGATCAACGAACCACGAATGAACCCATGAATCAAAGCAAGACCACCACTCTCTCACGAACGAAGAACTGGCGGGCTGGCACGGCAACGTATTCCATTTTCACCACCGCGATCGCGCTGTTCTTGGCGATCACCAACACGACAAGCGCCGATGAGTTTGCGGGGCAACGCTGGCCGGCGGGTCAAAACGTTTCGGTCGATCGAATTGACCACACGGCGTTCGATCAGCTGTTGCAGAAATATGTCGACGCGGATGGGATGGTGGCCTACCGGGCGTGGCACGCGAATGCCAATGACCGACGGACGCTCACCGACTATCTGATTCATTTGAGCCGGGCCAATCCCTCAGCGCCGGCAAGCCGCGAAGCCAAGCTGGCTTATTGGATTAACGCGTACAACGCCGTAACAATCGAGGGAATTCTGCGAGTGTATCCAACGAGCAGCATCCGCAACCATACCGCGCGAGTGGTCGGTTACAACATTTGGAAGAATCTATACCTGTACGCGGGCGATCAAAAATTCTCTTTGGAGGACATCGAGCACAAGATCTTACGCAAGATGAACGAGCCTCGGATTCATTTCGCAATCGTATGTGCCTCGATCGGTTGCCCGCGGCTGTTGAATCGGGCGTATGTGGCAGGATCGCTCGAGCAGCAACTGGTCATCAACACGCAGGACTTTTTCTCGCGCGAGCAGAACTTAAAAATCACCAGCGACGGCCAGACGCTGGCGTTGAGCAAAATCATGGAATGGTACGGCAGCGATTTCGCAGCAACGCCTGACCAGCAAGTAAAACAACTGGCAAAGTACTTCCCACAAGCGGCACGCCAAGTGGTTGCGAGCCAACCATTCCGCGTGACCTATCAGAACTACGACTGGGGCTTGAACGCCCAGCAGTAGCAAACGCCCCACAGCGATCGCTGTTCGACCCATAAGTGTTGAAACTGACGCAAGTTTCGACACCGGTCGCTGTGCCGCAACCGCACGCTCTACGCGCGAAGTGCGGCTTTGAGTTTCTTGGCAGCGTCGAGCGGGTCGGTCGCGTGGGTTACCGCGCGACTGACGGCAACTCGGCTTTGCCCCGCCTCGCAAACTTGCGCGACGTTATCTAAATCGATCCCGCCAATCGCAAACGCCGGCAACTGAATTTCTTTCGCGACCTGAGCGACCAAAGCTAAGCCGACGTGCGTTTGGAACGATTTCGTTTTCGATTCGAACACGGGACCAACACCGATGTAGTTCGCGCCGGACAAGACGGCTTCGCGGGCTTGTTCGATCGAGTGGGTTGAAATGCCGATCAACCGCGCGGCACCCATGATGCGACGCGCGTCGGCGATGGGCAGTTCGTCTTGACCAAGATGGACGCCGTCGGCGTTGGTCGCCATCGCGAGATCGACGCGATCGTTCATAATGAACTTCGTTGGCGTTCCCCGAGTGATCGCAGCGATGGCTCGGCCTGCTTCAACCGCCTGGCGATCGTTCAACGATTTGTCTCGCAGCTGGACCACGTCAGATTTCGCTTCAACCAATTGTAACGCCAGTTGCTCCAGCTTTTGCAGACTTCCGGTTGAGGCGAAATCGCATGCATCGGTCAGAACATACAGCCTTGCGTCGGCGAGATTCTGCACGCTCACCATGGTGGTCAGCACGGCTTTCTCGACCGTGTACACCCGATAACGCAACTGCTCGACTCGCTTGGCAACTTCCACGTCGACCGTCTTGGAAAATTCCTCAATCGTGCGCAACGCCTGCTGAGCCCTCGCTAGGTTCGGCTGGACCAGCGACTGAGCGGTCGCGGTACCGGTCGTTGCGTCCGTTCGATCGTACTCGCTGGCGGTGGTGATTTGGCGGCCGACATCGCCCACGCTATCCCGCGCCGCCATGCGCTGGTCAGCGTCGATGGGTGCGGTGGACTCGATCAGATCGTGCCGCAGCTGTTTGAGCGTCTTGGATAGATGGGCATCACCTAGGTCCATGCGTAAATAGTCCTCGACCACACGCAATCCCTCGGCCGCTCGATTGATGGCGGCGTCCAAGATGCGGAAAACGGAATTTTCAGATTTTTTTTCAGGCATGGGTGCAACGTGTTTTGGCCAGACCACTGACAGTCTGGCATGAGTTTGGCAACGAGCGGGCGGGTGAGGGAAAAGCCGAAATCGACGAACTTCGACCAGAATTTTAGGGCCAATGGGGCGGCACGGACGAACGGCCGGTCACTCATGAGTGATGTTTAAGCGATCAGGTTGGCCGCCAAGACACTATATCACGATGTGACCACGTCTTTTCTCGGTTGGCGGGCCAGCAAGATTCGATCGGGTTGCAACGATTGGCCAGACCGCGGTAAACCGATTGAGATTGACGTAAATCCGGGGGCTTCGGATACTTTTGGTGCATTTGCGGCATGGAGGCTGGGCAAAGTCGCTTTTTGAGACATTTCGCCCGCTTGGCACTTAGAAGCGGCTATCTTTCAGCAGTACGGACGAAGGAGTTTCCGAGAAATGGATTGGGGATCGCGATTGCTATGCAGCTGGCCGGGACTTCCGGGCCTGTGGCATCGAGGGTATTTTTCCTCGTTGCTGATCGCCGTCGGTTTTTCGATTCTGCTGAATCTGGCGCTCGTTTCAAGCTTTCTCTGGCCCCGCTGTTTGGGAGAAGCCTTTCCCGTGGTGGCTTGGCCGACGGTCTTGATCCTGTGGATGGCAGCCGCTTTTGTTGCCGTTCGCACATTTCCTGCCTTGCTGTCAGTAGGAAACACTGCCCACGAAGCGACGACTACGGAAGCGGAACACGCCGACACCTTGTTTATTGAGGCCCAACGCGAATACTTACGTGGTCACTGGCAGGCGGCAGAATCGTTGCTTGAGCGGGGTTTAACCCGGTCACCCCGAGATGCCGAATCACGGTTGTTGCTGGCGACGCTATTGCGTCACACACGACGGCTGGACGAGGCAGCTGACCAGCTGGACACGATGCAAAAATTTGACACGGCGATCGCATGGACCACGGAAATCCAGCGGGAACGGGAGTTGCTGCGGTTGATCGCCGAACACGACGCGAATGACGACGCCGGTTCCAATGGCGACCAAGCGGAAATTTCGACCAATAATCTGAATGACAACGAATTACTTGCGGGCGAAAACGACGGTTACGTCCGCCATACAGTAATCGCAGACTAAGGAAGTAAAACATGTACGAACGCTTTACCGACCGCGCCCGCAAGGTGATGCAACTGGCCAACCAAGAGGCCCAGCGTTTCAATCACGAATACATCGGGACCGAGCACATGTTGCTGGGCCTCGTCAAAGAAGGCACCGGCGTCGCCGCCAACGTGCTGAAGAACCTCGACGTCGATCTGCGCAAGATCCGTCTGGAGGTCGAAAAACTGGTCCAGAACGGGCCAGAAATGATCACCATGGGCAAGCTGCCGCAAACACCTCGCGCGAAAAAGGTGATCGAGTACTCGATGGAAGAGGCTCGCACCCTGAATCATAACTTCGTCGGTACTGACCACATTCTGCTGGGCCTACTGCGCGAGCAAGAGGGTGT
>CAZLFF010000152.1:0-7785 GCA_964558755.1 uncultured Pirellulaceae bacterium
CTTTATAGCTGCCAAGTTTTGTCTTCACGTAGCGATCGACGTCCTCGATGATGCTGGCTTCGTCACCGTTACGTTCAGCGCCATCGGTCAGCACAAGGAACCCGATCACTTGCTCGCCAAAGACCGGATCGGGCGCCCCGACCACGGCGGCTTGGGAAACGTGCGGATGATCCAGCAGCACGCGCTCGACCTCGGCCGGAAAAACTTTCAGACCGCCCACGGTGATCATGTCTTTGACGCGATCGACAATATACAGATAGCCCTCGTCGTCCATGCGACCGATGTCGCCCGAGTGAAACCAGCCGTCGCGAATCGCGGCCGCGGTGTCCTCGGGGCGGTTCCAATAACCCAGCATCACGTTGGGGCCTCGGACGGTGATCTCCCCCAATTCGCCCGGTGAGCAGACCGATCCGGTTTCCGTATCAACGACTCGGACCTCGACGGAATCAATCGCCATTCCGATCGAACCCGGTACGAACTTGTCACGATGATTGTAGGTCGCAAAAGGCGAGGTCTCGGTCAAGCCATAGCCCTCGTGAATGGGCAGCCCGAACTTCAACTGCCAAGTGCGGCCCGTTTGTACCGGCAGCGTGGCGGCAGCGGAAAAGCAGTAGCTGACGCTGGCAAGATCTTCGACGGTGCAACTGTCCAGCATCAAGCCGAACATCATTGGCACGCAATATAATTGAGTGATCTGATACTGCTTGATCAGGTCAATTGTTTCGCTCAAATCAAAACGCTGCTGCAACACGATCGTGCCGCCAACGTTAAGCACGCTGTTCAGCAGTGCGTTCTGGCCAAAGCAATGAAACAACGGCACCGCCAACAGGACTCGGTCGTGCGAGCGCATGTTGCACAAGTGATTGAAGGCGTGAACGTTCGAGCGAACATTGGCGTGAGAAAGCGTGGCGCCTTTGGGGAATCCGGTCGTGCCGGAGGTGTACAAAATCAGAGCCGCGTCATCCGGTGCGGCATCGTGCCAACGATTGGCGGTTGCGGGATCGTCAAGTTTCAGCGATTGATCTTTTGGGGTTCTAGGTTTGTCCAGTCCGCCCAACTCGTTAACGGCGATGCGGATCTTCGTGGCCGCCGGAAGCTCGGCTTCGACCGTGTTCAAGGCGGCAGCGTCGGCGATAAAGGCAATCGCCTGACAATCCGTTGCGACGAACTGGACTTCGGCGGCAGCAAGTCGAGTGCTAACCGACGCCACGATCGCGCCGATTCGCAGCGCGGCGTAGTACCAGACGGCAAAACTGGGTGTGTTGGGCAGCATCAGCGCGACGCGATCGCCGGGTTGTACGCCTTGGTTGGATAAAATCTGTGCGGCGGCAGTCGACTGCTCGTTCAGCCAGCGGTACGTCAATCGATGTTCCGCGAACACGATGGCCGTCGACTCCGGGTACAGCTTCGCGGGCGTCGTCAGGGATTGGCAAACATTCATGACTGGCTCCGACAGAAGTCGTGGAAAGATGCCGTGACGTCAGTGACGGAGGCGATCAGTTTTCCACCGTTGGCAATGTCGTCGGCCAGTCGTTCGATATCCTGCTCGATCCAGCGATCCGAATCGTCGAACAGCCACGGCCGTTCGGTGGTCGGCTCAATCATCAGGATTTCGCAAACGGCGTTGTAAAACTCGGTCGCTTGCGGACCCAGCAACTGCCGCCCGTCAAAATGCCCGCACGCTGATTTGGCTCGCAGGTCAACGGCTTGAATGGCAAACAGCGACGCGATGGCCAGATACTGTTGAAACGTTTTGATAGACTTCCAAGCAAGTTGGGCCGATCCCCAGCTGAGCCCGTTGATGTTCTGGTTGAACTGTTCAGCATGAGTCGGAAAATGTTCGACGATCGGATTGGCCATCCACGTCAGCATCGGCATGATCGAATTGCCGCAAATCTGCAACCCCTTCAGGCCCATGTTGAAAGATGTTTCCGGGTTGCCCACCAAAGACGGACTGAGCCCCCGATTGAACTCCGGCGCGACTAGGCTGGCGATCTGGACGTCCAAGTGTTTGGCCATCAGTCCAATGTGTCGTCGCAGGTCATCCATCGCGATGCCAACGTACTGGCCCAGAAAGTTTCCACTTTGATGGAATTGGCGATTTTCGGAATCGATCAGCGGGTTATCCGAAACGCTGTTCATTTCGATTTCGATCGTCCGTTCGATCCGAGCCAGTCCTTCGACAATCGAGCCGGTGTATTGCGGGAAGCAGCGAAGGGAATAACGATCCTGCACATCGTCACTGATCGCGTTCTGTTGATCGGTCGACAAAAGCTGAAGCATCGTTTGTGCGCTCCAGCCCTGCCCCGGGTGTGGTTTCGCGTCGTGGACGAACGGGGCAAAGGGAGCCGGATTGACTTTTAGTGCCGTCATCAACAACGACTCGATGGCGAAGTACAACGACAATGCGTGCCGGGATGCAATCGATGCGTTCGCCGCGATTGCACAGGAGAACGAGGTCCCGTTGACCAACGCCAAACCTTCTTTGGCTCGCAAGGGCATTGGCTCAAGCCCCATACGTTCCAGAGCTTGCGTAGTGCTCAGTCGTTCGCCATCGATACAGACTTGAGCGCGATCAGACGTACCGGTGATGGCTCGAGCGATCGTCGAAAGCGGCACTAGGTCACCGCTGGCTCCGATGGACCCCAGCTCGCGAACAACCGGAACGGCCTTTCGTTGAAAAAACGTCAGCAGCCGCTCGATCACTTCCAACCGAATACCTGATTTTCCCTGCAATAAAACGTTTGCCCGCAGCAACATCGCACCGAGCGTGTGGCACGATTCAATTTCGGGACCGGCTGACGCGGCCAGAAACGTGAGCAGGTTGGTTTGCAAGTCGGCGACGTTGTGGCAATCGATTCGTTGGTTTGACATGCCGCCAAACCCGGTGGTAATTCCGTAGATTGCCTGATCGTCAATCAGGGCGTCCGTTACCACATCGACAGCGGCAGCCATTTTTTTGGCCAAAGCTTCATCGTGAAGCATGGTTGCGCCGGCAACTCCGCTGGTGATCTCGCTAAACTTGTTCAGTGAAAGCGGGTTGCCATCGAGTGGAATGATGGGCGTGCTTTCATTTGCTATCGTCTCGCGTTTGAACATCCAGCTTCGTCGTTGGTAAAAAATGCATCACGTCACCTGAGCCGTATCGTTTCACTTACGCATGATAGTTGAAGTCATGCGGATACATCCACTAGCATGAACGCTCAAAGAACACATCGTAAAGATATGCAAGAATGTCGCAGTTGATCATGAATTTCGGTTTGCCGAGTGAGACCGATGCGACAAGACGACTCATTCTAGCTTTCTGTTGTTGCATTTGGTGTTGTTGCATTTGCGTAAGTGGATGCCGACCGCCGGAGAATGAAATTGGCTCGATCGTCACCTCCACCGTGCCAACGGCGGTTAAGGTATTTGAGCCGACTCTTGTTAATGGCGTTTCGGTAACCTTTAACTATTTTGGCCGTCTGGTTGCCAATCGCCGGCAATCACTGGGTTTTTCCGTACCCGGCAAATTGATTGTCATCGCCGAGGCACAACAGCGGCTGCGTGCGGGGAGCGTCATTGCCGAGATTGAACACGAAGACCTCAAGGCGCAACGAGAATCAATCAGCTCTGAAATCGCTTCGACGACACAGGTCAGAGAAAGAGCTCGGCTTGAGCGGCAGTTGAACGAGCTTGAAAACAGAATTCAGCAACACGTGTTGCTCGCACCATTCGACTGTGTTGTCGAGACCGTGAGCGCGTCTTTGAACGGCACTGTCCGCCCAGCAGCTCCGGTAGCGGTCGTCGTTGAAACGACTGCGCCGAAGATCGAGATGAGTTTTCCGCGCGACATCGCACGCCTGTTGGTCGCTGACGAAGAGTACGATTTCCTGTTGGGCGAGACAAATATTCGTGGACGGTTGTTGCGAATGTCATTCACGGAGGATCCTCCCGGAAGTGTGCCGGCTTCATTCAGTATCACGTCCGATTTGTCGGAGGTTGATTTTTTACTGGGGCAGTCGATAAAAGCTGCGTTCCGGATCGAGACTGATGATTCGGGATATTGGATGCCGCTAACTTCGCTGCAAAAGGATAGCAGCGGATTGTGGACGGTATTCGTGGTTGAGAATGATTCGCGTGGCGGCAGCACTGTGGCGAAGGCAGTCGTGGAAGTTTCACGGGTTGAGGATGAACGCGCGTTTGTAGTTGGAGAGCTGGCCGGGCGACAGGTTATTCTGGATGGGCTTCACCGGATCGTGCAGGGGCAGGAAGTCATTCCAACCTTGATTGCCGCCGACGCGTCGCTCGCGGGTGAGGCGGAATGATTACCCATTACCTGAATCGAAATCCACATGTGATGTGGCTTGCGGTGTTGGCTATCTTGATCGCAGGCGTTTCGAGTTTTCTTGTGATGCCCCGGCTGGAGGACCCGATTCTCAAACAACGAGTCGGTGTGATTTCGGTTCGGTTTCCCGGTGTGGATTCACTCGACATCGAATCCACCGTGACCCGTCCGATTGAAGAATGGCTGAACGAGTTTTCTCAAATTGGCAAAGTCCGGTCTAACACTCGTGCGAACGTTGCCAACGTGGTGATCGAGCTCGCCGATTCGGTCATGAACCCAGATTCGGTTTGGACGGCGATTGAGCGAAAGATTCAGGCGAGTTCGGAACAACTGCCAGCGGGCACGGAAGCTCCGGAACTGAAAGTGTTCGCTTTGAAGGCGTATGCGGCGATTGTTGCGATCGACGGTGGTGGCGTTTCTGATCAAACGCTAGGCACCAAGTATCGGATCGCTCAGACTTTGCGAAACCGATTGCTGAAACTGGAGGGCACAGAATCCGTTGAACTGTTTGGAAACTCAAACGAACAGTTGGTGGTTCGAGTTGAGCCGTCCGTATTGCACAGCACTAAGCTATCCCCACCCGCGATTGCTCAGCAAATTTCAGCCAGCGAGGTTAGTCCGGGCGGCAGTCTGGTCGGTGACGGTCAAAGTCTTTCATTGGAGGTCGCTCAGACGGATGATCTGATCGAGCGATTAAAGAAAGTTTCGATTCGTGTTCCAGACGCCGCAGCTGGAATCGCGTTGAGGGAACTGGCGAGTTTGTCAGTCGAGGCGAAATCGCCGCCAACGGAAATGGCGATCATCAACGGGCGGAAAACGATCGTGCTTGCTGCCATGGTCGATAATGGCGACCGAGTGGATCAATGGACCAAGAATCTGACGCGCGAGATCAAGCGTTTGAAGACGGACTATCCCGGCTATTCGGCTAAGCCAGTTTTTCTTCAGAGCGAGCAAATCGACCAGCGAATGGGTCAGCTGTTCCAGAACTTGTTGCTTGGAATTGCCGCGGTTGTGGTGGTCGTGTTCTTCTTCATGGGTTGGCGAAGCATGCTGGTGGTGGCTGTCTCGCTGCCGCTTTCGGCATGTCTGGTCGTTTGCGGATTGCGATTTTTGTCGATTCCAATTCACCAGATGTCAGTCACCGGGCTGATTGTTTCGTTGGGCTTATTGATTGACAACGCGATCGTGATGGTGGAAGAGATTCGGCATCGATTGGGTCAAGGCAAATCTCGATCGCAGGCGGTTGGCGACGCGATCAAGCATTTGGGGCTGCCTTTGTTCGGGTCAACTTTGACCACGGTTTTGACTTTTCTGCCGATCGCCATCATGGCCGGACCGGCCGGCGAGTTCGTGGGCTCAATGGCGGTCAGTGTCATCCTCGCGATCAGCGCTTCGCTGGTTTTGTCTTTTACCATTGTTCCGTCGATGGTGTTTCTGTTGGGAAAAACGGCGAGCGACGACGCCTTGGTTTCCGCGGGCGCTCGTGCGGGTTGGCTGGGCAACGCATTTCACCGATCGTTGACATGGGTTTTTAAAGCGCCGATCGTCGGCGTGGTGCTCGGCGCTGCTCTGCCCTGTGTTGGCTTTGCGGTAGCCAGTCAATTACCAAAGCAGTTTTTCCCGGCAACCGATCGGAACCAGATTCAGATTGAGGTTGAACTTCCTGCGTCGGCGAATCTGATCGCCGTTGAGAAGGTGGTCGATCAAGTTTCGGCGATCGCGGGGCAGAACGGTTCGGTCGACGCTCAGCATTGGTTTCTCGGCCGAAGTGCGCCGACGTTTTATTACAACGTTGTGCCAAGGCGCCCGTCGAGCCCCAATTATGCTCAAGCGTTTCTTGGTGTGGTGGCAGGCACGCCAATCGATGCGTTTGTGGATCAACTGCAAAATGAAATTGATGCAGAAGTCTTTAACGCCCGAGTCCTAGTTCGAAAACTACAACAAGGTCCGCCCTTTGACGCGCCGGTCGAGGTTCGCATTATCGGTCACGATTTGAAATTGCTCGAACAGTTGGGCAGCGAAATCCGAGCCGTTCTGGCGTCTCATCCGCAGGTGACTCACACCCGAGATGATTTGAGCGATAAGCCGCATCGGATTGGTTTGGAGATCGATGAAGAAGTGGCGAGTCGAAACGGACTATCGAAGAATGAAATTTCTCGTTTTCTTTATTCCAGTGTGGAGGGTTCTGTCGCGGGCGAGTTCAATTACCGAGAGAATCTGATTCCGATTCGAGTGATGACGAACTTTACGGATCAAGGGAAACTGAAAACGCTGTCGGCCATGCAGATGAGCGTTCGTGGCGGCGGGAATGGTCGGCAATCGCTGAAAGCTTCACAAGGGCCCCGCGGGACTCCAGCGATGCAGGCTGTGGGGGCAACCGTTTCGATTGGCTCGTTGGGGCAGTTCAAGCTCAGCAGTGATGCGGGGGCGATCGTTCGACTCAATGGAGAGCGTGTCAACGAGATCAGAGCTTACCTTCGCAGTGGCGTGTTGCCGTCCGAGGCAGTCAGTCGTTTCAAGAAGGATCTAGTTGAATCCGGGTTTCGATTGCCCGAGGGCTATCGAATCGAACTCGGGGGAGAAGCCGAGAAGCGGCAGGAAGCTGTTTCGACGCTGGTTGCCAATGTGTCAGTGATCGTTGCGTTGATGGTGCTGACGCTGGTGGTTGTGTTGGGTTCTTTTCGGAATGCGGCGATTATCTTTGCCGTTGGCGGGCTGACGATCGGGTTGGGCCCGCTGGCGTTGTACGTTTTTGGATTGCCCTTTGGTTTCATGGCGATTGTGGGAACGATGGGTTTGATTGGTGTGGCAATCAACGACTCGATTGTCGTTCTGGCTGCAATCGGAGAGCAATTCGACTGCGAAGCGAATGGCGAGGATCACCAGCAATCGTCGTCATCGCAAATGGCAGACATTGTCGTTGGAACTGCTCGGCATATCCTCGCGACAACTTGCACGACGATGATCGGCTTTTTGCCGCTAGTGATCGCCGGCGGAAAGTTCTGGCCGCCGTTGGCGATCGTGATATCTTTCGGGGTCGCGTTTGCGAACTTGCTGGCGTTTTATTTTACGCCTGCCCTATACCTGCTGGTCAGAGGATCAAAGTAAAAGTTCTTTCGACAAGCGTGCAGCATGCACTACTCTTCAAACAGTGGCGTGGATAGGTAACGCTCGCCAAGGCTGCACATGATAGTAACGATGCGTTTGCCTTTCATTTCCGGCCGAGCGGCCAGTTCCGCGGCGGCACACATGTTGGCTCCGCTGCTGATGCCGGCGACGATGCCTTCTTCCGAGGCCAATTTTTTGCCCCAAGCGAATGCGTCTTCGCTGCTGACTTTCAGGACACCATCTAACAAGTCGGTGTCCAGGTTTTTTGGAACGAAGCCCGCACCGATCCCTTGGATCTTGTGCTTGCCCGGTTCGCCGCCGCTAATGACGGGTGAGGTGTCGGGTTCCAC
>CAZLFF010000153.1:0-7650 GCA_964558755.1 uncultured Pirellulaceae bacterium
GGCTTACGGTTTAGAAAAAGCCCAGCAAGAGCAAAAGATTATCGTCTTCGACCTCGGTGGTGGAACGTTTGACGTTTCAGTGCTCGAACTGAACGACGACGACGGCATGAAGGTTTTCGAGGTCATCAGCACCAGCGGCGACACGCACCTGGGCGGCGATGACTTCGACGAAGTCCTGATCAACTACGTGGCCGATGAGTTCAAGAAATCGAACGGCGTTGATCTGCGTGACGACACGATGGCTCTTCAGCGTCTGCAAGAAGCCTGCGAGAAGGCCAAGAAGGAACTCAGTTCGGCTCAGGCGTCGGACATCAACCTACCGTTCATCACGGCCGACGCTTCAGGCCCCAAGCACTTGCAGATGAACATCAGCCGAGCAAAATTTGAAGAGCTAATTGATCCACTGGTCGAGCGTTGTAAGAAGCCGGTCGAGCAGGCGCTTAAAGATGCAAAACTGTCGCCGTCAGACATCGACGAGATCGTTTTGGTCGGCGGTTCGACTCGCGTTCCAGGCGATGGTGAAGAGCGTTTTCGGCAAGGACCCGCACAAGGGTGTGAACCCAGACGAGGTCGTCGCCATCGGTGCGGCGATCCAAGGCAGTGTGTTGGCGGGTGATCGCAAGGACGTGCTGCTGCTGGACGTGACACCGCTGACGCTGGGAATCGAAACCGAAGGCGGCGTGATGACGGCCTTGGTTGAGCGGAACACGACGATCCCGACCGAGAAAAAGCAAACGTTTAGCACAGCAGCCGACAACCAAACGGCCGTTACCATTCAGGTCTTCCAAGGCGAACGTAAGATGGCGCACAGCAACCGTTTGCTGGGTAAGTTCGACCTGACTGGTTTGCCCCCTGCCCCGCGTGGCGTGCCGCAGATCGAAGTGAAATTCGACATCGATCAAAACGGCATTCTTAACGTGACGGCCAAGGATTTAGGCACGGGCGTTGAAGCCAATGTCGAAATTAACGATTCGTCAGGCTTGTCAGAAGAAGAGATCAAGAAGATGCAGGCGGACGCCGAGCTGAACGCGGAGGAAGATCGCAAGCAGTTCGAACTGGTCACCGCTCGAAATGAAGGTGAAACGATGTGTTATCAGGTCGAAAAGACGATGTCTGAGCACTCGGATAAACTTCAAGACAGCGACAAGGAACCACTGGAAGCCGCCATCAAGAAGGTCCGCGAGGCCAACGAGGGCGAAGATGTCGACGCAATCAAATCAGCCGTCAAAGAGTTGGAGCAAGCGTCGCACGCCTTGAGCAAAGCGATGTACGAAAACGCCGACGCGGCCGACGGAGAAGCGGGTGACGCAAACGCAGAGCCGGCGGGTGCGACTGCGGGCGGTGGAGACGACGACGCGATCGATGCCGAGTTTGAAGTCAAAGACTAAGTCCAACATGGCCCTTTCATTTTAAGAAAGGGCCGCCGGAACAAGCCGCAGGCAGGTTTCGGCGCAGCGGAGGATGCTCATCGCTCTTTCGCCAACGAGTCAACCATGGCCGGGACTTAGCCACTCGCTTTCCCGGCCCTTTTTGCGCGCTGAAATCGGTTCACGCCCAGACACCTAATAGCGTTGCCACCAATGCAGCTGAACCTACGACTTTTAATCTATCAACGTCTAACGTTTCCCAACGCAGTTCTCGTCTAGGAGCCCTCGATGTCGTTCCAATTTGAAAAACTGACCGCCAAGGCCCAAGAAGCCGTCGCAAACGCTCAATCCTTCGCTTCCGGGAAAGGTCATGCGGAGATTGCGCCGTTGCACTTGCTGCAAAGCCTGGTCCAGCAAACCGATGGGATCGTTCCGTCGATTTTAAAAAAGATTAGCTTGCCGACTGAGCAGCTGCTGGGAATCGTTGCCAGTGAGCTTGAACGATTGCCCAGTTCTAACGGCAGCACGCCCAGCCCTAGTCGTGAACTGCAAAGCGTCTTCCAGGCGTCCGCTGAACTCGCCCAGCAGATGCAGGACGAGTTTGTTTCCACCGAGCACTTGTTGCTGGCGCTCGTGAAAGTCGATTCGTCCGCCAAACGAATTCTGGAAATGAATGCTGTCCAAGAAGTAAGCCTGCGCGACGCGATCACGCAGGTTCGTGGGTCGGCTCGCGTCACCGACCAGCACCCCGAGGCGAAATACGACTCGCTCGAAAAGTACTGCATCGATCTTGTGGCGATGGCTCAGTCGGGCAAGCTTGACCCCGTGATTGGCCGGGACGATGAAATCCGCCGCGTGATCCAAGTGCTCAGCCGCCGCAACAAGAATAACCCGGTTCTGATCGGTCAGCCGGGCGTTGGTAAAACCGCCATCGCCGAAGGCCTCGCACTGCGTATCGTGCACAACGATGTTCCACAGAGCCTGCGTCAGAAGAAGGTCATGGGGTTGGACATGGGCGCGTTGATCGCTGGTGCCAAGTTCCGTGGTGAGTTTGAGGATCGGCTGAAGTCAGTGCTCCGCGAGGTTTCCGCAGCTGCCGGCAATATCATCCTGTTCATCGACGAACTGCACACCGTGGTGGGTGCCGGCGCCGCCGAGGGAGGTAACGACGCCGCAAACTTGCTCAAGCCCGCTTTGGCTCGTGGCGAACTGCATTGCATCGGCGCGACGACGTTGGACGAATATCGAAAGTACATCGAGAAAGATGCGGCGTTGGAGCGAAGGTTTCAACCGGTTTATGTTGGCGAGCCAACGGTTGAGGATACGGTTTCGATTTTGCGTGGGCTCAAGCAGCGGTACGAAACCCACCATGGCGTGCCGATCAAGGATGCGGCGTTGGTTGCGGCGGCCAAGTTGTCCAATCGCTACATTACCGATCGATTTCTGCCCGATAAAGCGATCGATCTCGTCGACGAAGCGGCGTCGCGTCTTGCAATGGAACTTGACAGCGTCCCGGAGGAGATCGACGTTGTCCAGCGCCGGTTGACGCAACTGGAACTGGCCGCACGGCAACTAGCCGACGAGCAAGATCAAAGCGTCCAAGCCCGGCTGGAGGCGGTGAACGCGGAGATGGACGAGAAACGTCAGCAGCTCGCCAGCCTGCGAGAACAGTGGGAGGCCGAGAAGCTGGGAATGACGGACGTGCGGAAAGTTCGAGAGGACTTGGCCGACGCCGAGCGTGGGTTCGACCGGTTGGACGCGGAGATTAAGACGAAACAGTCGTCCGGTCAGCCCGTCAGCGAAGACGATTATCGTCAGCTTTACGAAGTCGATTCTCGCCGCAAACAATTGGAGGCTCAGATCGTGAAATCTGAGGCTCAGCAAATCGGTGATCAAGAAGGTGAAGCGCCGACCGAGCCTGAACGAAAGCGATTGCTTAGCGAGCAGGTGACCGAGGACGAGATCGCGGAAATTGTGGCCGCCTGGACCGGTGTCCCAGTGTCTCGCATGCTGGAAACCGAACGCGCCAAGCTGTTAGTGATGGAAGAGCGTTTGCATCAGCGAGTCGTCGGCCAGGACGAAGCGGTTTCAGCGGTTAGTAACGCCGTTCGCCGCAGTCGCAGTGGGCTGCAAGACCCGAACCGCCCGATCGGTTCGTTCCTTTTTCTCGGCCCGACGGGTGTCGGCAAGACAGAACTGTGCAAGGCGCTGGCCGAGGCGATGTTTGATGACGACGACGCGATGATTCGGATCGACATGAGCGAGTTCATGGAACGTCATAGCGTCAGTCGCCTGATCGGTGCGCCTCCCGGGTACGTTGGCTTTGATGAAGGAGGCAAGCTAACCGAAGCGGTCCGCCGCCGCCCTTACAGCGTTGTTTTGTTGGACGAGATCGAGAAGGCGCACGATGACGTGTACAACATTTTGTTACAGGTCCTCGACGATGGCCGTTTGACCGATAATCACGGTCACACGGTTGACTTCACGAATACCGTTATCGTGATGACTAGCAACGTTGGCAGTTCACTGATTCAGAAGGTCACCGAAGAGAATGGCACGGATGATGAGATGCAAGAGGCCGTAGAAAAGGCGCTTCGCGCTCGCTTCGCGCCAGAGTTACTCAACCGAATCGATGACAAAATTGTTTTTCGGTCACTCGGACGTGCTGAGGTTCGCAAGATTGTTGATTTGCAGATTCACTTGCTGCTCGATCGCCTAAATGAACAGGGGTGGATTGTGAACGTCACACCCAAGGCACTCGACGCGATCGCCGAAGAGGGCTACGAACCGCAGTATGGTGCCCGGCCGCTCAAGCGTGTGATTCAGAAACGGATCGCCAACCCGCTAGCGACCGAGTTGCTCAAACGAGGCCAGTCGGCGGATGTTCGGACGATAACAATCGATTTCGCGGATGGTCAGTTTGTATTTGGTCAAACGCCGGCAGGGGCGAACGCGTTACCGGCGTAGAAGTGTCGCACGGGCGCTTCGGACGCCGTTGGCGAGATTGTGGCGAGTTATACCGTTTTCAGGCGGAGAATCGGCAAGACCCGCAGAAGTGGGAACCCAAACGATTGTTTTCGTTCCTAGCTCGGCAGGCGGCAACGGGTTACAATAACGGTCTCGCCGACCGTGGGCTCGCTTAAGGGCGAGCCTAGGTTGCCTTATCTCGGTACCGGTGTCACCCACCAACGCGCCCCTCCCCCCCTGCGCCCAACTCCCCCCAATCCTCCCCATTGCCTTAATCGCCAACCGCGGCCTTTGCCGCCTTTGTGGGTGGTCACTATTGCTTGCCCTGCCCGGTTTGGTACACAGCCAAACGGTCCTAGATCAAATTGGTTACACGGATCTAGTGGACGAAGTAGGACCCGGCTTGGCCGACGGGACCGATGTTAAAGTCGCGATCGTTGAGGGCGCGATTCGGCTAGTTAACAACCCAGAGCCAACGCCTGACGTGTTTGGGTTCTCGCCGGATGCAACGCATCCTGAGTTGGTTGGCCGAGCGATTGCTACGTTCGCAACGGGTGATCCGGACGTTACGACCATGTCGACTGGTCATGCAACGGGTGTTGCCCGCCGGTTTATCGGTAGCAACAGCAGTTCACCTGGCGTGTCGCTAATTGTTGGGAACGCGCCTCCGGCCGAGTTTACGGACGCGATCTATGCCGGTAATTACTTGGCCTATTTGGGCGGCGGCACGGTTGAGCCTGGTCGCAATTTGTGGGACGTATCAAACCATAGCTACATTTTAGTTTCGACGGCCAACAATCCGTTTACTGCCGCCGACGCGACCGCACTGGCGATTCGCTTTGATCACTCGATCCAAGAAGGCGGCGGCACGGTCGTTGTTGGGAGCAGTAACGGACGGTCCACGAACCTGCCTCGCGGCCTGGTTCCGGCCTACAACGCGATTTCTGTCGGACGCTCGGACGGCAATCACGGAGCGGGATTCTCGACGTTTTACGGACCTGAGGGCGAGGTTACGCTTCCCGCGGGTGTGTCCGGACGCATCAAAGTCGACATCGTCGCGCCGGAAAGTGTCACCAGTAACGCAACGCCCCGGGTTTCATCGGCGGCCGCACTGTTGCATCAGTCGGGCACCGCGTTGGATGCGGACTCGGTTGAAACGGAGACCATGAAAGCGATTTTGCTGGCCGGTGCGACCAAGGAAGAGTTCGCAAGTTGGGACAAAACGGCCACACGTCCGTTGGACGATCGCTTCGGTGCGGGCGAGCTAAACATTTATAACAGCTACCAAATTCAAGCAGGTGGCCAACAAGAAGGCTCAACGACTCCCGGCGCTGCGGCGGTGACCTCATTGGGCTGGGACTACGAGGCCGCGTTCGACCCGAACAACGAGCTTCATTACCAGTTTACCGTCGGTCCCAACCAAGACGACAACGAGCTGTCCGCGATCTTGAGCTGGAACGTGCAGATTGATGACCTCGACCCGAGCAACAACTTTGTGCCCGACGTCAATTTGGCCGATTTTAACTTGGTTTTGCGAGATGATCTGACCGGATTGGCGATCGATGTGAGTCAAAGCGAGGTCGACAACGTTGAGCATATTTTCGTGCAAGATTTAGCCGAGGGAACGTACACGCTCGAGGTGTCTGGTGACACGGACCAAGCGTTTGGGTTGGCTTGGCGGTTGTCGGCTGTCCCCGAACCCTGCAGCCTGACCGTGTTGGCTTTGATCGCGGGCACGGCTCTGCTGCGGCGGCCAACCCGAGTTTGAGCGCTGCGACGAACGACCAGAAAAATGTTGAGCGTTGGCGTCAAAGATGCTAATCTTCGATCGAGAGCAGGATTTTCTTGGCGGTGACTTCTGCCCGCACGTTCGAGCCCTCGAGGAGCAGACTGAGTAGCTGATCGAGTGTTAGTTGGTTGCATTTTATCGGCACTCGGTCGTCCAGTTTCGAGCGTAATGACGGGGCGAACTCTAACTCTCGTTTGGTCTGGTTCGCGATCGCTTTGAGTATTCGCAGACGAGTGGCGGCAGTGTTGAGCGTGAATCGAATCTCGCTGTCGGCCGGGATCGTGGGCTGAATCTGGTCGACTAGATATCGCTTTACCTCGTAAAGCTCGTCCGCCGGGCCTTTGGCTTCAACCAGTGCCTTGGTAACTCGAAACTTGGAACGTCTGAATTTCTTGGCGAGCAAGCGGCGAAGGCTTTTCGTGGGTGTCTCGTCCGATAGGCTGCGTTGAAAGCTTGCGGATCCTTTGTCGTGTATCTGAAAGGGAACGATTTGAAACTCATTCCGAACGCGGGTTGATTCTGGCCACAGGCCGAACCCAACCGAAACCGCAGCCAATTGTTGGGGTGGCGTTAGACCCGGCAGGCTTCCCGCGTGCCACAGATCATGAGGTAGCGCATCAGGGTTACGAACGCGGCAGCCCGATGTCGCAATGCTAGACAGCAGATCCTGTGGCGTTGAAAGCTCGGGCCACGCGAGTGTCGCGATCACGTTTCCGGTCGATCGTGGTAGCGTTCGCCAGTTGATGAGCAGTGACCGCACGGTTTCTGGTGGCCCGAGATACCAGATGTCTCCCAATCGGCACACGCCCACACCTGCTGTATCCGCCAAGCGAAAAAGAAACTGCTCGACCGTAACATTCTCCACTTTCAAATTGATTCGCTGTTCCGGATCGAGCCGGCGGTCAATCAAAATCGCGATTCGTTTACCTCGCGAGAATGCAACCAACCTCGGACCCAGCGGCGCGTCGGTCCAGGCGATGGAAACGGGGCGCTCAATGACTTGGGCGAGCTGGGACCCGGTATTCCACGCAGTGGCCTTTTCAGTCGTGTGGCCCGCCAGTGACGTCTGGCCCGCCAGTGACGTCTGGCCCGCCAGTGAAGTCGGCACGAAAATGATCGAAAACAACCAGCCAACCAACAGGACCGTTGTAACCGGATTCAACCGGATGCACGCGTCTGTTCGAAGCGCCCCACAGCGACGCGATTCTTTGTACCACCCAGCCGATCGGGGCGGCTTTTGGGCTCGGCACGCTAGCGTTGACGAAACTTTGACGCTCAATTGACCACCCAGTCGCGATAACCGTTAAGGTTTGAAATTAGAAGGTCCCAATTGTCGTAATTTATTGCCGAGCTGTTTGAAGATGCATAAATCATCGTTGTTGCCATGTCGGGGCCGAACTAGACTGGACCCCCGAAAGTGCTCGCCGTTCGAGTCACTCTTGTGAACCGCATTTCATCAGGACATAGGTTACATGTCGGAAGAATTTATCCGATATCCGAAGCTGGAATTATTCTACCAGCAATACC
>CAZLFF010000154.1:0-5965 GCA_964558755.1 uncultured Pirellulaceae bacterium
CCTGAGCCGCGATGCTGTGGGCTCGGCGGGGCGAATCTTGAAAACAAAAACACTCGACGTTGTAGCCCATCGCTCCCATCGACGCAGCCGCCGATGCGCCGGCAAGGCCGCTGCCAACCACCAGAATTTTGTACTTGGGGCGGTTCTTTGGACCGACGAGTCGCAGCTGGTCTTTGTGATTGGTCCACATGTCCTCGATTGGACCCTGCGGCAGTTTCGCATCAAGTGTAAGCATGATTCGTGTAACGTTTGTTAAAGACTGGGCCAGCCAAAAAAGCCGGCGGGGCTAGCCCCGATTAAAAAAGCAAAGCGTGTTGGAAAAAACGAAGCGGGTCATTGTTGATGGGTTCAAACGGCTGCCGTCCACCAAGACATAAAATCAATGTCCCAGCAAACTAGGATCGTACGGGACGGGGTCGGGCATTGCCCCGGTCATAAACGACAGTGGCACGGCGGCGAAGCCCAGCACGATTCCGATCGTTGCCACGATGGCAAACATGCGTAACAGTTTGTTTCGGTCAGCGTTGTCGAGCCCCAGTGTTTGGAACAGGCTCCACACGCCGTGGTACAAATGGAAACCCAGTGCGCCCATCACTGCGACGTGGAATAGCGCTACCAGCGGGTTGCTGAATGAACTATGCAGGTTTTGATACACCGCTCCGTGCTCGAACTCTCCGATCGGCAGGGCGCCGACTGTGAAGTGCAGTAAATGAAAGACGATGAAGAACGCGATCAGGCCGCCAGAGAACATCATCCACAACGCCGCCAATGACGAGGACGCTTTCTTGCTGCGGACATAGCCAACCGGCCGAGCCTCGAGGTTGCGAAACGCCAATTGCACCACGACCACGATGTGCAAAATAACACTGCCCAGCAGCACGGCTCGAGCAATCCACAGGCCGGCCAAGGCCGGTAAAAAGGGTTCGCCAATGACACGCAGATAGGCACCGTACTCATCAATGTGCGGCACGTTGGCTTCGGTCGTGCCGGTGAAGACCTTTAGGTTTCCTGCCACATGCCCGGCCAGAAAGCCGAACAGGATCAGGCCAGTGATGGCAGCAATGAATTTCTTGCCGATGGTACTCGAATACAGCGAAACGATGCGGTTCATGTTGTTTCGGGCGATGACGCCGGTAGGGCCACGTGAGCTGTTAAGGGTGAAGTGAGTTTGAATCGGCCAGACACGAATGGGCTCGCCAATCCAGCCTCACTAGTCCGATTATAGGGCCTGTGCGTCCCCGACAGAATGCGGTTTACTCTGATCTGCTAACCGAGAATCCAAGCTGGCGGCAACTTAAGGGCCCATCAAAAACATGCCTAAAGTGAAAGTGGGTGACCAACGGCTGGGAAACTGCGGAACGTCGCTTTTGAGTCGGCTGGAGAAGCCTTGTTTTGGCGGCCCCTCGTGACATTTTGTCCAGCCGCTCTCGTGGCAGAGAATTGCGATTGGGAAACTCACGGGCCCGCTGACAGCCAGGAATCCGTCCGGGCCGAGGAGCTACTTGGAGATGGAGAATTGATGCTTCTCGCTGCCGATTAACAAATGATTGCCGACATGCGCCGAGCGTATCGACACCGTTTCCGACGGAGTTTGCCGCGACGACCTCAAATCTGCCATTGAAGATCGAGGAGCCCCAGAGAACTCCGGCCGATTTCCCGCACCCAGATCTAAGCAAATTGACCAATTCAAAACGATCAACAATTGGATCAGCTGGTTGAGGCAACAGCCGCCACCGACTGTTCTGTCGTTCCGGAGTCGGCGTGATCTGAAGACGGTGAAGCTGGCTTTTTTGCAATGAGCATCATCTCGCCAATGTACAGCGGGATGATTTTTCGTCGAAGTGATCTCGGAACCAGTTTGCCTAGCAGGGCAAGGCCACGATAGATCAAGGGGTTGAATTCCTTAAACTGCAGCAGGGAGTAATCGAACGTCAGCGGTTTATAAGCTCGCCGCGTTGAAAGAACTGTAGTGCCCATTCTCGAAGCAAACGATTCAAGCGTGTCGGGATCGAAATAGTGCAGGTGCTCTTCAGGGATATAAAAGTACCAACGGCTCCCCATGAGCTTGGCTGGAAGCGAGGAACAATTGGAGAGCGAGAGGATGACGTGACCGCCTGGCTTGAGGCGGCTGATGATGTCCTGCAAAAACGATTCCGGATCAATCACGTGTTCCAGAACATCAAAAGCCGTGATGCAATCGTATTTGACATCTTCATCGAGGTCGGCAATCGTTCCGGCTGAAATTGGGATCCCTTGGTCTTTTCCCTCGGCGACTGCGTTCTCGCTAAGCTCGACCCCTTCCGCGTCGACCCCGAGGGCAATTGCCTCTTTAACAAAAACGCCGTTGGCGCATCCGACGTCGAGCCATTTGCCATCAAGTGAAACAAACTTTTTGAGTTCCTTGATTCGTTGCCGGGCCGTCAGCACCTTCATTTCACTGGCTGCTGCGAAGTCACGATACATTCCAATGTCGTAGGAACTTTCGTAGTAGTCTTTGAGCTCTTGCTCAGTCGGCAGCGGATTTTGCTTTTCTAAGTTACAGTCGCGACACCGCCAGAACTTCCGCCCTTTCTTTTCGAACCTGAAACCGAAATTGGTTTCGTTTCCACAATTGGGGCAGTGAATCAATTTGAAAGGCGTTGGCATCGTGTCGCGGGGGAAAAGTCGTGGGTGGTCAAGCGGGGAAGGGCCTGTGGTGGTATCAGAGCGACAACTTCTCCGCAAGACTTGGTCGTTTTTCGCCTCGACCTGCATTCAAGCGACTGCCACCTTGAAGTGTGATTTGCGGGGTTGAAAAAAGAATTTTGGAACCCAACAAAAAAATGTACTGCTGAGAATGCGGGCTCGAATTCAAGCTGCCCATGACATCGCAAGTGTGTCGGCCCCGGTCGCGTGGCGATTCGCGCAAGCACTGCACGATTCACGAGATCATCATCGGTGATGAAAACCACTTTTAGGTCGTTGTTGTTCAACGGGGACTACCTGCCAGTTTTTAGGTTGAGATAAAAATACAGTCGCACCAATGCCATGATGCCGACCGAAACCGTAAAGCAAATGGCGCACTGTTCCAGATTCGGTGCGCTCAAAGAACCGCACAGAATCAAGATAGACGCAAATCCCACCGCCGAACTTATGAAGGTGTACTTGGGCTTTCCGCTGGCCATTACCCCGCACGCTAAAACGTAAGCGATTGTGGTTAATGGCATCGACAATCCAATGAGGAATGTGATTCGGTTTTCGCCACCGTAGTGGGTTGCAAAGTAATCCGAATAGCGGTCGCCAAAAAACTTGGCTGTAAGCCAGTCTCCGGTAAAGTATAAAAATGCAGAGAACAAAGTCATCATCGACAAGAGGGGCACACCGTACTTCAGCATGACGCTCGTCAGCGCTGGTTTGCCACCGTCCTCGTAGGCAATCGCTGACACGGGAGCAAAAACCGACATCACGCCATTGAGAAATGGGTTGACCAGCATTACAACCGTCATGCAGGCACCGTAAACTCCCGCCCCGGAGGCTCCGATCTTCAACAGCAAATACCAATTGCAAAAATAGACGGTAAGCAGTGCACAAACGCTATCAGCGGCAATCCACCGACCGTAGACGACCTGCTCACGCAATGTTCGGCCGAAGCTTTGCGTTGTTGCCGAAGCGTCGGTCGAATGTTGACCGGAGAATGGGTTGATAAACTCGACGCGGTACCAGAACCACCAAATTAAAATGATGACGATGTTGAACACCGATATGCAAACGAACAGCGTGGCGATCGACAACTGCCCACAGTACAGCATCACCGCCAAGCTAGGTGCGAACAGAGCGAAGTACAGGATTTCAATCAACGCGTATCGTTTTGAATCCAATTGGGCCAAGACCCACCGCACAAGAAACTCTCGGAGGAATTGCGTGGCCATCAGAAAGCAAAATGCGATGACCGTCGCAGAAGAAATCGATTCATACCAACTGCGAAGCGACAGGCCCGCTGCGAGGCAGATCGCGGAAACGACAATCGCCATCGATCCGCATACGATCAGCAAGTACGAAGAGAATCGTTTTCTCTCGAGGCCTTTTTTTGAGTGCAGCAGATAAGTCATCGGGATCGTGACGAATGCTTCGAGAAAGCTCACGCACAAAAGCAAAATGCTGAAGTAAGCCAGATAGATTCCCAGTTCTTCTTCAGACCCCTTGCCGGCCGCTCCAGTACCGAACCGTCCGCCAATGAGAATTGAGGTGACAAGACGGGTCAGACTAAAGAGACCTTGGCCGACAATCGCGTAAATGAACCCGGGACTTCTTTTGTTGTCTTGGGTTGCATCCGAATCGTTGCCTGTTGCTAATTCAGATTCGGGCATTTTTTCAGCTGTTCAAAACCGACGCTTGGAACTCACGCGCCAGCCGAAGAAAGTGGCTTCCCATGAACAGGGTGCCGTGGGTGCCCGTGACTGGCCGCACGGTCAACTTTTCAGCAATCGCCCCCCAGCCGTAATCAGAAGGAAGTTTGTACTTGGCTTGAAAGATGTGACTGCGGATCAAACAAAGATCAATGCCGCACGGCTCGGGAAGGTATTCGTCTTCGATTTTCGCGTAGTAGTCCTCAATCATGACCGAGCGTGAAAGTTCGCTCGATTCATCTGAACGCCCTTCTCTAATGGCCTGCCTGACATTCTCTTGATTTCTAGCATGTTCCATTTCCAACCTTGCTAGGTTGAGGTTTCGCAGTCGCATGCCCCAGTTAACCAACCGCCGGATGAAGTTGCACTGTTGCAACGCCGTTGTGACTGGCTGGTCAATGTTGATCACCTGGTCAATCGTAAATCCTTGCGCTTTCAGGCTCCGAGCGGCCTCTAGTGCCAGGTTCGCTCCGAAGGAAAATCCGCCGGTGGTGATCGTCGAACGTTCGTCCAACTGCGGGACCAAGTGCTCTAGGTAGTGCTGCACAATCGACGAAACGCTCTCTTCTTGATCCCATGGACTGTCGCAGTGGATCAGCGGCGAGTCAACCAGCAGTACCACGTACTGGTTTTTGATTTCATCATTCAAGAGTTGGTTGTACAGATAGCCGGCTCCTCCTCCGGGATGAAAAAGGATCAAGTACTTTCCGGGATCGGATTGGCCTTTGTCAATTTCACGACCGATCGAAGTGATCGTGGGTGACATTTCACTGCCAGATTCCTGCGTCGCACCTTTGCCCGCCTCGATGTGCTGGGCTAAATCGCGAATCGTCGGGCACTGTAACAGCGTCGAAACGCCAAATCGCAATGGAGCAAATTGCTTTTCTAACTCAATCGCCAACGACATTGCAGCGAACGAATCTCCGCCGCAGTCTTCGAATGTTTCGTCGATTGTTTTGGGGAAGCTATCTAGGACCGAACTCCAAACTTCAGCAACCTGTTTCGGGACTTCAGAAAGTTGGTCCCAGCCCTCGACGCTGTCATTGGGAGCCTTGGAAACCGCGTCACGCTCCATCGAGGTAACGTCGACTTTGCCGCCAACAGTAATCGGGAACTGATCATAAAAACAAAACTGATTTGGCACCATGTAATGAGGCAAGGCCTCACGAACAAATTTGGCGACGTCTTTGGTCAGTAGGTCGGCGTCGTCGACTTTGTCGTGGGTTGTGGCGAAACAAGCGAGGATCGGTCTCTTCTCACCTACTTTTCTGACGATCGCGCTTTCGATCATCGGGTGTTCTGCGGCCCGAAGTGCGATCTCGTCGAGCTCAATGCGGAAGCCTCTCAATTTGACTTGATTGTCGAGCCGTCCGAGGAAATGCAGATTACCATTGCTATCTCGTTTGACTTTATCGCCAGTGCGGTAGCAGCGAAGCCCGCCGAGCTGCTCGCAAGAGACAAACGCTTGCTCGGTTTTTTCAGGGCGATTCCAATATCCGGGCGAAAGTGCCACGCCGCTGAGATACAGCTCGCCGGGGGTATCGGCACGATCCACCACGGCCCCGTCGGAATCAATGATG
>CAZLFF010000154.1:5975-7455 GCA_964558755.1 uncultured Pirellulaceae bacterium
GGTTTTCATCCGAAAGATCACTGACGGTGCAGGTGATCGTCGCCTCTGTCGGCCCGTAAGCATTGACCAATCGCACTTTCTCACGCGGGACAGAACGAAACCAAGTTCGGACGTGATTCGGATCAACTTGCTCGCCACCGATGATGACTAGACGCACTGAATCGGCAAGTGATACTTCCTCAAGTGCGGGGACGAGATTGTGCCATAGTGCCGTTGGGATATTGAGGACGGTCAGTTGTTCACTTTCAACCCAGCGAAAAAACTCAACTGGGTTTTCCATTGCTTTGCCGTCAACGGGAACCAGTTGAGCACCAGCTCGCAAGGTGGTGAATATTTCTTCAAGGGAAATATCAAAACCGACCGAAGCCATTTGCAGGCATTTGTCTGCGGGCGAAATATTGTATTGTTCGACGAACCAGCGATTGTGGTTGTCCAAGGCACTCCATGGGATTGGCACGCCTTTTGGACGACCGGTCGAACCGGAAGTGTAAATCATATAAGCGAAGTCATCCGCGCGGTGCGGAATACTCAACTCAGTTCCGGTAAGTTCGACACTTGAGTCGAAGCTTTCTAGGAACTCTCTCAATTTCTCGAAAGCGTTTATTTGTTTGGGCCAGGCCGATACCGCGTTGGCAATTTCTTCGGTTTCATCCGCCATCAAAATTGTTTCAGCACCCGAATCTGAAATCAGAAATTCGATACGCTCGATCGGATTCGCAGGATCGATCGGCAGGAAAAATCCTCCTGCCGAAAGAACCGCCAGTTCGCTTGCATACAACAGAAAGCCGCGCGGCAATATCAATGCGACTGGAGACTCGCTCGAGACATTTCGCGCGCGCAGTGCCTCGGCGAGTGACTCTGAAAATAAGGCCAATTGCTTGTACGAGTACGTCGCTTCCGAACCAGCGACCGAAATGGAATCGCTAGTCTCGAGTCCGAAGGTGAGACGGCGGGACTTAGTTATCACTGCGCAGAGGGTGGGGGTGGTGGTGTGGCGCGAACAGAGATTCAGGCCCGGACTTCCAAGCTACGAAAGGTCGTAAAATCCTTTGCTCCAATTGGAGTCGTCTATTTCGCGCCGGGGCCAATGAGGCTGGTGCGATTGGAGCACAGTTTAGAGCATCTCGGACAACAGATCTTAATCGAAATTCGCCATTTTTGGGGGGGCTAAAGCCACCCGAATTTCGTTTCGACTCTCTCAGGCACGCGGTCGTGTCGCCCAGAACGATTATTTGGCTATCCAGTCAGTGAGATTCATCACAAAAACTTGGGGTATTGGACGACCAGATGTCCAATTGGACGGTCGCTCAGAGGATCGTGGCATGTCGAATTCAAATTCATTCGGCGAGTGCAAAAGCGAATTAAGCCCACAAATCAACCGAGATTGTTTCCCGCCTCGTCTGATGCGGTTTCAAAGAGCAAAAGAGCACACCCGGGAGGATTCGAACCTCCAACCCTCGGTTCCGAAGACCGATGCTCT
>CAZLFF010000155.1:0-6293 GCA_964558755.1 uncultured Pirellulaceae bacterium
GACCGAATTTACCGTTTTCCATCTTTCCCTGGCAGTAGTTTGTTCTGCCAAACTCGCCGCCCCAAATCACCAGCGTGTCGTCCAACATGCCTCGCGCTTTTAAGTCCTTGACCAGCGCTGCGGTTGCCTGGTCGGTTTGCCGGCACTTATTCTTAAACGCACCGGGTAGGCCACCGTGGTGATCCCACCCCGAGTGATAAAGCTGGATAAACCGCACACCTCGCTCGGCCAAACGTCTGGCTCGCAGGCAATTCGCGGCGAACGTTCCGGGCGTTTTCACGTCGTCGCCATACATTTCGAGCGTTGCTTCGCTTTCATCATCGATGTTGGTGACCTCAGGAATCGAAGCCTGCATGCGATACGCCATCTCGTACTGCGCGATGCGGGTTTCCAACTGTGGATCGCTGGTTTGAGCCAGTTTCAGTTGGTGCAATTCCTGGATCCGATCGAGCGCCAGACGGCGGCTCTTGCGGTCAACGCCGCGGGGATTTTTCAGATAAAGAACCGCGTTGGCGTCACTGCGCAAACGAACGCCATCGTGCTTGCCGGGTAAGAACCCGCTGCCCCAGAGCCGCGAAACCAGGGGCTGACCTCCCTGACCGTTGGTCACTAACACCACGAAACCGGGAATGTCTTGATTATCAGATCCCAGCCCGTACGACAGCCACGATCCCATGCTGGGACGCCCGGGGAACTGCGAACCGGTTTGCATGAACGTCACGCCCGGGCCGTGGTTAATCGCTTCGGTGTACATCGTTTTGATGAAGCACAGCTCGTCAACAATCTTCGCGACGTGGGGCATTTGATCGCTGACCCAAGCACCGCTCTCGCCATGCTGAGCGAACTTAAACGGCGATCCGACCAGTGGCAGGCTTGCCTGATGGCCGCTCATCCCCGTCAGCCGCTGGCCCTTGCGCACGCTGTCGGGTAACTCTTCACCGTGCCGCTTGTTCAGAATTGGCTTGTAGTCAAACGATTCGATCTGCGACGGACCGCCAGACTGAAACAGAAAAATTACGCGTTTTGCCCGCGGAGCAATGTGGGGCAGGGCAGCGGCCAATTTTGCTTCAGCCCGTGCTCGTGACGGGTTGAGCATTGTCCCAAGCGCGATCGCGCCGAGCCCGTGACCAAATTGGCTGAGTGCTTGGCGGCGGCTGAGTCCCAGGACGCTTTCGTGGCCCGTGCAGACTGGATTGAACTTTTTCGCAGACGAGCTCATTGATTCCTCACCGTTTCATCAAGGTTCATAATCGAATTGACCAGAACCGTGACGGCGGCGTGCTGGCCAGCGGCCAAGCCCTCGGTCTGCTGAGCATCGCCAACCTCGAGCAACTGTTTCGCGTCCTCCGGGTGGTTGGCAAACCAATCGAGTTGTTCGTTTAAAAGTTGCTCAAGTATTTCAAACTGCGGTTCAGTCGGCGCGTGACTGGTCAGCTGGCGATAGGCCGTGTCCACGATCGCTCCGTTGTCGCCCCCGAATTCTTCGATCAAATTCGACGCCATCACCCGAGCCGATTCAACGAACTGCGTCCCGTTGAGCATCACTAACGCCTGCAGGGGCGACGGCGCGACCTCACGCCTGAGCCGACACACATCGCGTTTGTTCGCATTCAACGTCGTCATCATCGGGGCCGGTGCGGTGCGTTGCCAAAACGTATAAAGACTACGGCGATACAACCCCTCGCCCTTGTCAGGATCCGACGGTTTGTACGACAGCCTAATGTCGTATGGTTTGGCCGGTTGGCCACCGACCTGTTCCGAAAGCAGGCCACTGACCGCCAAGATGTTGTCGCGGATCATTTCCGCCGACAACCGATTGCCCACCCCGCGAGCTAACAACCGGTTTTCAGGATCCTTGTCGCGCACATCCCGCGCGACCGCTGCGCTCTGGCGGTAGGTGGACGAGAGCGCGATCATGCGAAGTAGCCGACGAACGTCCCAGCCATGGTTGATAAAATCGCGCGACAGCCAGTCGAGCAGTTCGGGATGAGTCGGTCGGTCTCCCTGCACGCCGAAATCCTCCGGCGTTCGCACCAAACCGTTGGCGAACATCAATTGCCAGTAGCGATTAACCGTCACGCGGGCCGTTAGCGGGTGATCGCTCGAGGTCAGCCACCGCGCCAAACCTAGGCGGTTTTTCGGCTGGCCAGCAAGATAATCGGGCATGAACCCCGGGGTCCCCGCGGTAACGGGCTCGCCATGGTTATCGTAGCCGCCACGATCCAAAACGAACGCGGGCCGGGGCGTTGCTTGCTCGCGCATAATCGTGATCGCTGGCGTCTGGTCCATGACTTGGTTCCACGCGACACGAGCCTCTTGCAACTGGGTACGAATCTTCCGCACCGCGTCAGACTTTGCCAACACGTAGTACTCGAACAGATCGGTTCGTTGCTGATCGGATAAATCATCAACGGCTAGCTGAAGCAGATCCTTCAACGCCTCACCATCAAACAACTGCCGGACCTCCAAGCGGGAGAGCGTTCGATCGAACACGTGGAACTCATCAACCTGGCCGTCTTTGAAACCGCGATCTCGATAGCGGGCTCCGATGGCAAAATTCCGATCGCCACCGCGCCAGGTTGTGATCTGTCGCGTTAGGTGATCTTGCACGATTTTTGTTTTCGCACGCTCGCCATCAACATAAATGTTCAGCCCACTCGCTTGACTGGAACCGTCGTACGTCACCGCAACGTGATACCACTTGTCCTGTTCAAGCGACTCGGTTGACTCGACACAGATCGAGTTCCCCGGCCAAAAATGAGTGAGCTTTGCGTTGAGCAGGCCGCCTTCTTTGATCAGTTCATAGCCGATGCTCCCGGCATCATCCCAACCGCGAGAGTGACGATAAATCACGGCGCGAGCTTCCGTTTCGGCCAACTTGATCCACAACGCACACGTGAACGGCTGATCGCGTGAGAACTTGGCCGTGTTGGGAATTTCGACCGCGTCGTCACCCGTTAATTGAATCGCCTTGCCGCGTTTGCCTTCCACCAATTGATTGGCCTTGGGCGTAAAGCCTTGGTTTTCCTCTGCTGCCTCATTCTTTAGCCCGTGGAACTTATCCAGATCGGGAGCCTTTTTCTTCTTCGCGTCGTACTCGTCCGTCAGATCAAACGGGCGCGGTTTCTCGAACGAATCGAATGTTAGCTTGGCGACCAAACCTTCGATCTGATCGGTGGGCTGTCGCTCGGCCAACCAAGCATCAAATCGTTCCTGCGATTCTTGCGTTGCTTGGTCCAACTGTTTTTCAACTTCGGCGATCTTGTCGGCCGCCTGCTGAAGCGCACGTTCCTGGCTTTCGGTTGGCAGCGGCATCGCGGGCGTGGGCACCGCGTCGGTGAAATATGAGATCAAACCGTTTTCATCGATGTTGGCGAAGAAGGAACTGAGTCGATAATAGTCCTTGGTCGTGATCGGATCGTACTTGTGATCGTGACACCGTGCGCACTCGAACGTGAGCCCCATGAACGTGGCACCGACGGTGTGCGTTCGGTCGGCAACGTTCTCGACACGGAACTCTTCGATCGCGACACCACCTTCTTTCTTGTGCGAGTGCAAGCGGTTGAACGTCGTCGCCAAAATTTGTTCGCGTGTTGCGTCGGGCAGCAAATCACCCGCCAATTGCCAAGTGATAAACTGATCGTAGGGCATATTTTCACCAAACGCCTGAATCACCCAGTCTCGCCAAGGCCACACGTAGCGTTCGTCATCCCGTTGGTAACCGTACGAATCGCTATACCGCGCGACGTCCAACCACTCGGTCGCCAATCGCTCGGCGCAGGATTCACGCGTCAGCAATTCGTCGACCACGGTAGCGTAGGCTTCGGGATTTGAGTCGGTCAGGAACGCATCGATTTCCTCGAGCGTCGGTGGTAAACCAGTCAGGTCAAAAGTGACTCGCCGCAGCCAAGCTTCTTTGGAAGCTTCTTTGTTTGGCCGCAAATCTTCGTCGGCGAGACGAGCGTAAATGAACTGGTCAATTTCGTTCGTTGCCCAATCCTCGCCGACTTGCGGGACGGTGACTTTTTCTGGCAAGGCCAAAAACGACCAGTGTTTGTCGAACTTCGCTCCGTCCGAGATCCACGCATCGAGAATATCCTTCTCTTCCTCGGTTAGCTGCCGCACCGCGTCGGCTGGCGGCATTGGATCGTCTTCGCTGCGGATGCGATGATGCAACTCGCTGGATTCAAGATCACCGGGCTCAATCGCCTCTAACGCATGACCTCGCGTGTCGAGACGAATGTCAGATTCTTGGTTGGTGGCATCCGGACCGTGACAGTGAAAACACTTGTCCGACAAGATCGGTCGCACGTGATCGTTGAATGAAACCTCCTGAGCACCAACACCACAGCACAAGAATGCGAACGCTGCCAAAACGGCCGGTAGTGATTTGGTGTGGTTGTTCATCGCGAGTGATTGAAAAATGAGCCGGAGGTCGCGGGTCGGGACCGTCGCAAACCATCAGGCCGCAGTAGAAAATAATGAAACGGGAGACCCGTTAGCGTTGGAAACAGGTAAGCTACGTTCCGATACGGCCGAAGTACTTATCAGTGGGCAACCGCAAACTGAGCGGAATGGTTCGCAACGAAAAGCGTTTTCCTCGAGCAAAACGGATTGGAATAAAATCACCTGGCGTCAACGATCGTGGCAGTATTCAACGAATAGTAAACCGATACCCCTTGGTTGATCAGGAACAGATCAGCCTGCTACGTTCATTCGGGAGCACCATTTTGAGCCTAGTATTTGTCGACTTTTCGCAGGTTGCTGGCCAACATGTCAATTGTTAACATTATCTGACGGGTCCTCGATTGTAAAGATTAATGGGCAGAATCACCGGAGGCAGAATTGCTTGCGGCAAAATCATCCCCTTCGAATTATCAATTCGATACCGACCCGTGTACAAACCACAGAGATCCGCGTTAGTTCCGAAAGCCGCGTCCCGGAGTGGCCAAGCGGTAAAGCTGATGATTCTCTTAGCCTACATCTCAGTTGAGACGTTCCCATGAAACTTGCGACTACTATCGCGGCGTTTGCCCTTCTAATTGCCCCCAACTGCTCAGGCCAAGAGAACGCGACGACAGTGCCGCCCCCCGAGCAAGTTGACTTCTTAGGGATCACCAACCCCGACAAACTAAGCGCCGCATCCAAGCGTGCGCTTAAGTGGCCGGACATCGGCAACGAATGGTTCGTTGAGTTTCAGACTCAGGAACTCAAAGGTGACCTTGCTTACGAGGAAGGAATCATTCGGCGTGACCCAAGCGCCATGATCAAAGAAAACGGCAAGTACTACGTTTGGTACTCGCGCGGTGTCGGGCCGACCCAAGGTTTTGCGGGTGACATCGAAAACGAGAAAGTGTTCCCGTGGGATCGTTGCGATCTGTGGTACGCCACCTCGAAGGATGGAATCACTTGGAAAGAAGAAGGCTTGGCCGTCGCCCGGGGTGAAAAAGGGGCATACGATTATCGCTCGGTTTTCACTTGCGAAATCATGAAGCACGACGGGATGTACTACCTCTGCTATCAAACAGTCAAATCACCGTACACGGTTCGAGTGAAAAACCAGGTCGGCTTGGCTTGGTCCAATTCGCCCGATGGTCCGTGGACAAAAAGTGCGGAGCCGATCTTGAGTCCCGCGGACAACGGCGTTTGGGAAGGTGAAGAGCAAAATCGTTTTCGCGTCAAAAAGAAGGGTGACTTCGACAGCCACAAAGTTCACGACCCGTGCATTTTGCCGTTCAAAGGAAAGTTCTACCTGTACTACAAGGGCGAGCAGATGGGTGAAGCCATCACTTTCGGCGGTCGCCAGATTCGGCACGGCGTCGCAATCGCGGACAATCCGAAGGGGCCGTACATCAAAAGCCCTTACAACCCGGTTAGTAATAGCGGACACGAGGTTTGCGTCTGGAAATACAACGGCGGCATCGCTTCGCTGATTACTACCGACGGCCCCGAAAAGAACACGATCCAGTGGTCACCTGACGGGATCAACTTTGAGATCATGTCCGTCATCAAAGACGCTCCGCACGCAATCGGGCTCAACCGAGCTGCCGACAACGAAAAAGAGCCCACTGAAATTTTACGCTGGGGTCTGACTCACCAGTACAAAACCTGGAACTACCAATACATCCGGCGGTTTACTTCGGAGAACAAAACCCAGCACGTGGCCAAAGGCGCCAAGGGAAACGGTAAAAAAGAGTGATTGCGACGGGGTAATCTCAAACCCGACGTCCACCGTCATCACGATCAGGAGCTGAATCACGCTCAGCCAACCCCCGACCCGTTGTTCAGTCACG
>CAZLFF010000155.1:6303-7344 GCA_964558755.1 uncultured Pirellulaceae bacterium
ATCCTGCACCGAGCGGCAACTCAGAGTTGCCGATTATCCTAGAGATCGAAGTCATTTTCTCTCAATTCGGTTTACCCGCGCACTCAGGGTCGCCGGGCAATGCCGAAAATGAATCGGTAGATTTAACGGGCTCGAAAGATCCCTTATATTCGATGGGCGGTCTAGCTCCCGCCTTCTGACTTGCCCAGTTTTGTTAACAGTATACAATGGGGTCCCCACCGCGATTCGCTTTCGCGTTGGCGTTTTTTCGGCGGGACGTTTGACCCGCAACGGACTTTGCTGGTGACGCCGGCCTCGCTGCTCCGTTATTCCGCTGCCAACGTCTTCCCCTTGTCGCTCGCTCCCGACGGTCGTAGCCGCTGGCCCCGATTCGTTAACGCAGGCTGGACAAGAACCGGCCAATCCGCCCGGCTACTGAAAACAGTACTCCTGAGATCTTGAACATGAAATCGTTGTTTCGTTGGTTGGGAACTGGCCAGAAAGCCCCGGTATTGCGCAACCGGCCGGACCGGAAACGCAAGGCTGAAAGCCGCCTGACCTTTGCATCGCTTGAGCCGCGACAGATGCTGGCGACGATCGCGGTGCAAACCGGCAACTGGAATTCACCCAGCACTTGGGACAACGGCGTTCCCAATGCGACCGAGCGAGCCATCATTCCTCAGGGTCGCACCGTCACACTCAACGGGACTAACCACGTCGCCAAAGAAATCGTTGTGCAGGGTGTCTTGAACGTCGCCGAGTCAGCTGGCAACGACAAAGCGTTAACCGCCAACTGGATTCATGTGAACAGCGGTGGAATCTTTCAAATCGGCACCGAAAACAACCGATACGATGCGGCCGACTTTACGCTGACGCTGACGGGCCAGAACCCTAACCAAACGTTTAGCGTCGAAACCGCCATGGGCAACATGTCGATCACCGACAACGATTCATTTCTCATGGCAGCAGGTGGCGGGCGGCTGCAATTCTTCGGCCAAGAAAAACTTAGCTTCACAAAGCTCGCCGCAACCGCCAGTGCTGGCAGCAATCAGATCGTCGTTG
>CAZLFF010000156.1:0-7242 GCA_964558755.1 uncultured Pirellulaceae bacterium
CACCTTTGCTGCGCGCCATCATTGGCCCGGCGGTAAGCAACGATCGTTTGGCGGCTGCGTTGTCGCGTGGCGGGCGCTGAGCCTGAAAGGCGGTGAACAGGGTGGGCGAATACCGGATCGCGACCGAGTCCGCCAGCATCGGCGCGAGCTGGCCTTCGGCGGGTTCGTCGTCACTGGTCGGCAGGATTTCGAAGGGCACGTACCACAGCCAACCGTCGGGTACGACCACCAAGTCCTTCACATTCGTCCAAGAATCAGCCTTCACCTTGGGCCAAACGGCCTGTTGGAACTTGCGAGCAGCTTTCTGCCAACGATTTTCGGCCAGTTGTTCTGTATCAAGGTCGTTGTCGGAAACTTGCAATGAGCGGATCAAGCTGTTGACCAACTGTTTCATCTTTCGCGGATTCATCCCACCTAGGTATTCGACGCCCTGATCGGAAACTCGGAACGAGTGATAGCCTGCAAAGGTCGCGACGTGCACGATACCCACCTGGCCGGGCTTGATTGACTTTTGCCACTGTTCGATTCTCAATTGCGGCGGAAAAGACATCGGCGCGGGCTCGCGCAGCATGCCAGCGGTGGCGAGGTAGGTCTCCTGAGCCGCCGCGATCTCGCCAGCGGTCGCCAATAGCTTCGCTTGCTTGCGCGCTTCGTCGGATTTAGGTTCCGGCACCAAGGGCAGGGCTGCCAAATCCGTCGCGGCTTGGTCGGCCCGTCGCACGAGGTCTTGGTAGGGCGGATGGCGGACGAAAAAGTCACTTCGCTTGGCCAGCATCGCCTTGTCCATCGCCGCAGCGGGGCCATTAAGTAACCATCGCAACGAAAGTGAACGCCCAGATAGCGGCAACTGCGAGAAAAATCGATAACGCCGCAGTCGCTCGGCCACCTCCAACGCGCGCGTGTAGTCTTTGCGAGCGACCACGATCTCGAACCAACGTTCCAACGCATCAGTCCGCGCGAATACAACCGAAGACATCGCTTCGAAGGGATCAACTAGCCACTGCTCGTCGCTGGGATCGAGCAGAACTTCGCCATACAACAGATCGGAATCGCGTTCGCCAATGACGCCTTCGGTCGACAATGTGTTGACCAACTGCATTTGAAAACGTCGCAAGGAATGGTTGCCGCCCTGATCCAACGCGGCCGACAGCTGCTTGCGCCCCAGATCGTACTCGCCGCCCAGCATCCGAGCGGTCGCCAGCACGTAGCGGTAACGACTGCCAACGATGGTTTTGGAGAGCGAGTTCCGTTTCACAAATCGCTCGGCCTCGCCTAAAACGCGTTTCGCAGCAGGAGCGTTGTTCGCCTCAACCAGACACTCGGCCAAGCGTACTTGCAGGGACGCGTGCAGGTTTTCTGCACGGCGACGAGCCCATGGAATCGCGTTTTCGAGCGGAAGGAAGACGGACCGGTTCTTGGTCAGGTGCATTTGCGTGGCGAAGCACAACCCTTCGTTCACGATATCAAATTGATCGAAGATCGCCCCGCTATAACTGGCCTCGAGCGCCAGTAGGCCTCCGACTTCTGGCTTTTCTAACGCCGCAGCGATCTCGGCGAGGGTTAGGTACGCGATTGGTGTGAGTGCATGATCGAAGCCACCGCCAAATTGGATCGATACCTTCAAACGCGAGGCGGCTTTGTCCCATTTTTCTTCGGCCGCCAACGCGATTCCCTTTAACACGCCGTTATAAGCACCGACCGGCGTACGAGTGTTGGTGATGCTTCCTACGAGCCCAGCAATCAACTGCCGCGTCAGAGGATGATGCTTGCACGTCGGGCCGCGGATGACGCGACGACGGTGCATGGCCAGCGCAGTACACCGCATGATTTCCGTGACGTCGACCTGCCGGAGTTCCGCCGGATTGAACACGCCGCCTTGGTTCAACACGCGGAGGGCATCCAGCTGACCGAACAACATCGACATCCCGTCAGGAACTCGCGCGAGCTTGACCGTCCGCTTCGGCGCGTGCCACGTGATGCGGGCTCGGTTGATCGGCGTATCATTGGGCGGATACAGGTCGGGGATCTGCAAGCGTTGCTGCCACTGAATCTCGCTGTAGCTTAGGTACAGTTCCAGCGCTCGCTCGTACAGTGTCAGGGCTTCAAGATAATTCCCTGTGTGATAATGACACTCGGCCATCATCGTCCACGCACAAACCGAATCCAAAAATCGCCGGTCGCCAAACTGATAGGCGGAAGTCGCGCTGCTGGTGAAACTGCGCAGGGCCGATCGATAGTCGGCTTCGTAGAACGGTAGAAACCCGCGATAGTAACTCGTACTGGGCAAGCTGCCAGAAAGCTGAGCAGACGCAGGTCCTGGCGCAGACATCAAGGTTAAGGCCAACAAGATCCAGCTCAAGCGGCAGACGCTAGTAAAACAATGAGCTTGCGGGCGTTTCATGGGATGCCTAATAAAGAACGGCTGGTTGCCTTACGGTAGCAAGACTGAGTGGAACGCGAACCGGCAAAACGTATCAGGGGCGAAGAAGAAACCAACCAAACTGCCCATCCTGCCACGGTCGCCTAGTTTTTGGATTATTGGCGTGGCGGTCTGCTGAATCGAGGGCCGGGTGTTAAGAAATAACGACTACAACGATTTTTCTGCATTTTGGCCAAAGATCACCCGAAGGCGAGTCGATGTAGACAGCATGGAGGATCGTGTAGCACGATTGCTGTGATGGCGTGCCGCGAGACCGAAACAGGAGTTACCAAAGCGATGTCCAATTCAAAGAATAACCGCACTGTTCATATCGTCCTAGGCGTTGCTGCTTTACTGTCGTCGGTCGTCACCACGGGCTGCCAAGTCAGTGTTGCCGGGCAGACGCTGCCTAGCTCGTACTACCAAAACGATGATGTGCAGTATTTCCCGCGCGGCCCTGAGTTCAAACTGGCTCGTGAAGCCGCGGCACTCAAAGAAGCCCGAGCCGAACAGGCCGCACGGCGTTAGTCGCCGGTCGTTAACGGCCACGCGTGACGCGTGCTGGCCACCCAATATTCAATCTACATCGCAGCAGCCCGCCGCGTGAGGCTTCCTCGCAGGCGGGTTTTTTCGCTGCGCGAAAAAGGGTTCAGGGTTCAGGGTTCAGGGTTCAGGGTTCAGGGTTCAAGAGGGTGAAGGAAGAAGTGAGAACTTGGTAGCCGGTACTCAGCTCAGTACTCGGTACTCAGTACTCAGTGAGCAGTACTCACTACTAGGCACTTAATACGCGGCTTTCAGTCTTCGGTTTAATGTGCTTTAGGCACAAAACAACGCCTCGCGGTGTGCGTCCTCACACCTCTTCCTGAAACCTAGTCCGCTGAACCCTTTTCTCATTCCAACCAGCGAGAACCAGCGGGTGGAATCGCTTCGCCACCGGGGCGAAATAGCTTGGGCCGTGGTAGAAAGCGAGGTTCGAAACCGAATCGGAAGCCCACGTTGTCCCGGCTAACGTCGTAATTGACACCAAACTGAGTCATGAATGACTCACCGATGTAAACCAGCGACAGGGACTGGCCGATCGATCCGGCGTCACCAAAATCGTACTGCCCACCCGCTTGCACACCCCATTTTTCGCTCATGCGATATGTCAACGCCGTGGTGATCACGTTGCTGCTAATGGGGCCCTCGATCGAACGCACGCCAACGTACAGATCGCCAACTTCGGGTCGGGTTAGGTTGGCTCCCAAACTAACGGTTCGCAAACCATCGCCAAAGAAGTCAGCGTAACCGTCGGACAGGACCGAAAACCGATCTCCGATGTGCCAGCGAAAATCATAGTCAAACATGCCAGCGGCCGAACCAAAGTTGTCTCGATCCGCATCCGGATAGAACATCATCTGCGAGTCCAACGTGATCCAATCGATCACACGCTCGCGGCCCGGCATGCCTCGTTTCGTTTGCCAACGCTGCCGAACGCCCAGCTTCAACGCCATCAAGTCATCCGCGATCTCGTTCGAGGCCGCGGTAACGTTGCCTTGCATGCCAGAACGCAACGCGTAAAAACGCTCGTCAAACTTCAGGGGCACATCGCCGCCAGCCAAAATACCAAACGTATCGAACGCGAACCGACGCCGGAAATGCTCCTGGGCGTCGTCGTCCAGCTGATCGTAGAGCGGCAGGTCGGTCAGGTTCTGTGACGCGTCGGCGTAGAACAAATCCATGTCAAAGCGAACCTTATGAGCCAACCCGTTCACGTTCCACAACGCGCTTTGGATCGATGGATCGACGCGCCACAGCGGCAAACTGGCTCGCACGCCCACCTGGCCGTACAGCCGTGTCAGATCGTTGCCGTTTAGGTCTTGTTGCCAATACGTGGCGTCACCCAACAGATACGGCACGACTTTCATCGGACCGAACTGGACGGGGAAATCAATCTCTTGCCGAGTTCCCGCACGGATGCCCTGGACGTTTGCTTCCCACGCCAACGGGTCGAACTTCGCCTGCTCGACCGCGCTAGTTGGCGCGTCGGCCGCTCGCAGGCGAGCGTAACCGATGTGCGAGTGGTTGTGCCAAACGGCTCGGTCGCCGAACAGCGTCTGGCCGATGCGAAAACGATCAAAGCGTGGCAACCAACTGGTTTGGGCAAAGAAGTCATTGATCTGAACGTCAGCGATTAAGTTGTCACTAATCGTGCCCGTGTTTCGTTCCAACCACAGCCCCGTCGTTGCATCTTTTTCGTTGTCCCATTCTCGTTCGTAATATTGCTCAAGAAAGTTACGATCGGTGATGTAGCCAAGTTCGGCCCGCAGACTGAAACCCGGTGCGAACTGGTGACGGTGGTCCAACGTCATCCGGCCCCGAAAGTCTTCTTCGGGCGCTAGGTTCAGCCGGTCGAGCCCCAGTCGATCATTGCCTCGATCGTTGATGAACCAACTCTTATACTGCCCAACGGCTTCACCCGAGAAACCAAATAAGCCGTTGCGACGGTAGTTGAATTCGCTGCCAAAGCCAACGCCACGGTCACTCAGCAGGTCGAGCAGACCAATCCACTCCGTACCCTCGGGGCGGTTTTGAATCCCCAACAGCTGGTATAAATCCCAGCCGGTTTGCAGCTGAAACCCAAACACGCGGTCGTTGTTAATCCCGAACCGCTTTAGGTACAGCGATGGATCCTCCAGATTCGTCCGCAATCGCGGCCAAGCAAACACGGGCACGCCGGCAACGTAAACTCGATTTGATTCCGCATCAACACTGTAACGATCCTCCATGATCGGCTGACCCGTTTGCGGATTAAATAGCGATTGACCCGTCACGTCATCGGTCGCGGGAACGGACCGTCGATTGATGCCGATCGATTCCGACTGCAACCAATATCGCGGCACGCCCAAACGGCTGGACGTGAATGCCGACCCGATGGCTCGCAGGTTGTTGGCATCCACCTGTTGCACCACGCCTGCCTTGAGCCTGACCAAACCGCCGTAGTCTTCCACGGGAGTCAGCACTTCGGCGTTCAAAATTGTGCCCTGCTGCAAATCAACGTCGTAGTACATTCGGTCTGCGTAGATCACGCGGCGGCCCTTGGCGAAGACGACATTGCCCTCGATGTAAAACTGCCGACGCTGCGATCCGTTTGGCTGCACGGTTTGCCACTGGACCATGTTGTCGGCCAAGACCACCAGTTGCCCGCCGCCGTCGCTGGCTATCATGTCAGCGTTCAAGAGGTCGGGGGAATCAATCACAATCCGCACTCCGCCCGTGCCGACCGACACTCGCTCGCTAGGGTCATTGGGATTGTTGAACGACTTAAAGTTCAACGGCACACGCGAATCGCGAGCACTAATGTCGACGCCAAAGGAAGACACCACACCGAAATTGGCTTGCGGTACGGCTCCGATTGCATTGCCGGGCGTCACGCCCAACGCCTCAGCCGCCGCTTGCGGACTCAGGTACTCTCCCGGTGGTACCGTCGTGCCTGCGGCCGGCGGCGTGAATGGCTGGGCGGCGGGCGAGGGCAGGGCGGGTTGCGTTTGAAGAGTGGCTCCCGTTTGTGGGGAAACCAACAGCGGAGCAGCAGTGGTAACTGGCTGTTGAAACTGGGTCTGCTGCACTGACGTGTTTGCGCCACGGGCAAGGGCCGCTTGAGCCCGTACGAAGACCGCTGGCGGTTCCTGATCCGCTCGCTCGAGGGCGTTTCGATCTAAGTCCACCGTGGCAGTCGTGAACAATCGGCCCAACCATGTCTCGTCAACCAATCGATCCCGCTCCGTCGCCGGCTCGGATAAATCTTCTGCGGCATCGCGAGCCACTTCGATGAGGGTTTGACCTTCGAGGTAAACAATGACCTTGTACGCGCTGCCCTGGTGAGCATCAGGGGTTTCGACCCACAGGATGGCTTCGTTCGCCTTTACAACCAGTGACTGCTGATCGATCCGTACCGACCCGGTCAAATGCAGCACTTCGTAACTACCCTGTCGCCAACGAGTTGCTTGCTGGGCCGACACGGCGACGGGCACGTCCAAAGCCGGACGGGCGAACGTGATTTCCTGACCAATCGCCGCGCTGCCAATCGCCAAAAATGCAACCAACAACAACAACGGAAACCGCCAGGCCCGCGCACAGCGGTCCCGCCAGCGAACTCGTTCGCCCAGAAGCTCAGATTGCCGCGTCGTTGGACTCACGCCAAACCGGTCACGGATCGATGAAAATGAAGCGCTGCTGGACACTCACTTAAGATTGCCCGCCTTGCTGGCTCCGCCCGCAAATGCGCAAAATAGGTGGCGGAGTATAGGAGGCGCGCGAAAGCCCAACAAGACAAATCACGGCTGGTAGTCATCACCTTCAAGGTGATGTCGCGAGGCCCAAACGCACCGCGATAGGACAACGGTCCAAGGCAGAACTTCCCGACCAACGGGATGTTTCGTCCGAGTTCCCGTGCCATCAAAAAAATTTTCCCCGGCGAAACCGCAACCGATAGGACCGCGATCGCCCCCCGCGACATCACGCGGAGCGGTGATGACTACTTTTCTCACTCGAAAACTAACAACCCAAGAGCCCAGCCTTGCCTAGTTTTAATTTTCTCTCCTCAACCGCAGCCAAACTGGTCATCGAATCTGCTCTCGACAATTACGGCAGACCAGGCAGCACAGGCCTTTTTGGCGATCTGGGCGACCTTGATGGCGACGGCTGTTTCGCGAGCCCCGTCACTAACCAAAACATGGCGGCATGCTGTCGTAGCGGGTTGTGGCTGCTGCACAATGAACTGGATCGTTCGCACTCGATCAGCCAAGACATCGAAACGCCCGAGGGCAGCTACTGGCACGGGA